>DASPXV010000199.1:0-79467 GCA_035637115.1 Vicinamibacterales bacterium
ACGAACAGCAAGATGGTTGTCGGCAGTTCCATCGAGGACGCCGGCAATCGCTTTGTCATTGAGCTGACCGCGATCGACTGCCAATCGGGAACGGCTGTTGCGCGAGTTCGAGACGAGGTGGCCAGCCGAAATGAGATCGTGCGTGTCCTCGGCGCTGCGGCAGGTCAATTGCGGAACAAGCTGGGCGAACCGGCGACATCCGTTGCCAGGTTCAATAAGCCGCTGGAGGAGGCCGCGAGTCCGTCGTTGGAGGCATTGCAATCGCTGGTGAAGGGCTACACGCGCCACCTCGCCGGAGATGCCCGAGGCGCTCGTTCTTCTTATCAGCGCGCGACTGAGTTAGATCCACAGTTCGCGCTAGCCTATGCGGCGCTGGGAGCGGCTCACTCGAACCTGGGAGAACTCACGCAGGCGACAGCCGCGTTGAAAAAAGCCTACGAGCTTCGCGGCCGGCTCAGCGAACCGAACCGCTTCCGCGTAGAAGATCTCTATTACGACGAGGTTACGGGCGAGAAAGAAAAGGCCTATAGCGTTCTCTCGAAGTGGGTGCAGACGTTCCCTCGCGATGTCGTGGCCCGGAATAACTTCGCAAGGTGCCTGAAGCTGTTGGGTCAACTGGACCGGGCGGCCGCCGAAGCCCGCGAGGCGGCCCGACTACTGCCAAGCCCTTGGAGCTACAACATTTCGATAATCCAGAGCACGCTTGCGGATCAGTTGAACGAGGCAAAGGCAGCTGTCGAGGAGGCGAATGCACAAAAGTTCGATAGCAGCGACCTGCGCTTGACCCGCGCCATGCTGGCCTTTCTCCAAGGCGACGACGCCTCGTTGGCTGAGCAATGGCGTTGGGCCGTCGGCAAGCCTGACGTCGGTCGCTTCCTCGTTGTCCAGTCGTACGTGGAGGCTTATCGTGGTCACTTCCGCATCGCGCGCGCGTTGATGCAGCAAGCCATCGATTCGGCCGGCAAGGCCGGTACCCTTCCAAATGACAGGCTCAATGAGGCGCGGACCGATGCAGAGGTTGGCAACGTGTTGGCCGCTCGGCGTCTGACAGCACAGGCGCTCAACAAGAGTCCGAACCGTAACAGGCAACTGATGCTCGCTCTCGTTTTGGCACGAACCGGAGACGTAGAGCAGGCACAGGAGCTCGCGGATTCGCTGGATGCTGCGTTTCCATTGGATACGAGCATCCAGTATTACTGCCTGCCCACCATTCGGGCGGCGATGCGACTGCAAGCGAGCGACCCGGCTGGCGCGGTCGAAGCCTTGCGACGAACCGAGAAGTACGAGTTAGCAGATCCCGATTCGTTCTCGGTCCTCTACCCCGCGTACATTCGCGGCTTGGCCTATCTGCAGATGCATGAGGGGCGCCTGGCGGCGGCCGAGTTCAAGAAGTTGCTCGCGCATCCGGGTCTGGTGGGCACAGCCGTCACTGGAGTGCTCTCACACCTGCAGCTGGCCAGGGCGCACCGAATAATGGGCGACGAAGCCTCAGCACGCAAGTCGTATGAGGATTTTCTCACGCTGTGGAAGGATGCGGACCCCGAGACTCCGATCTACCAGCAAGCCAAAGCCGAGTACGTCGAGTTGCCCAAGACGCGCTGAGGGCTGTTGCGGCTCTTGAACCTTCCCGACAGGTCCTGTGTCAGGGCGCCCAAAACGCGCCCAAGATCGGCGGCTCCTCGATCTTCCTGAGTGTGCCGTTTTTCCCGTTGGTTTTGATCCGGCAGCTATTGCTTTGACCCGGCGGTTTCTCTCGCCGTGGCCCAATCAAGATGTCAGACGGTTGAGTGAACTCGCAGAAGTGGCGCGCCCCCGGAGGGGGTCGGCAGAGGTTCTCCGAAAAGCATCGCCGAGAGCGGGCGAGCGAGGCGCAACCCCGCGGCAGACGGCGAGAAATTTTCGAGGTGCACGTGCATTCAGGCAAGCGATCGGAACCGGCGAGCGAGTCGCCTTCGGCCTTCGGATGGCGCGTCGGCGCGTCGAGGCAATGCGTCAACCGGGCGATTCAAACGCGCCGTTTGAACACCAGCGTTCGACGGCTGGACGGCCGGTGGTTGATCGACGTCGCGACCGGCTTGCGCGAGTGGGCCGCGAACGCGTCGAAGCTTCCGCCGGAGAAGGCGCGGCGCCGCAGCACGATCCTCGTACCGCCCGATCAGTTCTCGGCGTCCTTGTGGGACGACGTGATCCTGCTGGCCCGATTGCGCGCCGACGGCGAACCGCTATACCTGATGGCGATGGCTCGCGACACGGCCGTCGCGCTCGCGTCGCGACTGCTGGAGCTCGCGGAAACGACGACGGCGAAAGCGACCGGGGAGACGGACCGACAGACACCATGACTGACCTGACGCGAGGGGACAATTAGCCGGGCCTACCTTCGAGCCTGTAATGGAACCCTGACGGACTCGCGACCCGAACAGGTCTGGGGGATAGGTTAGGCAGGAGTAATCTCACTTGCGGTAAAGTCTCCTTCCATGCTGGGAATCTGGGCCGATGTGGTGTTCGCGGCGCGCGTGCTCCGCAGGAGCCGCGGCTTCACGATCGTCGCGGCCTCGTCGCTGACACTGGCGATCGGTGCGAATACCACGATCTTCTCCGTCGGCAAGCAACTGCTCTTCGATCGGCTCGACGTCCCTCACGCCGCATCGCTGAGGCGGCTCGCGACGACCGGCCTCTCTTACCCCGTCTACCAGCATTTGCGCGCGCAGAACACGGTGCTCACCGATCTGCTCGCGTACCACGCGACGGCGGCGAACGCGACGATCGGCGACAACGCGGAGCGCGTGCTTCTGCACGAAGTCTCGGGCAACTACTACGAGGTGCTCGGCGTCCGGGCGCAGATCGGTCGCGAGATTCGTCCGTCCGACGACATGCCGGGCAGCCCCGCGGTGGCGATGATCAGTGACGCCTTCTGGAATCGCGAATTCGCGCGGTCGCCGGACGCGATCGGACGGTCGATCGCGATCAACGATGTCCCCGTGACGATCATCGGCGTCAATCCCCCGGGCTTCACCGGCGCCGGCAGCACGCGGCCCTCGGCGACGCCGGCGGTCATCGTCACGCTGGCGAAGGCGACGCTCGTGACGCCCGCCTCCAACGGCCAGAACTGGGTCGCGGATCCGGCGGCCGGCGGCCTCATCGTCCTGGGCCGCGCGAAACCGGGTGTAAGCGATCGCACGGCACAGACGGCGCTCGCCGCGCAGTTCGACACGATTTTCCGCGCGATCGTGCCGATGCGCGCCGGCAAGACCGTGCCGACACTGGTGCTGCGCGACGGTAGCCGCGGCCTCTCCGCGCAGCAGCCGTCGGTCGGCACGCCCATCGCCATGTTGATGATGTTCCTTGGACTGGTCCTGCTGCTCGCGTGCGCGAACATCGCCACGCTGATGCTGGCGCGCGGCGCGCGGCGGCAGCGGGAGATGAGCGTGCGGCTTGCGCTCGGGGCCGGGCGCGGACGCATCCTCCGTCAGATGCTCGTCGAAAGTCTCCTCCTCGCGGCGATTGGCGGCCTTTCGGGACTCGCGCTCGCGTATGCAGGACGAAACGCCGTCGCGCAATACACGCCGAACTTCGACTGGCTGGTTTTCGGGTTCACCGCCGCGATCACGATCGCCGCCGCTCTGCTCTTCGGGTTTGCGCCGGCGTTCGCGGCGTTGCGAACGGAGATCGCCGACAGCGTCAAGCGGCGCCGCGCCGTCGGACGATCGGTCGTCGGATTCCAGATCGCGCTGGCGACGTTTCTGGTGATCGCCGCCGGGCTTTTCATTCGTTCGCTCGCCGCGCTGACCGCCGTCGATCCGGGATTCCGCACGGATCACTTGCTGCTCGCGCAGATCGTCCTACCGCAGAATCGCTACCCGGCCGGAAAGAACGTCGCGTTCCACGAGCGAATGGAACGGGCGATCGCCGCGATTCCCGGCGTCGCCTCTGTGGCCGGCGCCGAGGCTCCGTATCTCTCGGGCGAACACCTCGAGACGACGTTCCTGCCGAAGGGCGACCCGCGTGACGCAGGCGGAGACCAGACCACGCCCTACAACGCCGTCGGCGTCGACTTTTTCGACACGCTCGGCATCCCGGTGCTGGCCGGACGGCCGTTCAACGAACATGACACCGGCGCGTCGCCCAAAGTGGCCGTCATCAATCAGCGTCTGGCCGCGACGCGCTTCCCGAACGAAAGTCCGATCGGCAGGCTCGTGTCGGCCGGCGTGTACTCCGGCTACGGCGACATCCTCTCAACCGATCCGCTGGAGATCGTCGGCGTATGCGGCGACACAGTGTACGAGGATCTGCACGAAAGCCCGTCCCCCCAGGTGTTCATTCCTTACGCGCAGCAGACACAGGTGCGGCGCCTGACCTACATGATCCGCACGCAGGCGGCGCCCGAGACGATCGTGCCGGCCCTGCGAAAAGTCCTGCACGCCGCCGATCCCGCGCTGCCGCTGGTGGGCGTGCGCACGCAGCAGGCGCAGATCGATGAGGATCTCGCCGATGAACGGCTGCTCGTCTCGCTCAGCTCGATCTTCGGCGTACTCGCGCTGGTGCTGGCGTCGGTCGGGATTTACGGGGTGATGGCGCTCTCGGTCGCGCAGCGGACCCGCGAGATCGGCGTCCGCATGGCCCTTGGCGCGATCCCTCGCCAGATTCTCGCGATGGTGCTCCGCGAAGCCTCGTCGCTGTCGGTCATCGCGATCGCGGCCGGCGTCGGTGCGTCTATTCTCTCTGCGCGATTCTTGAAATCGGTGCTCTTCGGCGTCGCGGCATCGGATCCGGTCACGCGCTGGGGCGCGGCAGGGCTGCTATTGCTCGTGGCCCTCGGCGCGAGCTGGATACCTGCACGCCGCGCGGCGCGCCTGCATCCGATGGACGCGCTTCGACGCGAGTGACGACGCTCAGGCGAACGTTCCGCGCGCGGCGGGCCGACGTGACGCTCCATGCTGCGTTCATCGCGCGCCTCGAGGACGAGCAGAAGGGCGGCGTGATCGGTGTCGGCCCGATGGGACTCGCCTGAAGGCAGTTGCGCGAGTGCTCGACGTGAACGAGCAGAGCCCGCGCGCGCTGCCGCGGTGGTTCCCACGCTGGCCGGATTGGCTGCGCCGATGAGCGCGCGGGCGCCTTATTCGGGCGGCACCCCGAAATCCTTCACGGCTCGCCGATGCACGCCTAATGCACCCCCGACGAGAAAAAGGCGCCGATTCACACTCGGCGCCTTTCGCGTAACTGCCTTACTTTCTACGACTTAATTGGTGGGCGCTGCTGGAATCGAACCAGCGACCCCCGCCGTGTGAAGGCGATGCTCTACCGCTGAGCCAAGCGCCCAATTCCCGTTGGATGAACTACAAGTTTACCGTACCGACCGCTTACTGCGAATCGCGCAGGGGACGGTGAACTGCCAACTGCGAACCGCGAACCGCCAACGGCGAACTGCGAACTGCGAACTGCGAACTGCAAACTGTCTACGTGCCGCTCGCCTTCAGGTGATTGATCAGACCCTGGAGCGCGCGTGCGTACGCGGCATCGGCGTCCGCGAACGCCTTCATGTAATCCGCTTCGCTGATCTTTGCTTTCTTCCAGCCGCCGTCGAAGACCGTCTGCTTCACGCCGTGCTCGATGCTGTCCGGGGGGTTTGAGCCGGACGGTTTGACCGCAAGTCCGTTCGCGTAGGCATCCATCACGAAAATCTTCGAGTCGGCAATCGACGCGGAGGTCAGCTCGGCGTAGACACCCTTGTAGTCCTTGCGCGCGAGCAGTTCGGTCAGCAGCGCCGGCGCGGAGTACTTCGCGGAGACGACCAGCAGCTGGGTGCCGGGAAAATAGAGCGCGGCCAGATAGCCGCCTGGAGTCTGCAAATCCGGCGCGGCGATCGCGTCAATCTTTTTCTGATCGAGAAGCTGCGCGAGCTGCTTGGCGAGGTCGGCGGACTTGACCTCCTGGGCGCGCGCGACGGACGGAATGAGCGTCGAGAGAATGAGTGCAGCGGGGGCGAGCCGGGAAAACATGGAAACCCCTCCTAGAGCCCAGGAGCCTGAAATAAGTGAACGCGTTAGTTTACCCGATAAACAGCGCGTCTTCCTCGTCCACGCCGCCGGGCCGCCCGCGCAGGTCCCTGAATCCCCTGAGGGCCGCCAGCCCCGCCTTGACCGCCGCGAAGATAGCCAGCCCCTCGCGCGCCGGCGTGATGATCGCCTGCTGGATCACCGCCGACGTCTCGTCGACGCGCAGGGTCAGATCTGTCACGAGCCGGTCGATCTTCTGCGCCTGCGCCGTCGCGAGAGCCGCTGTCTTCGACGCCTCGTCCGCGATGGCGTTCGCGCGCGCGATCAGCGGACGAATATCCTGCTGCAGCATCGCGACGATGTCGCGCACCTGCAGCGCGACCTTCGCGAGGACGACGATGGCGCCGATCTGCATGACCGCCATCAACGCGGTCGAGACCGCGATGACGCCGAGAAATGCCTGGTTCCAGTCGTTCACACGCCCTCCCCGGACGGTTTCGGCAGTGGTGCGCTGCGCGCCTGCTCGTACGCTTCGCGTCCACGCTCGAACGCGGTACTCAGGTTCTCGCGCTGCCGGTTCCACAGATCGCGTCCCTGCCGCGCCGCCTCGCCCGCTTTCTCGCGTCCCTCGCGCGCGCGCTCCGCGAGCATCCGGCGTGTCTCTTCACCTGACGCCGGTGCCACGAGCAGCGCCACCGCGGCGCCGGTGAGCGCGCCCAGTACGAACGCTACGACGACGGTTGCCGCTCCGCTGTCTTCTCGTGACATATCGTTTCTCCTCTGCTCAGAAGATGCTGACCCGCACGTTGAGATATCTCTTCGGGTCCTTGCGAATGTCCGCGATGAGCCCTTTCAGCTCGTTCGCGGCCGAGTTCATATTGTCATACATCTCTTTGTTGTGCAGCAGCTGGCCGGCCGTCCCCTCGCCGGAATTCAGACTCTTCGTGAGCTCGTCGAGGCGGTTCACGGTGCTGTTCAACCGGTCGTACAGCTCTTTCTCGGTCAGGAGCTTCCCGGCGGTGTTGTCGTTGCGCGTCAGCCGGCCGCTGATCTGCTCGAAATTGCCCGACGTGGCACTCAACGACTTCGCGAGCTTGTCGTCCTTCAGGAGCTGCCCGAGGCTCCCCTCGCCGGCGTTGATGCGCCGCGTGATCTCCTTCAGGTTGGCAAGCGACGCATTCAGCTCGTCGTACGCCTTTGGATCGTTGGTCAGCTTGCCGAGGGTGCCCCTGCCGCGATTGATCGACGCGGTGACCGCGTTGGCCGAATCGACGAAGGCATTGAATTCCCGGTAAAGCGCTTCGTCGGTGAACAGCTTGCCGACCGTCCCCTTTCCCGTGCGGATGTCCTTGAGCAGCGCCGCGGCCTCGACGATTCCTTCGTTTGCCGATGCCGTGACGTCCGACAACTGCGCCGCAGGCTTGTTCGCCTTGATGAAGTCGCCCTCCTTCAGCGGCGTGCCGGTCGATGCCGGCGACACGTCGATGAGCGGCTCGCCGAGCAGGCTCATCGCGCCGATCGTCGCGCGCGAGTCGGTGGTCACGCGCACCCGGTTCTCTTTCTTCAGCGAGAGCACCACCTCGACGCCGCTGCCCGCGAGCCTCACGCGGGTGACCTTGCCGACCTCGACGCCCGCGACGCGGACGATGGCGCCGCTCTTCAACCCCTGGACGTTCTCGAAGTTGGTCTTCAGTTCGTAGCGCTCCCAGGCAAAGCCGCTCGCACCGCCGACCGCGACGATCAGGATCGCGGTCAGCGCGAGGGCGGCGACCGCCATGACGCCGATTTTCAGTTCCGACCAGGCCAAAGATCGCGTGCGCGGCATAAGTGATCCTTGTCGTTTACCGTTTACCGTTTACCGTTCAAGAAAGAAACGATTGCATGTACGGATCGGAGGCGGCGATCTGCCGCAGCTCCGAGGCATTGCCTTCGAAGTGGATGCGGCCGTCCTTCAGCATGATGAACTCCGCCTGATCCCCCTTCTGCTTGTCCGCCTTCTCGAATACGACTTGTTTGCCGTTCCGTGACGCCGCGTGTTCGGCGACGAAGAACGCGTCGCGAAGCTGGTGGGTCACGAGCACGGACGACACCCCTTCGATATCGCGAAGCTTGACGATTTCCTCGTCCACTGTGAGGCACGTAATCGGATCGAGACCAGTGGTCGGCTCGTCATACAGAAGGATGCGCGGCCTCGCCGCCATCGCGCGGGCAATCGCCACGCGCCGGCGCTGCCCACCCGAGAGCTCGGAGGGCATGCGGTCGATGAACTTCGCAAGCCCGACGAATCCGAGCACTTCCTCGACGCGGCCGTTCGCCTTCTCGATCGGCCAGCGCAGCTCTTCGAACAGCTTGTAGCCGACGTTTTCGCGAACGGTGAGCGAATCGAACAGCGCTCCCTCCTGGAATACCATCCCGAGGTCGGCGCGGACGTTCATCAGAGCGTCCTCGCCCATGCGATCGATCTGCTCGCCATTCACGAAGATGTACCCGGAGTCCGGCTTCAGCAGCCCGAGCGCGAGCCGCAGGATCGTCGACTTTCCTGCGCCACTCGCGCCGAGAAAGATCTTCGTATGCCCGGTCTGCAGCGTGAAGCTCACGTCGCGGAGGATCAGCTTCTCGTCGAAGGCCAGGTTGACCTGGTCGAACACGATGATCGGCCCGCCAAAGGCGAGCGCTTCGTCGAGCAGCGCGGAACGGGTCTGTTGCTTGGCCACAATAATCAGTACATCAGGACGATGAGCACCTTCGTTACCATGAAGTCCACGGCGATGACGGCGACCGAGCTCGCGACGACGGCGAGCTTCGTGGAGTTGCCGACTCCCTGCGTGCCCCCAGTCGTCCGCATGCCGACGTGGCAGCCGATGGTGACGATCGTAAGCCCGAGAAAGATCGGTTTGATGATGCCCATCCAGATGTCCTGCATATAAAGGCCCTGGACGACGCTGCTCCAGTAGACCGTGCTGGCGACGTGGAACTGCAGCACGGTGACGATCCACCCGCCCACCATGCCGATGGCGGTGGCGAGGATGCTGAGCAGCGGCATCATCAGCAGTCCCCCAAGCACGCGCGGCACGACCAGTTTGCGCACCGGGTCCGTGCCGAGCGCGCGAAGCGCCGAGATCTGATCCGTCACGAGCATGGACCCGAGTTCCGCCGCAATGCCGGACCCGACGCGCCCCGACACCATCAGGCCGCTGAGCACGGGCCCGAGCTCTTTCACCATGGAGGCGCTGATCAACTGCCCCACCATCGATCGCGCGCCGAACTTGTCGAGGGTCATCCCCGAGTTCAGCGCGAGGACCATCCCGGTGAAAAGGCCGGCGAGGAGCACGACGGTCAGCGACCCGATGCCGATCGAATCGAACTGCTCGATGACGTCGCGGTAGTAGATCGGCGGCGTGATGATCGCGCGTGCGACCTGGGCGAGCAGGCGAACGTACTCCTGGACCTCGAGGACGGCCGATTTCGACCACTCCTGGATCTTTGCCGCCACGCTAGCGCCGGCTCCCGGCCAGACCCAGCTCGCGGCTTTTCAACTGTTTGATGCGGTCGCGCAACGCGGCCGCCTTCTCGAACTCGAGGTTGTTCGCGGCGCCCTTCATCTGCACCTGCAGGCCGGCGATGTGGGCGTCAAGCTCTCCCTGCGTCTTGAACATCCCCGCCTCGTCCGCCGTGGTCCCGACGGTCACGTAATCACGCTCGTAGACGCTGCTCATCACCTCGTCGATGCTCTTCACGATCGACGCCGGCGTGATGCCGTGTTCGGCGTTGTAGGCCTCCTGGATCGTGCGGCGGCGATCGGTTTCCGCGATCGCCGTGCGCATCGAGTCCGTCATCTTGTCGGCGTACATGATGGCGCGCCCGTTCACATTTCGCGCGGCGCGCCCCACCGTCTGGATCAGCGAGCCCGCGGATCGCAGGAAGCCTTCCTTGTCGGCGTCGAGGATCGCCACCAGCGAGACTTCGGGCAGATCGAGCCCCTCTCGCAGCAGGTTTATGCCGACGAGCACGTCGAACGTGCCGCGGCGGAGGTCCC
Organism: Vicinamibacterales bacterium; assembly: GCA_035637115.1. GTDB lineage: Bacteria > Acidobacteriota > Vicinamibacteria > Vicinamibacterales > 2-12-FULL-66-21 > JAICSD01. The sequence continues at coordinate 10,030 of DASPXV010000199.1, forward strand.
GCAGGATCTCGATGCGTTCGAGGGTTTCGATATCGGAGTGAAGGTATCGCACTTTGACGCCGAGTTCCTGATAGTACTGCGTCAGGTCCTCCGCCATCCGCTTGGTGAGCGTCGTGACCAGGACGCGCTCGGCCCGAGCCGCACGCTCGCGAATCTCCGCAAGGAGGTCGTCCACCTGCCCTTTCACCGGGCGGATGTCGATGACCGGGTCGACGAGGCCCGTGGGACGGATGATCTGTTCGACCACCGCCCCGCCCGAACGCTGCAACTCGTACGGAGCAGGGGTGGCCGAGACGAAGAGGATCTGCGACACCCGCGATTCCCACTCCTCGAAATTCAGCGGGCGGTTATCGAGCGCGGATGGCAGGCGGAAGCCGTATGCGACCAGCACTTCCTTGCGCGACCGATCGCCGTGATACATGCCGCGGACCTGCGGGACGGTCTGGTGGCTCTCGTCGACGATGAACAGCGCGTCCGGCGGCAGGTAGTCGAGAAGCGTCGGTGGCGGCGCGCCCGGGGCACGGCCGGTCAGATGCCGCGCGTAGTTCTCGATGCCGTGGCAGTACCCGATTTCCTTGATCATCTCGAGGTCGAACATCGTCCGCTGGTGCAGCCGATGCGCCTCGAGGACCTTCCCCTCCGACTCCAGTTTCGTCCGATACCACTCGAGCTCCGCCTTGATGCTGTCCACCGCGAGCTTCGTGCGCTCGCGCGGCGCGACGAAGTGCGTCTTCGGGTAGATCGCCACCTTGTCGTGCCGGCGGAGGGTCTTTCCGGTCAGCGGGTCGAACGTGCTCAGTTCGTCCACTTCATCGCCGAACAGCTCAATGCGCAGCGCGCTCTCTTCGTACGAGAGGTAGACCTCGACGATGTCGCCGCGCACGCGGAACACGCCGCGCCCGAAGTCGTGGTCGTTGCGCTCGTACTGGATCTCGACGAGCTTGCGCAGGATCTGATCGCGCTCGATGCGCTGCCCGCGTTCCAGCGGCAGCATCATCCCGTAGTACGCCTCGGGAGAGCCGAGGCCGTAGATGCACGATACGCTCGCGACGATCACGACGTCGCGCCGCTCGAACAGCGATCGCGTGGCCGACAGCCGCATGCGGTCGATCTCGTCGTTGATCGTCGCTTCCTTCTCGATGTACGAGTCGGTGGTCGGAACGTAGGCCTCGGGCTGGTAGTAGTCGTAATAGCTGACGAAGTACTCGACGGCGTTCTCGGGGAAGAAGCGCTTGAACTCCTGATAGAGCTGTGCGGCGAGCGTTTTGTTGTGCGCCATCACCAGCGCCGGACGGTTCACGCGCGCGATGCACTGCGCCATCGTGAACGTCTTCCCGGACCCGGTCACCCCGAGCAGCACCTGCGAGTTGTCCCCGCGGTTCAATCCTTCGACCAGCTCGTCGATCGCGCGCGCCTGGTCGCCGCGCAGCTCGAAATCGGTGACGAGGTTAAAGCGGTCGTATTTCGACGCCATGGAACAGAAGATCGTACCACAAGGCGCAGACCGCCCGGGGCGGGGCTCAACGAGTGGCTTTATAGGGAGCGAAATAGCCGGAACGGGTTCGGAGGCGGACGCCCTTCAGATCCTTGCGAAGCAGCTTGATTTCGACGCTGCGCCAGGCGCCGTCGGCGCGGGAATCGGACGAGAGGTAGCCGAGCGAGTAGCGCGCCCCGAGCTCCTGCCGGATCTTTTCGAAGACGCCGCCGAGATCCTTCGCGACCCCCGGGAAGTAGGCCTGGCCGCCGGTGAGCTGGGCGACCCGTTCCATCTCACTGCGCTGCTGCATTCGATTGCTGCCCTGGTGCTCGATGTAGCCGATCGAATAGACCGTCACATCGGACGCTTTGCAGAGATCCAGCATGTCGTGGAACGTGAGCGAGCTTCGCGTGTCGCCGCCATCCGTGTACAGGACGAGGACTTTCTGCCCATCTTGCGATTGCGCGCCGTTGAGATAGACGCCGATCGCGTCGTATAACGCGGTCCATCCATCCGGGCGCCGCGCACGGATCCGTTCGACCAGGCGCGGATAATCCTGCGGGTTGAAACGCGCGACGCGCACTTCGGTGTCGAAGTCGACGAGCGTCACGTCTGACGCCTGATCGAGCGTGTTGACGAACTTGACCGCGGCGGAACGGGCGTCCCTGATGTCGTCCGCCATGCTGCCACTCGTGTCGAGCAGCAGGCCGATGTGCAGCGGCGGCGCTTCTTCGGGAGTTCCCGCGATGAAATACTGCACCGACTGCTTCTTGCCGGCTTCGACGATTTCGAAGTCGTCCTTCGTGAGACCGGTGATCGGCTTCCCCTGCCTGTCGAGGACGCTGACTCCGAAGTGAACCAGATCGACGGTCGCGCGGAACGTCGTGTTGGGCTGTTGTTCCTGCGCGACGAGGGTCAGGGCGGCTGCGGCGACGAGAACGCAGGTGATCGCGACCCGGGGCATTTCGCCGCATGATAACGCCGCATACGCGCGCATCAAAAGACTTTGTAACCGCTGAGCCGCACCACCTGCGTACCCTTGCGTCCGTTCGTATCAATGCCGGCGAATCCGTATCCCCATTCGACCGACAGCAGCGTTCTGAACGGACCGGGCGCTTCGAGCGCGCTGCCGAGACCCGCGTAGTGACGAAGACCGGGACCAAATCCTGGATCGTGCACCGCAGCGCTGTCCGCGAAACCATCGAGGCGGACGGCGCCGAGAGAAAACGCCGCCGCGGTCCGCAGCACCGCGCCGCGATCGTACCGAATCAGCGCCGACGGATATCCGTGCAGGCGATTGTCGAACGTGCCGAACGCGTAACGGCTGAAGCGGTCGAGATCGCGCCCGCTCATCGCCGCGGCTTCAACTCTCGTCGTGATGCGAGGGTTCACCACCTGCGAGCGCAGAACACTCGCGCCGAAGCGTTGGAAATCCGCGTGAGCAGGGCTGTATGCATCGGCATCCGCAAGTCCCCACCGGCGCCATCCAATCCTGCGCGCGTAACTGCCCCAGACCGTAGCCTGCCAGCCCGCGCGCTGCGCGTCGAGTCCCACACGAACTGCATGCGCGTTCTGATTGCGCGGGATCGCAAACGTGGGCGCGGTGACGTCTCCGCGTCCGAACCGGTTGTAGTCCCAGTCGTATTCGAGGCGCAGCGCCGTCCGCGCGGACAGCGGCCGCAGCAGCCACACCGCCGCCTGCCCGGGGCGCTGCCGAATATCCAGCTCATATTGCTCGCGGCCGCGGTCGAACGCGCGGTCGTTATAGGAAGACGCAATGCCGAAGGCGCGCCCGGCGAGCTGCCACCGCGTGCCATGCAGCGATGGCGCCGAGAACGCCACCTGCCCATAACTGCCGCCGAAGAATCCGCTGAACTGCGCCCCGGTGCCAAACAGATTGAAGTCCACGTAACTCAATCCGGCAAACGGCAGCGGCGTCGAGATGTTGGGATCGACGATGACGCCGAAGGCGAACGTACGGATCCGTTCCGCGCGGCCGGCAACGGCGCGCAGAGACTCCGGTGTGCCCGCTTCCGCTTTTCGGCTTTCCGTTGTTCTCGCCAAGTACCGAAACCCATTCGCAGTCTCGCGCAGCATGACGTCCGCGGAGGCATGTGCCGCCGAGCGCTCGGCCGCAAACTCGGCGCGATTGATCCCATGCTGCGCGATGGCCAGCACGCGATGGATCGGCGTCCGCACGCTCGCCCCTTCGTAAGTCTGTCGCACGTCGGATCGCGCCAGCAGCCAGCGCCCGTCTGCGTCCGGCGCAAAGTCGTCGGTCTGCTCCGACGCCGTGATCGGTCCCTTCAGCCCTGTCTGCGTGGCGGCGACGCGCAGCATCCCGAACGTCGCAACGTCGATCCACGCGCGACCCTCGAAGAGTGACTCCCCGGCCGTCCGCGGTGAAAAACCGACGACGTACGTGGCGCGGCCACGCAAGGACTCGCGGCCGACCAGTCGATAGCGATAGAGATCCGACAGCGTGATCGTCAGCGGCGGCGCCGCGGCACGTTCGGGTTCGATGATTGGAAGCCGCGGGACGCCGCCGTTCGCGTTGAACGCGACGCCGTTCACGCGGATGTTTCGTTGACGGATTTCGGTCTCTGAGCCCTGGTAGATGGTCGTCTCCGAGGTGATCGTCACGGGAGCGACGAAACCCGGGGCTTCGAACGTCAGTGTGAGGGTTCCGATGGCAATGTCGGTCCGGATGCCCGCGGCCTGCCGCGCGGCCGCAGCCTGGTGGCGCGCGACAATTTCTTCCGCGGTCAGCGTGCGCGAGCCAGCGACGTGCACTCCTTGGGCAAAGCGTTCGCTCGTGCCCGCGTGCACGAGGAAGGCAGACGACGACCCCAGATCGAAGCGATCGATCGCGGCGCCAGGCATGTCTGATGTCACCGTTGCCGGTGCGGGACAAGATGCCGTGACGGCAACGAGATCGAGCGTCCGCGGATTGAGGAACGCAGGGATGCGGCGATCCTCGCCGCATGACAGCGCGCGATCGCGTACTGCGACGAGTCCTTCCGGAAACCACGCCTGCAGCGATGCCGCTGCCGCGGCAATATCGCTCGCCACGGCGGGATTCGATGGCAGCATGCGGACGACGAACGAACTCGGCGTTCGCTCGACGAGTGCTTCGCTGCGCTCGATCGGTGCCGCCGGTGCGATGACGTCGTTCAGGTACGGGACGACGCCCCGATCGCGTAACGCCGCTGCCGCCGCAGCCGTCGCCGCGACGAGCAACGTCGCGTTCGGACGCTGCCCGCGCGCCGCAGAGAGCGCCTGTTTCAGCTCGAACGCGGTGCGCTCAGGATCCTGGACCGCAGCGTCGAAGACGAACGTCTCGACATCCGCCGCGAGCGCGGCGTCATCCGGCGCCGGAACGCCGGTCAGGTGCAACCCGGCTCGCCCGCCGCGGCGACGCACGTCAGACAGAAGCGCACTCCACGTCGCCGCAGGCGTCGAGGGCGCGATCCGAATCAGCACCCGCATTCCGTTGAGCGCAGTTGGCAGCGAACTCGCCTGCCCCGGCTCGATGGTGAGGGCCTGGCACGCGACGCACGGCACGGAACTCTGCGCTATTCGAGCGTCTGCGCCCTGCTGCGTCGAAAGCGCCTCAGCCCTAAGCCCGACAAGTAACAGAAAGTAGGCGTATACTAGGGGTTTGGCGTGCCTCTGCCTCACGGTGAAGGCGTAGTGCAGGGCCGGGACCCTGCCGGGATCTAAGTTGCGCGTTCTGGCCATCTGTCAGGATGAATTGGTCATCCGGTCGCTCGACGAAGTACTGCTGCCGAGCTTCGAGGTTGACTTCCTTGTCGAAAGCCGGCCCCTCGCCCGACGTCTCCACGACGCCGGCATCGAGGTCACGGCCGGCGACCCGAGGCGCGTCGACACCTACCTGAAAGCCGACATCTCCCCCAACACCTGCTGCATCATCGAAGACAGCGGCAAACGCAGCGTCAAGAAAATCGTCGAATCGGTCCGCGACGCGGGCGGCACGCTGGTCTACGTCCTTCACACGGGCAAACGCGGGGCCAACGGCAGGACCGACGTCGACGGCGGCGGCGAGGTCACGCATCTGAGCCTGTCGGAGCTGCTGCGTCCCACGCTCGTGACGGAGCTGAGCCGCTCGATGACGCGCGCGCGCGTGCAGCAATACCAGCGCTACTTCGCCGACGCGGACCGCGTCCTGATTCTCCTCCACAACGACCCCGATCCGGATGCGCTCGCCAGCGGGCTCGCGCTGCGCAACCTGCTGCGCCGGACGAAGACGACGGCGATCATCGGGGCGATGCAGGGGGTGACGCGACCGGAAAACCTGCGGATGGCCAACATGCTCGACATCCACGTCGAGCAGATCACGCCGTTGTCGTTCGCCGGCTTCGACCGGATTGCCACCGTCGACGTGCAGCCGCACTATTTCGGCGGCATGCTCGATCGCGCCGATCTGGTCATCGACCATCACCCGGAACATCCCGGCTACAGCGCGGTCTTCAAGGACATTCGCGCGGACTACGGCTCCACGTCGACGATCCTGACCGAGCACCTGCGGGCCGTCGACGTGAACATCTCGGAACGCACGGCGACGGCGATGCTCTACGCGATCAAGTCGGACACGCTCTTTTTCGCGCGTCACACCAACCGCGTCGATCTCGAGGCATTCACGTTCCTCTACCCGCTCGCCGACGCGGCGCTGATCCGCAAGATGGAAGGAGCGGAAATCACGCTCGAGCGCCTCGAGTACGTGACGCGCGCGAGCAAGAACGGCATCCTGCGCGAGCAGGTCTTCACGGCCTTCGTCGGCGAGGCGCCGCGCGAAGACTTCATCCCCTACACCGCCGATTTTTTTCTGCAGCTCGAGGACGTGAAGTGGACGATCCTGGCGGGCTTCGTCGGCCAGACGCTCATCGTGAGCGTGCGCAACCTGGGTTACTCGCGGAACGCGGGTGAATTCGTGAAGCGCTGGTTCGCCGACATCGGCTCCGCCGGCGGCCACCGCGCGATGGCCAAGGCGGTGGTGCCGATCGATCGCTTCCGCGCGAAGTACGGAAATCTCGACGGCCCTGCGCTCACCGCGCGACTTGCCGAGATGGCCGAACAATTCCTCCACGAACCAGCCGCCGAGAAGAAACTGATCGTCGCACGGTAACTCCTGAGACTCGCCGCATCGCGCTCTTTCACTCGAAGGTGTCGAAGTGCCGCGAACGAATCGAAGGAGCGCAAGATGGATCTTTCGGCCTTCGAAGGTTCGAAGTTCGAAGGTGAATCCGGTTTCCTTCGAGACCTTCGCGTCGCTTCGAAGCCCTCCGAGTTCAAGTTGAAGGATCCGCAAGATGGATCCTTCGACCTTCGAAGACTTTGAAGCGCGAAGGTGAATCTCGTTTCCTTCGAGACCTTCGCGTCGCTTCGAGTCCTTCGAGTTCAATTCGACATGTCGCTGTGCGGCCAGGCGCTGTTGAGCGCTTGATCGAGGTCTTCGATCAGATCTTGTGGGTCTTCCAAGCCGATCGACAGTCGCGCCATACTTCGCGTAACGCCAGCGTCGGCGAGTTGCGCGTCGGTGTGGCCCCACTGTGAGGTAAGGACCGGAAGGCTGCAGAGGCTTTCCACGCCGCCGAGACTCGCGGCGCGGCGGAAGACTTTCAGGCGATCGAAGAAGCGTTCGGCGCGGTCCTGGCCGCCGCCGACATCCAGGCACACCATCCCGCCGAAGCCTTTCATCTGCTTCTTCGCGAGCGCGTGATCGGGATGGGACTCGAGGCCTGGATAGTAGACCTTGGCGATCCGCTTGTCTTTCTCCAGCCACCGCGCCACGGCTAGGCCGCTGGCGTTGTGCCGCTCGATGCGGACGTCAAGCGTCTTCAAGCCGCGGCCGATCGCGTATGCGGCCTGCGGATCGATGATCCCGCCGAGCATGCGTCGTGCCTTCTCGACGTCCTTCAACAGCGCCGCTGACCCTGCGAGCAGGCCCGCCGTCACGTCGCTGTGGCCGTTGATGTACTTCGTGACGCTCTCCATGACCATGTCCACGCCGAGCGCGATGGGCTGCTGGTTGAGCGGGCTCGCGAACGTGTTGTCGATGATCGAGATGACCCCCTTCTTGCGGCAGGCTGACGCGATCGCGGCCACATCGACGCAGCGCAGCGTCGGATTGATGGGGGACTCGAACCACAGCACTCTCGTTTTGTCGCCCAGCAGCTGGTCCGGCCGGCTCAATTCGTCGAGCGTCGCGAACCGGACCTGGATGCCATAGTGCGGGAACATGTCGGCGAGGAGGTGCAGCGTGCCGCCGTAGATCGCCGCGCTGCACACGACTTCGTCGCCCGACTTCAACAGCGCGAGCAACGCCGTGGACGTGGCCGCCATCCCGCTGCCGAGCAGCATCGCGGTCTCGGCTCCTTCGATGGCGGCAAGCGTCTTCTCGACGGCGGCAACCGTCGGATTGCCGTAGCGTGTGTAGAGGAATTTCGCCGTTCGCCCCTCGTTGTAGGCGCGGACTTCCGCGGCATCTTCGAAGATGAACGTCGTCGTTTCGTAAATCGGCGTCGTCAGCGGTTCGGCATCCCGATTCCCGCCCTGACTCCCCTGGACTATCTGCGTGGCTGGGCGCATAGATCCTTGTCGTTACCAGTTGCCAGTTGCCAGTTGCCAGTTTCCAGTTTGCGCTCTGCAGTTCGCCCGCGTGATTACCACCTCACGATTGGACCGTGACGATGCGTTCGCCGCTGGCGGCAACGATGGGCTCGATGAACTGGCGGTACGCGTCCTCGTAGCCGCGATCCACGAGCTCGGCGAGGCTGAAATGCCGATCTGAGCGTTCGTCGTAGACGCCGGAAAAATCGAGCGTACCGACGGGATTATGCGTCGGACGGACGACGAACAGGCCGGCAAACCGTCCGGTGGCGCGCTGGACCGTGTCGCGCAGGTCCGCGGCCTCGAACGACGACAACTGCTCTGCCGAGCGCCCGCGCAGATCGGCTCGCGCGGACCCGAGTTCGTGCGGGCGGCCGGGTGCGGGCGCGCAGGAAATCACGACGATCTGTTCCGCGCCGGCGACCGCGGCTTCCTCGAGCAGGCGTTCCAGCGCACCCGGGCGATCGCACGCGCGGTGCGTCTCGCCGCGCCAGGGGCCCTCGACCGGAAAACGCAGAAGGTGCGGATCGGTTGCCACGGGAATCGCGAGGCTCGCCGCGAGCGCGTCGATCACATGGTCGCGGCCGACGCCCGCGAGATCGAACGCCTCCGCGGCGCGTCCGCCTTCGGCGTCGCGGGCAAAGAAGCGCTGCCGGTAGCCGTCCGCGAGGAGCGCGAACAACAGGTCGCGCCTCGCGTCCATGTCGTGCGCGACGAGCAGCAGCTCGCGAAAACCTGGCTGGCCGAGGTTCTCGGAAAGCAGCTCGAGATAGCGGCGGCCGAGATCGGCACGCGGCGGAGGCGCGACCGCCGCGGCCCCGCGAATGAGCTTCCATAGTTCGGTGATCGCGCGATCGAGGATGAAGGCGGACGAGAGCGGCGATCCGAAGAGCCGCCAGAAGAAGCCTTGCCGCGCGCGGCGGCGCGCCGGGGCGCGCCACAGGCTCAAGGCAAGTCCGATCGCCAGCGACGCGACTGCGACCAGCAGCGTGAATACGATGAGGCGCGGCACGATCGCCGGGAGCGCCTCCGGCGCGAACAGCGAGTCGAGCGCGCTTCGATACGCCGAGGTTACGGCATTGGATGCTGACGTCAGCGTCAGCAGCGAGAGGACGACCGCGACGAGCGCGGCGATCACGCCGACGCCGAAGAGCGCGAGCGGCAGCGCGAGCAGCGCCGCCATGGCGAGCAGCGCCCACCCTGTCACGCGCAGCGGTCCGCGCCAGCGGTAGGCACGCGCGATTGACGGCTGCTTCCAGAAGCCGTCGCGATCCCACAGGCGCTGTCCGCCATCGACGGCGGCGAACATGGCGCCGAGCGCGCCAATCCCGCGTCCCGCCACGAGATCGATGCGAACGCCCGCCTCGTGGAGCGCGCGCAGCACGCCTGCATGGTACGCCCCGGCAGTGCCGGTGCCGGTGAGGATGACGGCCGTACGAAGTCTTGTCGAGTAAGGGCGGGATTGGCCGGCGGGCGCGTCGGAGGTAATCACTCTCAGTCGTGAACGGTCACGAGCCTGGTGATCTCAAAGCGGCGTTCCGCGCCGTTCGGCGTCTTCACGACGACTTCGTCACCCTCTTCCTTGTTCAGGAGCGCGCGGCCGATGGGTGACGCGGTGGAAATGAGCCCTTCGTCGACGTTCGCATCTTCGGGCATGACGAGCTGGTAGACGATCGTCTGGCCGTTGTTTTCCGCGAGCGTGACCGTCGATCCGAAACCGACCTTGTCCTTCGGGATCCGATCGAGGTTCATCAGCTGGATCTCGCTGACGCGCTTCTGCAGCAGGCTGATGCGCGATTCGACGAGGCGCTGACGCTCCTTCGCGGCTTGGTACTCCGCGTTCTCGCGCAGATCGCCCAACTCGCGCGCGCGCTTGATCTCGCGCGGCAGCTCGGTCTTCAGCTCCTTGTCGAGCTGCGCGATTTCCTCCTCGAATTTCTTCAGGATCCGCTCTTTCACGACGGGAATGTTAACAGAAATGGAATGCACAATAATAGGCACTGGATGGAGCGGATCACCAGCCGTCAGAACGCGATCGTGAAGCGGTTCCGCGATCTCGCGCGCACCTCCCGCGCCAGCCCACGCGTCGATCACGCGGCGCATGCCGGCCACGCGGCCGATGTCCTCCTCGATGGCGAGCACCTGGTGCAGGAAGCACTCAGATGCGACATTCCGATCGAGATCGCCGCATTCTCCGACAAGCAGCTCGAGAACGTACTCTCCCCGATCGCGCGCATTGCCAAGGACGTGAAGAAGCGCGGCGGACGCGTGATGTCGGTCACCGACCAGGTCCTCGCCGCGATGAGTCCCGTACAGCATCCGTCAGGTGTCGTCGCGATCGCGCGCGCGCGTCCCGCCGATGTGCGCGTCGTCATGTCCGCCGCCGCGGATCGGCCGCTCGTGCTCGTCCTCGCGGGCCTGCAGGATCCCGGCAATGTCGGCGCGATCGTCCGCGCCGCGGCGGCGTTCGGCGCGTCCGGCGTGGTTTCGATCGAAGGGTCCGCGAATCCCTTCAGCTGGAAGGCGCTGCGTGGCGCGATGGGCGGTACGTTCCGGATCCCGATCGCCGCGCGCGGCACGCTCCCCGACGTGATCGCGGCCGCGCAGGAGCACAATGTCAGGCTCGTCGCCGCCGTGCCACGCGGCGGCACGGCGCTGCCGAAACTCGATCTGCGCGAGCCTACGGCGATAGTGCTCGGCGGCGAGGGCGCAGGCCTGCCCGCGTCGACAATGAGCGCGGTGCACGAGACGGTGACGATCCCGATGCGGAAACCTGTGGAGTCGCTGAACGTCGCCATCGCGGCCGCAGTGGTGCTCTACGAAGCCACGCGGCAACGGCAAACCTGATGGATCTTTTCGACGACGAACCGCCGCCAGGGCGCGAGGCCGCCGCTTCAGCCGCTCTCGATCCGTCCGCGCCACTCGCCGACCGGATGCGTCCGCGCACGCTCGACGACATCGTCGGGCAGGAGTCGCTGCTTGCGTCGGGCCGTCCGCTTCGTGAAGCGATCGAACACGATCGGCTGCGATCGATCATCCTCTGGGGACCTCCCGGCACCGGCAAGACGACGCTGGCGCGAGTGATCGCGAACGCGACGCGCGCGCGTTTCATCGCCTTCAGCGCCGTCCTCTCGGGGATCAAGGAGATCCGCGAAGTCATGGCGGAGGCCGAGCAGGCGCGCCGCCGATCCGGCGCGCGGACGATCCTGTTCATCGACGAGATCCATCGATTCAACAAGGCGCAGCAGGACGCATTCCTTCCGCGCGTCGAATCCGGAGACATCGTGCTGATCGGCGCGACGACCGAGAACCCATCGTTCGAGGTGAACTCGGCGCTGCTCTCACGATCGAAAGTCCACGTCCTGAAGCCGCTCGGACTGGACGCAATGGTCACCATCCTGCGACGCGCCCTCGAGGACAAGGAGCGAGGACTCGGCGCCCAGGGGATCAAGGCGACCGATGAGGCGCTTGGCGGCATCGCGCGTTACGCGAACGGCGACGCGCGGATCGCGCTCAACATGCTCGAGATGGCGGCAGCTGCCGCGACCGGCAAGACGATCGATGTTGCGCTCATCGCCGACCTCGCGCAGAACCGCGCGCTGCTCTATGACAAGACTGGCGAGGAGCACTACAACCTGATCTCGGCGCTCCACAAGTCGATGCGCAACAGCGATCCCGACGCGTCGGTCTACTGGCTTGCGCGCATGGTCGAATCCGGAGAAGACCCGCTTTACATCGCGCGACGGCTCGTGCGCTTCGCGTCGGAGGACATCGGCAACGCGGATCCTCAGGCCCTGGCGATCACCGTCGCGGCGAAGGATGCGGTGCATTTCATGGGCATGCCCGAAGGGAACACGGCGCTGGCACAGGCGGCGATCTATCTCGCAACCGCGCCGAAGAGCAATGCCGTGTACGTCGCGTACAGCGAGGCGGCCGAGGCCGCGTCACAGGAGGTCGCCGAACCGGTGCCTCTGCACCTGCGCAACGCGCCGACGAAGCTGATGAAGTCGCTGAATTACGGGAAGGACTACAAGTACGCCCACAACGAGGCGGAGGGGATCGCGGCCGACATGGAGTGCCTGCCGCCCGCGCACAAGGGGCGGCAGTTCTACCAGCCGACCGATCGGGGATACGAACGCGAGATTAGAAGTCGGTTGGCTGCGTGGCGAAAGAGAGCTTCCGGAACATCTCCGCGCGGAGCGGGAGAATGAACGAGAAGCGATAGTCCCCCTGCATCCGTCCGATCGGGATGCCCACGAGCTGCCCGTCGCCGTTCAGCACGCCGCCGCCGGACACGCCCGGGTGGCCATCCGTCAGGCAGGTCACCAGATTATTCGACGTCTTCTGCCCGACGTAACCGGTCGCGAGGATGATGCCCTTCGAGTAATCGTTGCCGAGACGGAAGATTGGATCCGCGAAATCGAACGCGTACGAGAGATTCACGTCGAGCGCGGGGATATCGATCGGTTCCTTTACCTTCAGGATCGCCCAGTCGCCAGGGTCCACCTCGACCTGCGCATCACCCGTGTCGACGACCTTCGCGGCTACGGCGCGGCCGTTCACCATGATCTTGATCGAGGTGATGCGGCGCGACTCCGGCTGGTCGCCGAGCGCCACGACGCCGTGCTTCACTGTGACGAAGTATCCGTGCCCGAGATAACCGGCGGTGCCGTAGTTGCTCGCGCCGGTCATGTCGTACGAATACAGCTCGACGAAGCTCTCGCGCCGCTCGCGCAGCAGCCGGACGGGCAACAGGCCCATCTCGTTTTTCAATTGTCGTTTGATGTCGGCGACTATCGCGGCGCGACTGTGATCGTCCATCGCGCCTGCGGGCACCGACTCGGTGCGGCCGCTCGTCGGCGCAATGTCCGTCCGCTGCCGTTTCAGTGCGCCGACTTCGGCGCGGAGTGCGGCGATCTGATCGTTTTCGCTCGTGCTCGCCGAGCGCGCGGCAATCAGGTTGCCGAGACTGAAAAAGATGATGGCCGAGAACGCGAAGAACAGTACCGGAATCAGGCCTCGGGGCATGAACACTCCAAGTTCGGCAGCTGCGCACGAACAGCATTGCGTCCGGCTTTCGCCGGCGCCTTTATCGCTTGGACTTACAACTTGCTGGGAGATTGCAGGTTAAACGGATGTGGCTCTGACGTCAAGCACGATCAGCATACGGCTGAGCTCGAAAGTCAAATCCGCTGAAAGTTTTTTTCGATCTCGCGCCGCGTGAGACGCAGCACGACCGGACGGCCGTGCGGGCAGACGCTCGAATACGCGGTCCGGCGCAGTTCCTCGAGGATGTACCGCATCTTGTCCAGCGTCAGCGGATAGTTCGCCTTCACCGCCGCGTGGCACGCCATCGTCGCCGCGATCTTCCGAAGGGCATCTTCCACGCCGACACCGCCGCCGAGTGCATCGAGATCGTCCGCGAGCGCGCGAACCGCCGCTTCGCATTCCCCTGGCGCCAGCAGGGCGGGAACCGACGACAGCCGGACGCTCTCGCCGCCGAATTCCTCGATTTCCAGCCCGAGGCGCTCGAGCGTCACCGCGTGAAGCTTCAGCGCCTCGCGCTGGCCTGGCGACAGTTCGATCAGGATCGGCGTCAGCAGCCGCTGGCTCTCCATCCGTCCCGCCGTCAGGCGCTCCATCACCTGCTCGAATAGCACGCGCTCGTGCGCCACGTGCTGATCGATGATGGCGACCCCCTCGTCGTCCACGGCAATGATGAACGTGTCGCGAAATTGACCGAGCGGAATCATCGGACGGATCTCAGGAATGAATCCCTGATCACTAATCCCTGATCCTGAATCCCTAATCGTGAATCCCTGATCCTGAATCCCCGATCGAGGCTCGGGTTCCGCCCAGCGGTTACCGACTTGCGCACCGGAGAGGATTCCCGGGATCGACGTCGCGAGCGGTTCCTGCGGCGGTGCCGGAACGGCGGCGAATTGGAATTCGGGCGCGCGGCCCTGGCCCAATGCGTCACCCAAGGCGCGACGAAGGACCTGGTGGACGAGCGATTGCTCCAGAAAGCGAACCTCCGCTTTGGTCGGGTGGACGTTCACGTCCACGCGATCGGCAGCGATTTGGATGAACAGATGCACCTCGGGACTGCGTTCCTTGATCGTCGCGACGCTGTAGGACTCGATGATCGCGTGCGCGATCGTACGGTCCTTCACGATGCGCCGGTTCACGAAGACGTTCTGCGCACCGCGCGTCGGCCCCTGGTCGCCCAGCGCGGCAACGAATCCTTCAATATGAAGGCCCGCCGCTTCCTTTCGGACTTCAACGAGATCGGGACGGTCGCCGAACAACTGGAAGAAGCGATCCCGAAGGCTGCCGGCCGGCGGACATTGGAGCAGCGTCCTGCTGCCGCTGACGACGGTGAAGCCGACCTCGGGATAGCCGAGCGCGAGCTGCGTCCCAACCCGCGAGATCTGCGTCGTCTCCGCTGTGTCGGACTTGAGGAACTTGCGTCGCGCGGGCAGGTTGTAGAACAGATCCGCGACTTCAATGCATGTGCCTTCCGGCGCACCGACCTCGCGGACCGAGGCGATCGTGCCGGCATTCACCTTGATCTCGGTGCCGCTCTGCGTGCCACGCGCGCGCGTTCTCAGCGTGAAGTGCGAGACCGAGGCGATGCTCGGCAGCGCTTCCCCGCGGAAGCCGAGCGTCCTAATCGCGCCGAGATCCTCGGCGTGCGCGATCTTGCTCGTCGCGTGACGCTCTATCGCCAACCGCGCGTCGTCGGCGTCCATGCCTTCCCCGTCGTCTTCGACGCGGATCAACTTCTTGCCCCCGAGTTCGACGGCGATGCTGATGCGCCGCGCGCCGGCGTCGAGCGCGTTCTCGACGAGTTCCTTGACGACCGATGCGGGACGTTCGACGACCTCGCCCGCCGCTATCTGGTTCGCAAGATCAGGGGCAAGCCGGTGAATTTTTGCCACGATCTAGATTTCCAAATTTCCACATTCCCAGATTTCCAAATTGTCTAAATCCAGCCGCGTTTGCGGAAGAAGTACAGCATCGAGCCGACGACCCCGGTCATGATCACCATCAGGACCCAGAACATCAGCTCGCCGCCCAAGCCGAAATGCGGCAGGTCCACGTTCATGCCGTAAAGGCCTGTGATGAAGGTCAGCGGCATGAAGACCGTGGCGATGACGGTCAGGATCTTCATGATGCTGTTCAACTGGTTCGACACGGTTGCCAGGTTTGCGTCGAGCAGACTGGTGATGCGATCCTGGAAGAACATCGATTCGTCGGCAATGCGGACGAGATGGTCGTGGACATCGCGGAAGCGGTACGCGATCTGTTCGTCGATGAACGGGAACTCGCGCCGCGCGAGCCGTCCGACGACGTCGCGCTGCGGCTGAACAACGCGACGCAATGAGGACACGTCTTTCTTGAAGTTGAGGATGTTCTTGGCGAGGTTCGGACTGCCGCTTTCGAACACTCTCGCTTCGAGCTCGTCCAGCCGCTCGCTCAACTGATCGGTTTCCGGCTGGTAATTATCGATCATCACATCGATGATGCGGTGCAGCAGCGCCGATGCTCCTTCGCCGAGCGCCATCGAGTTGCGCTGGCAGACGTTCGTTACCTGCTCGAATGAGCGCGAGTCCCCCGTATGAATGGTGACGAGGTAATTCGGGCCGAGGAAGAAGTCGACATCGTGGGTCTGGAAGCGATGCTCCCGCGCCTCGAAATCGATGCGATGGAGGATTAAGTAGAGGTAATTGCCGTAGGATTCGACTTTCGGATATTGGAGCGCCGAGACAGCGTCTTCCACTGCCAGCTCGTGGAAGTGGAAGACGTCGGCCAGCAAGTGTCTCCCCTCTTCGTCCGAGGGATTCAGCAGGTCCGCCCAGACGGTCACGCCGCTCCCGGGAGCGAGCCACGCCTGATCGATCTGATCGACCTGGCTCGTCTTCCCGTTGACGTGCGCGAATATCCGGACCATCGGATCAGTCTCCCACCTTTACCTGCAGCGCCGCCTGCGCCGCGGCAAGCCGGGCCACCGGGATGCGGTACGGCGAAGCGCTGACGTAATCGAGCTTCACCTTCTCGAAGAAGTGGATCGACGACGGGTCGCCGCCGTGCTCGCCGCAGATCCCAACTTTGAGATCGGGCCGCGTCGCGCGTCCCTTGCGCACGCCGGTGTCGACGAGCTGCCCGACGCCGACGGTGTCGATCGTCGCGAACGGATCCTTGTCCAGGATCTTCTTGTCCTGGTAGGCCCCGAGAAACTTGCCGATGTCGTCGCGCGAGAAGCCGTAGGTCAGCTGCGTGAGGTCGTTCGTGCCGAAGGAGAAGAACTGCGCATCGGCCGCGATCTCGTCGGCGGTGATGGCGCCGCGCGGCACCTCGATCATCGTCCCCACAAGGTATGTGATCTTGATGCCCATCTCTTTCATCACGTCGGCCGCCACGCGATCGACGATGACCTTCTGGTCACGCAGTTCCTTCACGCTCCCGACGAGCGGGATCATGATCTCGGGCACGACCTTCAACCCTTCCTTGTTCAACCGGCAGGCCGCTTCCATGATGGCGCGCGTCTGCATTTCGGTGATTTCGGGGTAGGTGATCCCGAGGCGGACGCCGCGATGGCCGAGCATCGGATTGAACTCGTGGAGCTGCTCGACGCGCCGCAGCAGCTTGTGCTTCTCCTCGAGCTCCTGCTTGTTGCCGTTGGTGGCTTCGAGCCGCGCGATGTCGACCATCAGGTCCTCGCGCTTGGGCAGGAACTCGTGCAGCGGGGGGTCGATCGTGCGAATCGTCACCGGCTCGCCGTGCATCGCCTTGAACACGCCGTAGAAGTCATCGCGCTGCATCGGGAGCAGCTCGTCGAGCGCCTTGCGGCGATCCGCCTCGTTGTCGGCGAGAATCATGCGCTGCACGATCGGGATCCGCCCTTCGCCGAAGAACATGTGCTCGGTACGGCACAGACCGATGCCGCGCGCGCCGAACGCATACGCGGTTTCCGCCTGATCGGGCTGGTCGGCATTCGCGCGGATGCCGAGACGGCGGAACTTGTCGGCATAGCTGAGGAGCTGCTCGAAGCGCTTGTACAACGGCGAGGCCGTGGGCTTCATCTTGCCGGAGATCACCTGCAGCACTTCACTGGGCTGCGTCGCGACCTGGCCCAGCTTCACCTCGCCCGTCAGGCCGTCGAACGAGACCCACTCCCCTTCCTTCACAATCTGTCCGCCGACGCGGAACTGACGCTGCGATTCGCTGATCTCCAGCGCGCCCGCACCGACGATCGACGGCTTGCCCATCTGGCGGCCGACGACCGCTGCGTGCGACGTCATGCCCCCCGTCGCCGTGAGAATGCCCTGCGCGACGAACATGCCGTGGATGTCGTCCGGCACGGTTTCCTTTCGGACGAGCATCACCCTCTTTCCCTGCCGCGTCCACTCGACGGCATCGTCTGCGGTGAACACCGCCTGGCCTGACGCCGCGCCCGGCGACGCCGGAAGGCCCTTGGTGGCGACAGGAAGCTTCTTCCACTCGGCCGGATCGAACATCGGCGCCAGCAGCTGCGACACGGATTCGGGCTCGACCTGCAGCACCGCCTCCTTGGGCGTGATTAACTTCTCGTTCACCAGATCCGTCGCGATGACGACGGCGGCGTAGCCGGTGCGCTTGCCGCTCCGCGTCTGCAGCATGTAGAGCTTGTCATCTTCGATCGTGAACTCGAAGTCCTGCACGTCGCGGTAATGCTTTTCGAGGCGCGTCGTGATGTCGCGCAATTGCTTGTACGCCTTCGGCATCACTCTCTGAAGCTCGGCGATCGGCTGCGGCGTGCGTACGCCGGAGACGACGTCCTCCCCCTGTGCGTTCACGAGGAACTCGCCGTAGAACTCCTTAGCGCCAGTGGCGGGATTGCGCGTGAAGCCCACGCCCGTCGCCGACCGGTCGCCCGAGTTGCCAAACACCATGGCCTGTACGTTGACCGCCGTGCCGATGGCGTCCGGGATCTCGTAAATGCGGCGGTATTCGATCGCGCGCGCGTTGTTCCAGGAGCGGAACACCGCGTCACGCGCGCCGCGAAGCTGCGTCAGCGGATCCTGCGGGAAGTCCTTGCCGGTCTTCGCCTTCACGACCTGCTTGTAGCGCGCGACGACGTCCTTCAGCGCAGCCTCGTCGAGATCGGTATCCAGCTTCGCGCTGCGCTCCTTCTTTACGGCATCGAACTCGTGCTCGAAGACGTCTTTCGGGATCTCGAGGACCACGTTGCCGAACATCTGGATGAAGCGGCGGTAGCTGTCGTAGGCGAAGCGGCCGTTGCGCGTCTTCGCCTTCAGTCCCTCGACGCTCTGGTCGTTCAGACCGAGGTTCAGGATCGTGTCCATCATGCCGGGCATCGAGAACTTGGCGCCCGAGCGGACTGAGACGAGCAGCGGGTTCCTGACGTCGCCGAGCTTCTTGCCAGCGGTCTTTTCGAGACGCTTGAGGTTGTCGAGCATCTGCGCGTCGACGGCGGCGGGCGTCTTGCGCCCTCCCTGGTAGTACAACGTGCACGCTTCGGTCGAGACTGTCATGCCCGGCGGCACCGGAAGGCCTGCGTTGGTCATCTCGGCGAGGCCGGAGCCTTTGCCGCCGAGCAGGTCCTTCATGGTGCGATCGCCTTCGGCTTTGCCGCCGCCGAAGAAATAGACAAATTTGCCGGTCTTGGTTGACGACTTCTTGCGCGCGAGTTTCTTGGCCATTACGGTGCTTTCACTCCTAACGTGTCGAGGTCCGATGTCCGAGGTCCGAGGTCCGATGTTCGATGTTCGATGGCCGATATGTGTAGACCGGACCATTAGGTTCGGTTCGATCAGATCTGACCCATGATGCTATTCGCCTGCGATTTCCCCGATATCCGCAAGATTAAGTACGAGATCGCGCACTCCGGCCATCAGCTGCAGGCGAGTTGCACGAATCTCGGGATCTTCCGCCATTACAAGTACGTCGTCAAAATACTTAGCGACGTACGGATACAGCTGCGCGATCTGGCGTGCGGCGCCTCCATAGTCCGCATTCATACGCGCCTCATGCACCGCGTGTGCTCGCGGCGCAATGAACTCGATTAGACGTCGTTCGGCGTCGGGCACATCGGATCTCCTCGAGTAGTCCACCAGCTTCATCCAATCGCCCAGGAATACCGTTTCCTTCGAAATGTTCGTCGCCCTCTTCAGTAGCGCGGCGAGCGCCTTGAATTCGGCGGATGGTCGAAACTCGGACACCGCCTGAATGCGAGCAGCAGCCAAGTGTGGATGCTGCCAATACTGCGGGTAAGAGACATCGTCGACGTGACTTGTAACTGTGCGAATCTCGTCTGCGCGGTATCCGCGACGCTCAAACAAGTGAGCCTCGCGTTCTGCAAAGAACGTTGAAAGGCCTAAGGCGCGCCAACCGTCAGGCTGCGTCTGGAGAGACTCGGGAAGTTGTCCGTACGCGGCGTGGCAAAGACGGAACAAGTCGGCCTGGAACGGTCGCTCGATTCGCAAGTCTTTCAAGTCCGCAAGCACCTTCACGATTCCTTGCGCAGCTCTTCGCAAGCCAAAGGGATCGCGAGAACCAGTCGGCTTCTCACCGATCGCGAAAAGGCCCACAACTGTGTCGAGTTTGTCAGCCAGAGAAACCGCCGCCCACGTCAACGCGGCTGCGCCCAGCGGTCCAATTGTCGGCGGTGCGTCGGGTTCAAGCGCGAGCGGCAGATAGTGGTAATAAATCGCCTTCCAGACCTGTTCCGGCAGACCCTCTTCACGAGCGTAGATGCCGCCCATGATTCCCTGGAGTTCCGGGAATTCGAAGACCATATCTGTCGCGAGATCGGCTTTCGATAATCGCGCCGCCTGCGCCGCGTGGTCCGCGGATTCCGCCGCGCCAAAAACGTCCGCGGCAATTATTCGCGCGAGTTTTTCGACGCGCTCAACCTTGTCGCGATAGCTGCCCAGTTTCTTGTGGAACACGATCGTGTGCAGCCGGTCGCGGCGATCTTCCAGCTTGATGCGGCGATCCGCGTCCCAGAAGAACTTCGCATCGCGCAGACGCGCGGTGACGACGCGCTCGGCGTTCTTCGCGATGCGGCGCTCGTCGGCGGGCTGCGTGTTGACGACGGCGAGGAACGCTTCCTTCAGCTGCCCCTTCTCGTTGACGACCGGGAAGTAATGCTGGTGGTGCACGAGCGTTGTCGTCAGCACCTCCTGCGGAAGGTCGAGGAACCCGCGCTCGAAGAACCCGGCGACGACGCCGGGATACTCGACGAGATCAGCGACTTCGTCGACGAGCGCCGCGTGCTCGCGCAGGTGGACGCGTCCGCCAAGCTTGCGCGCTTTCGTTTCCAGCTCGCGTGCGATACGGTCGCGACGTTCGGCGTGATCGAGAATGACGAAGTGCTCGGGCAGCCGCGCCCGGTAATCGTCGAAGGTGCGAACCTTGACCGCTCGTCCCGCACGTCCGCTGGTGGCGAGGAAGCGATGTCCATACGTCACCGCGCCGGTCGTAATCTCCTGCACCTGTGAACCCGCGGCGTTCGCGATGCGTCCGATCGTGAACGGGACGACACGCCCTCCATATAAATAGAGCATCCAGCGGATCGGCCGGCCGAACACGAGCTCGCCGTGCCCATCCTCGAGCATCGCGTCCCAGTGCATCTGTTTCGGAAACGTCAGATCGCGCAGCAGTCCGCCGAGCAGTTCCGGCAGCGCGTCAACGGTGCTCTTGCCCCGGAAGTGCTTCTTCGCGGCGAGGTATTCCCCTTTTTCCGTCTTCACGCGTTCGAGCGCCTCGAACGCGACCCCCTGCTTCCTGGCGAAGCCGAGCGCGGCGGGCGTCGGATCCCCCGACGGCGTGAAGGCCGCCGACACCGGTGGACCCGTGACGGTCTCGTCGAGATCCTCCTGCCGTTCGGGCATGCGTCCGACGCGCGCGGTCAGGCGCCGCGGTGTGCTGAAGCTCTCGACAAGCACGTCCGGCGCCAGGCGCATCTCCTTCAAGCGCGCGGTCAGCTTCTCCGACAACTGCTTTGTCAGTCCCGGCAGCCACGCGGCCGGCAATTCTTCCACGCCGATCTCGAGGAGGAGCTCGCGGTCCATCAGACCTTTTCCTCGACTCCGGCCCACATCTTCGCAATCGCGACCGCCATCTGGCGCACCTTCAGGATGTAGGCCATGCGCTCGGTCACGCCGATGCCGCCGCTCGCGTCCATCAGGTTGAACATGTGCGAGCACTTCAGGCAGTAGTCGAGCGCCGGCAGCGGCAGCTCCGATCGCAGCAGCGTCTGCGCCAGCACGGAGTACTGGTCGAACAGCTCGCGGTGGATGCGGTTCAGATCTGCCTTGGGCATGTCAATCTGGCCAAACGCGTACTTCGACTGTTCGACTTCGTCCCGATGGCGGACGTCGCGGTATTTCACACCCGGCGCCCATTCGAGATCGAACACGTTGTCCACGTCCTGCAGCGCCATCGCGAAGCGCTCGAGCCCGTAGGTCAGCTCCACGGAGATCGGGGCCAGGTCGATGCCCCCCGCCTGCTGGAAGTAGGTGAACTGCGTGATCTCCTGCCCGTCGAAGAGGACCTGCCAGCCGATGCCCCACGCACCCAGCGTCGGCGATTCCCAGTTGTCTTCCTCGAAGCGCACGTCGTGCGCGCGCAGGTCGATGCCGCACGCTTCGAGGCTCTGGAGGTACAGCTGCTGCACTTCGTCCGGCGCGGGCTTCAGGACTACCTGGAACTGGTGGTGCTTGAAGAGACGGTTCGGGTTTTCCCCGAAGCGTCCATCGGCCGGCCGCCGCGACGGCTGCACGTACGCGACGTTCCAGTGCTCCGGCCCGAGCACTCGCAGAAAGGTCTCCGGGTGCATCGTCCCGGCGCCCATCTCGATGTCGAGGGGTTGCTGAAGAAGGCAGCCGCGGGTCGCCCAGAACTCGGATAGCTTGAAGATCAGTTGCTGTAAGGTCACGCGATCCAGCAATTATACCTTCGGGTGCTCGCTTCGCTCGCTGTCGGGCATTGTGCAGAGGGCAGGGGATCGCGCCTAGCGAAGTTGGCGCAGCACGCGAGCTGACTTGAGCTCCTTATCCAGGTGCAGGTTAATCAGCCGCCGGTGGGCGGTCTCGAGCTCGCGTGCAGAGCCGGGGTCGAGCGGAATACCCGCCAGCGCCTCGGGGCTGGCGGCGGCCGCGCTGCGGAGAAATTTCAGCGCCTCGATCGAGAGGCTCGTCCCGCCGCCGGATGCGCAGCGGCGGCAGACGTAGTGATGCTCGCGCGCGGGCATCAACGCGCCGCCGTCGTAAGGACCACCGCATTCCGGGCATGCGGACAACTGCGGATACACACCCTGCAGGCGCAGCAGCCAGAACTCGAAGTAGCGCGCGAGCCGTTCGGTGGGCGCGCCGTCCGCGAAGGCGTCGATCACCGACGAACCCAGGCGATAGAGGCGCTCGTCGGCATGTCCTTCCGGCGCCCACTCGTCGATCAGCTCCGCGAAGTATTCCGCATGTCCGAGGGCAGCGGCATCGTCGCTGTTGCGCGCGACGATGGCGAGCGGACTGCGCTGCGGTTCGATGTAATTGATGCGGACCAGATCGCGCAGCTCGCGTTCGTAGTACGCGACGCCCGCGCGTGTGAGCGACTCGAGCGCGCCGGCATAGCGGGATTTCGCGCGGCGCGCTCCCTTAGCAACGCCGCGCTTCTTTCCGCGATCGCGCGTCAGAAACACGACGATCCGGTCCGCCTCGCCCAGCTTGTACGTGCGCAGGATGAGCGCTTCGGAGGTATAGACCGGCATAACTTGAAAGTTGATCTTATCCCGGTGGCCGGAGGTGCCTGAGGAAGAGCGTGCCGAGTCCGAGCCACGACGCGAACCCGAACACGTCGGTCAGGGTGGTGATGAACACTGACGACGCGAGGGCGGGATCGACCTTCAACGCCCGCAACGCCAGCGGGATCAGCGTTCCCGCCGTCGCGGCAACGAACATGTTGATCACCATGGCCGCGCCAAGAATCCCGCCAAGCCACGCATCGCCTTTCCAGAGCCAGACGACGAGCGCGCCGATCACCCCGCACGCGAGGCCGTTGCCGATGCCGACCGCGGCCTCCTTGAACAGCGCCTTCCGCGAGTTCGCCCAGGTCAGCTCGCCGAGCGCGATGGCGCGGACGATGACCGTCAGCGTTTGTGTCGCCGCGTTTCCACCCATACCTGCAACGACGGGCATGAAGACGGCGAGCGCGGGAACATCACGGATGCGTCCCTCGAAGAGCGCGACGACCGAGGCCGCGAGGAACGCGGTGACGAGATTCACTTCGAGCCAGGGAACGCGCTTGCGCAGCGACTCCCTCGCCGTCGAGAACACGCGATCGTCCCCCGCGACGCCGGCGAGGCGGTAGACGTCCTCGGTGGCCTCGTCCTTGATGACGTCGATGACGTCGTCGACGGTGATGACGCCGACCAGCTTGTTTTCCTCATCGACGACGGGGATCGCGAGCAGGTTGTACGACGCGACGAGACGCGCGACTTCTTCCTGGTCCGTGTCGGTCCGGACGCTCGTCAGGTCGGTCGTCATGATCCGCTTGAGCGGCGTCGTCGGGGGAACGAGCAGCAGCCGGCGCAGCGAGATGACGCCGACCAGGTGGCGGCGTGCATCGACGACGTAGAGATAGAAGACCATCTCGACGTCGCGGGCACCCTGAAGGGTCGTAATCGCCTCGCCGGCGGTCATGTCCTCCGAAAGCGCGAAGACTTTCGGATTCATGATGCGGCCGGCCGTCTGCTCGTCGTATTCGAGCAGCTCGCCGACTTCGTCGCCGGGCCGCTTCTCGATCAGTTCGAGGACGGCGGCGGACAGCTCCTCGGGCAGGTTATCGATGATCGTCGCCGCGTCGTCGGACGGCAGGTCGTGCAGCAGTCGCGCGATTTCCTCGGCGGACCGATCGGCGAGGAGGGCGGCTCCTCCCTCAGGCCCCAGTTCGCTGAGGGCCTCCATCGCGAGCTTGCTGTTGCGTTCGAGGAGAAGCGAGAACGCGCTGGCGCGATCCTTTTCGCCGAGTTCGGCGAAGACCTGCGCGAGGTCCGCGGGATGCTGTTTGTGGAGCAGGTTGACGAGGTTCGCCGTCGCGCCGAGGCGGAGCAGCCTCCGGACCGAATCGAGGACGACATCAATCTTGCGCTGCGCCATGCGATCCGCTCAATCTACCATGCGATTGAGCGGATCTTAAGGGGTAAGTGCTCAGCGCTGCGTGCTCACTGCTGCTTGCGTGAGACTTCCAGCATCCGCTTGATGCCCGTGTCCTTGACCGTGTAGTCCGCCGGCACTATGAACAGCGATCGGTCGGGCTCCGCGCGGATGATGTTCTGAAGGCGATACGACGAGTCCCCCATCCGCGGATCCGAATGCCTCGTCATCACGAGTACATTCAGCTCCGGCGAGCGCCACTCTTCTGACGTGATCGTCAGCGGCTGCTCGTTCCCGACCTGGCCGGCCGGGATGATCGTCGTTGTCTTGCGTCCCTCGACCGCGACACCCTCCAGCGTTTTGTGTTCGAGCGGACCCGCGGTTGTGGGAGTGATCCCCCGCGCGATCATCACTCCGCTGCCGCCGCCAGCCGCCGCGGCGCTCCGCATCTTCCGCTCGGCAAGCATCATCTTCTCGTGGATCACGACCATGAAGACGTCCTGCGCGACATCTTCCGCAGCCGACGGCGTCCCCATCATGTGGAGCGCGAACCGGTAGACGTCCGCCCTCCGCCGCCGGTACAGCGCACCGAACGCCTCCCGGTCTCCGGCGGCCACGGCCGCAATCAGTTCCTCGTCCGACTCGGTCATCGCTGCCGGGTTTGACGCCGACTACGTATATTCAGTTTGGCAACGAAAAGGTTCCCGACGCCTGTCACGGACGTACGCACGCAGAGGCCGCGGAGCCCGCAGAGAACGACTACTTAAGAATCTTTGCGAGCTTTGCGTGTTCAGCGTGAGTACGTGCGTGACAAGCGAATCATCAGTTTTTGCGGGGCAGCCCGAGGTCGTCGAGCACGCGCTCGTCGTCGCGCCAGTCGGGTTTCACTTTGACGCGAAGGTCCAGGTAGACCTTGCAGTTGAAGAACTTCTCGAGGTCCTTGCGCGCCTCGGTGCCGATCTTCTTGATCATCGATCCGGCGCGGCCGATGACGATCGGTTTCTGGGATTCAGTCTCGACGAGGATCGTGCAGTAAATGCGCATGAGCCCACCCGGCCGGTCGGGCTCCTCGAACTGGTCGATCGCGACCGCCGTCGAGAATGGCAGCTCGTCGCGCGTGTTGTGCAGCACTTTTTCGCGGACGGTCTCCGATGCGAGGACGCGTTCGGGCTGATCGGTCAGGTGGTCTTCCGGATAGAGCGCCTCCCCTTCCGGCATCTTCTCCAGGAGCGTGTGCTCCAGCTCCTCGACGCCATCGCCGGTCTCGGCGGAGATGGGGATAATCTCCGTGAATTCGTACCATTGCCGCATCTGCTCGATGATGGGGAGCAGCTTCGTCTTGGACACGAGATCGATCTTGTTCAGTACGAGGATGACCGGGACTTTCACGCCTTTCAAGAGGCGCGAGACGTACTCGTCGCCATGCCCCGCCTTGGTGGACGCATCGTGGACGAGCACCACCGCGTCCACTTCGTGCAGCGTCTCGACCGCGGCATCGACCATGCGCACATTCATCCTGTGCAGTGGCCGATGGATGCCCGGCGTGTCCACGAACGCAATCTGCCCCGCCGGCGCGCCCTGCGCGCGCTCTGGCGAGGCAGGCGCGTCCGGATAATTCTTCGTGCCGAGGATCCGCGTGCGCGTCGTCTGCGGCTTGTCCGACACGATCGCGATCTTCTCGCCAATGATGCGATTGAGCAGCGTCGACTTGCCGGCATTCGGGCGCCCGATGATCGAAACGTAACCAGCTCGCATCCCCTTGAGACTAGCAGGTGTCCACTATTTATTGCGGCCCGTTCACTGATGGCACGGGCGGTGCAGAATGTGACGCACTACCGCGATATTCGAAGGAATCTCTAGGGCGAGATGAGGACTCACTGACACTTTCGTTAGTGAGAGTACGGATTCTTGGGCGTGGGAGGATCTCATGAAGGGTCTGCTACGGTCCGGCGGTCTCCTCGGCGTCATCGTCGTTCTTGCGGCAGCTGCGCCCGTATCGGCCGAGCAACCCGCGCCCGCGGGCCACATCAAGACGGTATCGGGCGCCGCATTCGTCGTGCGTCAGAACGCGACGATCGCGGCAAAGGCGGGCGACCCGGTGTTTGCCACTGACACGCTTCGAACCGCGACCAACGGCACGGTCGGTGTCACGTTGAGAGACGACACGAGAATCTCCCTCGGCGCGAACAGCGAAGTGCGGCTCGATCGTTACGTCTATGCCCCGGGAGAAGGGGGCCTCGGCATGGTGCTGAAGTTCGTTCGCGGCGTCGGGGTCTACGTCTCCGGCCGCATTGCCAAGCTGGCGCCCGATTCCATTCGACTGGAGACCCCCGCCGCGATTGTCGGCGTCCGCGGAACGACGATCGCGATACGCGTCGAGCCGTAGCGAGGCGCCAGAAGCGGTGTCACGTACCTCGAGCGGCGCGTCACGGCTCCTGCTGGCGGTAACCGTCGCGTTCGCAGCAAGCTGCGCCTCGAAACGCGCAGCCCCGCTGACGCTGCCGGGGCCGCCGACCGCCGCGCTCATCGTTCTGCTGCCCGATCCTGAAAGCCAGGTCACCGGGCGGGCCCGTGTGATCAACGAGTTCGGATCGACCGACCTCGACACGCCTCGGGCCGCGTCACGGGCGATAGCGACCGCGGTTCCGGGACCGGTGATCGCGCTCGGCGAGGACGAGGTGACTCGCCTCTTCAGCGATGCGATCGCGGCGCTCCCGCCTCCGCCGCGGCACTTCACCCTGCAGTTCAAATTCGAGTCCGACGAGCTGACTGACGAGTCCGTTGCGCTCGTCCCCGAGATCCTGCACGCCGTCAAAGCGCTCAGCGTGCCGGAGGTTGCCGTCGTCGGACATACCGACACGATGGGTGACCCGAAGGCGAACGTCGCGCTCGGAATGAAGCGCGCCATGAGCGTCCGAAACATCCTTGTACAGGCGGGACTCGCGCCGTCGACGATCGACGTTGCTTCGCATGGCGAGGGGGAGCTGCTCGTGCAGACCCGCGACGACACGCCGGAGCCGCGCAACCGGCGCGTCGAGATCACAGTCAGGTAAGCGGGCGGTGTTCAGGCATTCGAGCGCGCGGCGGCGTCGACTGATCTTCCTCAGCGGCATCGTTCCCGTGCTCTTCGCGGCCCTTCTTGCGGTCTATCGGCCGGCGCTGTTTGGCCGTCTCGATGACTCGACCTATGACATGGTGCTGCGCACGGCCGGCGCCAAACGGCCGGGCACGAGTGTCGTGATCGTCGACGTCGACGAGCGGAGTCTCGCGACGATCGGCCAGTGGCCCTGGCGCCGGAACGTCGTCGGTCGCCTGGTCACCGCGCTGCATGCGGCGGGTCCATCGGTGATTGCGATCGATGTCATCTTCGCGGAGTCTGGCCGGGATGACGGTCCGGACCGGCGGGCTGCTGAACCGGGCGCGGCGACCCCGGATGACGAACTGGCGACGGCGTTGCGCAAGAGCGGCGTCATTCTCGGCTACGGTTTGACGTTTGATCCGGGTCCGCCGTCGAAGCGCCGGTGCGTGCTGCACCCGCTCGGCGTCGCCGTCATTCAGCCACCGGGTGAAACCCCGTCAGAGCCGATCTTCCGCGCGACCGGCGCCGTGTGCAACCTGCCTGTACTGGCACAAGCCGCGGGCAAGTCCGGCTTTCTCAATGCCGCGCCCGATTCCGACGGCATTCTGCGGCGCGTTCCCCTTCTCGCGGAACTCGACGGCGCCATCTATCCGAGTCTTGCGCTGTCTGCAGTCGCCACGGTGACAGGCGCTCGAAATCCGGCGCTGCAAGTCTCCAACGTGAACGCGTCGACGCTGACGATCGGCGACCGCACCATCCCGCTCGACGCGAAAGGCAGTCTGCTGCTCGG
Source organism: Vicinamibacterales bacterium (assembly GCA_035637115.1). Lineage (GTDB taxonomy): Bacteria > Acidobacteriota > Vicinamibacteria > Vicinamibacterales > 2-12-FULL-66-21 > JAICSD01. The sequence goes on from DASPXV010000199.1 coordinate 38,163, forward strand.
ATATCGCGGTAAGAAACGGAGCTTCCCCTACGTCTCGGCCGCTGACGTTCTGAACGGCGCCATGCCCGTCGATGTCGTGCGCGGCAAAATTGTGCTCGTGGGGACGACGGCGCTGGGCACGCGTGAGGTCGTGGCGACCCCGCTCGACACGCAGTTCGTCGGTGTCGAGGTGCAGGCCACTACGGTGGACAACCTTCTGCAGCGGGATTTCATCCACCGCCCTACATTCGGCACGGTGGTTGACTCGGTGATCGTGGGAATGGCCGGCGTCTTCATCGCGGCGATTGTCGCGAGCACCGGTGTCACTGCCGGTGTGTTGAGTGCCGCCGGCATGATTGCGGCCCTCTGGTGGGGCGCGGCCTGGCTGCTGGCGTCCGGCCGGCTGTTCGTTTCTCCTCTGGCTCCGACCATCGCGGTGCTCGCCGCACTCGCGGTCATGACCCTGGCGAAGTTCACGGTCGAACGGAGCCGCGCGCTGAACGCCGGCCGCGAGAAGACCGCTGCGCAGCGTCTGATGGTGCAGGCGCTGCTGTCGTTGACCGAAGTCAGGGACGCCGAGACGGGACGGCACTCACGGCGCACGCAGCAGTACACCCGGCTGCTCGCGGAACCGCTCTCGACCCATCCCGCCTTTCGCGACTACCTGACGCCCGGGCGAATCGATCTGCTCTCCAGCCTGGCGCCGCTGCACGATATCGGCAAGGTCGGCATTCCCGATCGAGTGCTCAACAAACCTGGCCGGCTCACGCCCGAAGAACTCCAGGAGATGCGGCGACATCCCGAACTCGGCCGCGACGTGATCCTCCGCGCCGAAGCCCGGGTCGGGGTGCGCGACGACGTCACGCTCCAGCTCGCGAAGGACATTGTCTACACGCATCACGAGCGCTGGGATGGAACCGGATATCCAGAGGGCCTGCGCGGCACCGACATTCCGGTGGCCGGGAGGATCATGGCAGTCGTGGACGTCTACGACGCGGTCCACGCGCGCTCGTTGTACAGCAGGTGCCTGTCGCACGACGACACGGTCAAGTTAATCGTGGCGGGCAAGGCGACGCATTTCGATCCGGACGTCGTGGATGCGTTTCTGCGCGTGTCGGCAGCGTTCGAAGCCGTCTCGTCCGAAGCGCTCGCCGACCTGACGCAGGTCTGACGGTCGATCGAGGACGCGTTGGATCACTGCATGCCTCAGATTCTTCTCATTCTCGTCACCTCACGGGCCCGAGACGAGCGCAGTGAGAGTCGAGCAGATAGAGGGTCTCAGGGTCGTCGAGTTCCATGATGAGATCGAGGACGATACCTGGACGTCCTACGTCACCATACCCCGGCCGGATGTCCTCGTCGTCGCGACGGACCGCGCATATCTCGCGGAGCTGTTGCGTCGACGCGGCGCACGAGCCGGAGCGCGTGCGTTCGCGAGCGAGTTGCCGGAGTGGGAGTGGGTGGACACCAGCGCCCCGTTCTGGGCCCTGCGTCACTACCGCCGCAGCCAGACGACGGACGATCCCGCAGCGCCGGTCGAGCCCAGCTCCGGCGACTTCGATACCGCTGCGATCGGGGTGGCCGCATATGCGAAGTCGGACGGACGAACCATCGTGACGCACTATCTCTCGCGCGGCGACAACGCCGAGCAGATAGCGCGGCGGCTCTTGGATCATCCCGGCGATCGCGTCACGCCGACCAGTCGGCGCGTCAGCAACGAGGCGATCGAAGTGCTATTCAGCGCGAAGAACGAGGAGCATCTGTCGATGTTTTTCTTCTACTTGATGCGCACATTGGGACACAGCATCTACCTGTAGTCGCCCCAATAAGCGAGTAGGTTCACGATCAGGAATCCAGGATTCACGATCATGGATTCAGGATGAGCGATCAGGGATTAGGGATTGAGACGGGTTTGCGGATGCGTACCTTGTGGATGCGGCGGCGCTCTGCCTCGAGCACTTCGACCCACAGGCCGTCGACGTCGAGGGTCTCGCCAACCGCAGGCACGCGTCCCACGCGCGACAAGATGAAGCCGCCGACGGTCTCGAAGCCTTCGGACTCGATCTCCAGGTCGAGACGGTCGCGCAGGTCGTCGAAGCTCACCTTTGCGCTGAACACGAATGACCCGCTGCCCTCGTCGACGATCGGCTCGGACTCGACGTCATCTTCGTCGCGGATCTCGCCGACGATTTCTTCCAGCAGGTCTTCGATCGTGACGAGCCCCGCAGTCCCGCCGTACTCGTCCACGACGATGGCCATCTGGACCTGCTTGCGCTGGAACTCCTTCAGGAGCTCCGGGACGCGCTTGGTTTCCGGCACGAACGTCGCGGGGCGGATGAGCGGAGCGAGCCCCTGCTGCTCGGAACCCGTCGCATCCAGCTGCAGGAGGTCCTTGACCCGGATCACGCCGAGGATGTTGTCGAGGTTCTCGCGGTAGACCGGGAAGCGCGAGTACTCCTGCTCGCGGAACAGCGCGCGCAGCTGCCCGACCGTCGCGCTATCCTGGATCGCGACGATGTCGGGGCGCGGCGTCATGACTTCGCGCGCGAGCGTGCCGCCGAAGTCCACAATCGACTGGAGCAGCCGGCGTTCGTCCCTTTCAATGAGGCCGTGCTCCTCGCCCGCCTCGAGGTACGCGTGCGCGACGTCACCCTGGTCCTCGTCCGCCTGCTCCTGCGGCGTAACGGTCCGTTCGGTGCGTCCGCTCGTCAGCAGCCGCACGAGGCCGCCGGATACCGGCGAGATCAGATGCGCAATCACGCTGAACGGCGGCAGCAGCACTAGGAGCACGCGCTCGGGATTCCTGCGCACGATGATCGACGGCAGCACGTGCTCGCAGACGATGATGTAGACCGCGACGGACGCCAGCAGCGTCGCGATCGAGGCGAGGCTGATGCCGGAGCGTCCGGTCAGGACGGCGAGCAATACCGTCGCGAGCGAGAACATCAGGCCGAGCAGCAGGCGCGCCGGCACGAACAGCTGAATGGGATCGTCGAGGTAGTAGCCGAGGCGATCGTCGCGTCCGCGCTCGGCCATCAGCCGGAGCGACAGCTTCATGAGCGAGCTGAACGCCGTCTCAATGGTGCCGACGTAGACCGCGGCGACGCCGAGCAGGAACAGCGTGAGCGGAATCATCTGTCGGCGCGTTCGATCAACCCGGCACGCAGTCCGCCCTTGGCGCGGAGGCGGCGCTCGAGGCGCGCCATCCGGCCCGCGTCGGACCGATCATGGTGATCGTAACCCATCAGATGAAGCAGTCCGTGAAGCGCCAGGACCTTCAGCTCATCCTCATACGAATGACCCGCTTCCCGAGCCTGCCGGCGCGCAGCGGGTGTGGCAATGGCGATATCGGACGGCTCGAACGAGAGCACGTCCGTCGGCTTGTCCTTGTCGCGGAACTGCTTATTGAGCACGCGGATGCGCGCGTCCGAGACGAGCGCGATGGTAATTTCGCGGGGAGCGGACTTCGGCGCAACACGCGCGAGCCACGCCGCCAGACCGGGGGCACGCGCGGCACGGCCGCGACCATCGGTAACAGAGACGGTGATCCGCCTATTCCAAGGTGGCCTTCGCGGCTTGCGCCGCTTCGGCGCCCAAGGGCTACTATCGGGGTCCACTGTAGGCTTCGTACGCCTTCACGATCTGCTGGACGAGCGAGTGCCGCACGACGTCCCTTTCGTCGAAGTGCACGAATGCGATGCCCTCGACGTTGCCAACCACCTTCATGGCCTCGGTCAGGCCCGACTGGCGGCCGGTCGGAAGATCGATCTGCGTGATGTCGCCGGTGATCACGGCCTTCGACCCGAAGCCGAGACGTGTCAGGAACATCTTCATCTGCTCGGACGTGGTGTTCTGCGCCTCGTCGAGGATCACGAAGGCGTCGTTCAACGTGCGTCCGCGCATGAACGCAATTGGCGCCACTTCAATCGTGCCGCGCTCGAGGAGCCGCTCGGCACGATCCATTTCGATCATGTCGTAAAGCGCGTCGTACAGCGGCCGCAGATAGGGGTTCACTTTCTCCTGCAGATCGCCGGGCAGGAAGCCGAGCTTCTCCCCCGCTTCGACGGCCGGACGCGCGAGAACGATTCTGCTGACTCGCTTGGCCAGGAGGAACGACACGGCCTGCGCCATCGCGAGATACGTCTTGCCAGTGCCCGCTGGTCCAATGCCAAAGACGATGTCGTACTGCTCGATCGCCTCGAGATACTTTTTCTGGGTAATGCTTTTCGGGACGACTTGCCGTTTCCCGGACGTCTTCGTCGCGGAGCGCAGGAAGTATTCCGACAGCTCCACGTTGTCGTCCTGCGCTACGAGCTGCGCGGCGGTTTTGGCATCACCCTTACCGAGGCGGTAACCACCACGGATGAGCGATGACAACTGGTCGAGAACCTTTTCCGCGCGCGCGACATCGGGCGCGTCTCCTTCGACGATCAGCTCGGAGCCGGTCGTGCGAATGCGGACGCCAAACTGTGACTCGAGCTGCTTGAGGTTCTCGTCGAAGGTCCCGAACAGGGATTCAGCTCCCTCTTCGGGGATCTGAACCTTACGAATTGCGGAGGTCGGCAAAACTGGTCAGGATCGTAGCACGTTTCATTCCGTGCGGATGTGCAGCTCGCGGAGCTGCCGCGCGTCGACGGTCGACGGCGCGTCCGCCATCAGATCGACCGCCTGGGCCGTTTTCGGGAACGCAATGACCTCGCGGATCGATTGCTCCCCCGCGAGGATGGCGCAAATACGGTCGAGTCCGAGCGCGATGCCGCCGTGCGGCGGCGTACCGAATTCGAGCGCGTCCACGAAAAAGCCGAACCGCGCTTTCGCTTCTTCGTCCGACATCCCGAGCATCTTGAACACCAGCCGCTGCAGCCGCTGATCGTGGATGCGGATGCTCCCGCCGCCGATCTCGCTGCCGTTCAGCACCATGTCGTACGCGCGCGCGCGAACGCCGCCCGGATCCGACTCGAGGCGAGCGGCGTCCGACTCCAGCGGCGCAGTGAACGGATGATGCATGAACTCCCAGCGCTTCTCGTGTTCGAGCCAGTCGAACATCGGGAAGTCGACCACCCAGAGGAACTCGTAGCGATCCGGGTCGAGCAGATTCTCGCGTTTCGCGATGTTCAGCCGCAGCTGTCCGAGCATCCTCGCGGTCGCGGCGTGCGCGCCCGCAGCCATCACGAGCAGATCCGCGGCGCCCGCGCCGGCCTGCGTCAGCGCCGCGCGGATCGTCTCCTCTCCCGCGGCCTTCAACGCAGGACTCTGCACGGTCGCTTCGGCGTGTCTCGCCCAGACCAGGCCCGCGGCGCCAAGCAGCTTGGCCTCTTCGATCAGGTTGTCGAGATCCTTGCGCGAGTACCGCGCCGCGTTCGGGATCACGAATCCGCGGACCTCGCCGCCAGACTCGATCGCGCCACGCAACACGGAAAAATTCGATGTCGCAAATGGCGCGGAAAGATCCTGGAGCTCCATGCCGGCACGTAGATCCGGCTTGTCAGATCCGTACTTCGCGATTGCCTCAGCGTACGCCATCCGCCGGAACGGCCGCGGCGCGTCGCGTCCGATCAACACCATCAGTCGTCCCATCAACGGCTCGAGGATCGAAAACACCAGGTCCTCGGTTGCGAACGAGATCTCGAGGTCCACCTGTGTGAACTCCGGTTGTCGATCGGCGCGCAGGTCTTCATCGCGGAAGCACTTCGCGATCTGGAAGTAGCGGTCGAAGCCCGAGATCATCAGGATCTGCTTGAAGATCTGCGGCGATTGCGGCAGCGCGAAGAACTCCCCGGGATGCACGCGGCTGGGCACCAGATAGTCGCGCGCCCCCTCGGGAGTCGACTTCGTCAGGATCGGCGTTTCGATCTCGAGAAACCCTTGCTCGTCGAAATACTTGCGCACGGCGAACGCCGCCTTGTGCCGCAAAATCATGTTCTGCTGCAGGCGCGGACGGCGCAGATCGAGATACCGATAGCGCAGCCGCATCTCTTCCGAGACGGCGGTCTCCTCGTTGATCGGAAACGGCGGCGTCTTCGCGTCGTTGAGCAGGCGTATCTCGCGTGCGGCAACTTCGATCTCTCCCGTCTTCAGCTTCGGATTGATCGCGTCTTTCCCGCGCGCGTCCACGCGCCCGATGATGGCGACGACGTACTCCGGGCGCAGGCGCTTGGCTTTCTCCTCGAGCGCCTTGTCGCGCACGACCGCTTGGGCGATGCCGTGCCGATCGCGAATATCGAAAAACATCACGCCGCCGAGATCGCGTACGCGGTGTACCCAGCCGAGGAGCACGACGTCGCTGCCGACGTGCGCGGCCGTCAGTTCACCGCACGTGTGCGTGCGCGCCAGAGTACCGAGAGGTTCAACCGTCATTCGCTGTCCGATGGCCGATCGACGATATCCGAGGGCCGATGGCCGATGGCCGATGGCCGATGAGCAAGCGCAGAGACCACGGAGGCACGCGGTACAGCCTGTTGCTCGCCGGTGCTCAGATTCTTGATTTTGACTTTACCCAAATTGACCTCCTCCGCGCCCAATACGGCGACAAAGCGTGCCTGACGGGTGTCCGCGTATTTGAACGCCTTCCCGAGGTCTTTCCCGCTCCGCAACGTCTCGGGATAAACCTCGACACGCAGCCCGCCGCCGCGAAGCTCACTCGCCAGCCGGAGGGACTCGTCGATAGTCATTTCGTCGAAGATCGTCACGAGCACGTCAGGGCCGCTCTTGTCCACATCGGCGGAAAACATCGCGCGTTCGCCCATGACGACGAGAATCCGCTCGAGGCCGAGCGAAAACCCGCAGGCCGGAATCTGCTCGCCGGAGAACATCCCAATCAGGCCGTCGTAGCGGCCTCCGCCGCCCAGACTGCCGATGCCCTCGACTGCGATTTCCATGATCGCGCCCGTGTAGTACGAGAGGCCGCGCGCGAGCCGGGGGGTGAACTTCACGTGGCCTGCGGCGGGAGTCGCGTCCGCGAGCGTCATGATCGCGGCCACGTTGGCGCTTGCGCTCGCGCCGAGTTCGGACTTGCGGACCATTGCGTCGAACGCATTCAGGTCTTCGAACGCCGAGAGACACGCGTCCGCGGCGCGGCGCTGGATCCCGCGCGCCACGAGATCCTCTTTCACTTTTTCATGACCGATCTTATCCAGCTTGTCGATCGCAATCAGCGCGTCGGCGTGCTTCGCGGCCTCGACACCGGCGGCGTCCAGCATCGCCGTCAGCAGCGCCCGATGGTTCAACTGGACGGTGAAATCCTTGAACCCCAGCGCCTGCAGGACCTCGCTGACCGCCGCGATCATCTCGACTTCGACCACTGGGGACGTAGATCCGATCGCATCCACGTCGCACTGATAGAACTCGCGGAAGCGGCCCCGCGCGGGACGGTCGGCGCGCCATACCGGCTGGATCTGATAGCGCTTAAAAAATTTCGGCAGCTTGCCGCGGTTGTCGGCGACCACGCGCGCGAGCGGCACCGTCAGGTCGTAGCGCAGCGCGAGATCCGTCTCTCCCGTTGACGCCCCTTCGCCGCGTCGCAGCACCTTGTATATGAGCTGGTTGCCCTCTTCGCCGTACTTCCCTGTCAGCGTCTCGATGTTCTCGAGCGCAGGCGTTTCGAGCGGCTCGAACCCGTAGCGCTCGTACACGCGGCGGACGACGTCGATGACGTATTGGCGACGTCGAACGTCTTCGGGCAGGAAATCCCGCATGCCGCGGGCCGGTCCAGTGTGCATGCATCGTTATTGTTACACTACGCGGCCATGACACGCTCCGTCGCCCTCGTGCTCACGACGGCACTCATGTCCGCGGGCCAGGCGGCGCCGCCGCGGCCTCAGCCCCCCACGCGCGACCCGAATACGTCCGGTTTCGTCGTGGCGAAGGAACTGCCGGACGGCGCGGTGCCACCGGCCGACACGGATGGCAACTTCATCATCGGACCGACGCATCAGCCCGCGCTGGAGATGGCCGCGCAGGAACTACAGGGCACTGTCTCCATTTTCACGATCAATTCCGCGGCCAGCAGGATTTACCCGGGGATCGCAAGGGACGCTGGAACATTCGGCATTCCCGATCCAGCGAATCCCGCGAAACTGATCGTCACGACGAGCCACCCGGCGCCTTACACGCGCCGCGTCGCTGTGTACGTACCGAAACAATATGTCAAAGGCACCACCGCGCCTTTCATCGTCGGTGCCGATGGCCCTGACCAGTTGCTGTTCACGGCGCTCGATGCATTGATCGCGCAGAAGCGCGTGCCGGTGATGATTGCGATTTCGATTGGGAACGGCAGCGGTGACGCGCAGGGCAGCGAGCGCGGTCTCGAGTACGACACGATGTCGGGACGTTACGCGGAATTCGTCGAGACGGAAGTGCTGCCACTCGTCGAGACGCAGTACGGCGTCAAGCTGTCGAGAGATCCCGACCAGCGCGCGACGATGGGAACGAGCTCCGGCGCGGCGGCGGCGTTCAGTATGGCGTGGTATCACCCCGAGCTCTATCACCGCGTCTTGAGCTACTCAGGTACGTTCGTGAACCAGCAGTGGCCTCCCAGCGCGGAGACGCCTCACGGCGCGTGGGAGTATCACGAGCGCCTGATTCCGGCGAGCCCGCGCAAGCCGATCCGGATCTGGATGGAAGTCGGCGATCGCGACCTGCTCAATCCGAACGCGATGCGCGACGAGATGCACGACTGGGTCGCCGCCAACGAGAACATGGCGAAAGTTCTCGCGGCGAAGGGCTATCACCATCAGTTCGTGTTCGCCCGCAACTCGGGCCATGGCGACCGCGCTGTAAAGGCGCAGACGCTGCCCGAAGCGCTCGAGTGGCTCTGGCAGTAGCGCGTGCTTACGGCCGCACGGTCGGATACTTGATGCCGAGCTGATCGAGGTAGGTTTTGTAGCGCGACGGATCGTAGTAGTACTTCTTCATCTCCGGCCGGTACTTGTCCATGATCGACTTGTTCAACCAGATCGCCGGCTGGTCCTGCGGGCGGATGAGCGGCTCGTACTTCGTCTCCTTCGTCTGCACGTCGCGGAAGTACGTCCACGCCTGCTGCACGAGTTCCGGCCGCATCAGCAAGTCGAGGATGGTCATCGCCTGAACTTTCGCGCCGGCCGTCACTCCCTTGTGCGCGATCGGCGTCGCCATCGCGATGGCGTTCGCCCAGTTGTGCCCCGGGAGTCCCGGGATGTTCGACGGATAGCGCAGCGTCACCGTCGGCACGTTCCACGAGATGTCACCGATATCGTCCGAGCCGCCGCCGGTGTTCTCGCGCACGGGGCCCTGGAGCTGCTCGCGCAGTTTTGTGTTCAGCCCCTCCGCCCGCGGATTCTTCAACTCCTTCTGCAGCGCTTTCGCGAGCGTCTGATCGTCCTCGCTCCACTGCGGCAGGCCGACCTTCTGGATGTTCGCCCACGTCGTCTCCGCGACCACTTTGTTGAAGTGCTGCGGCCAGGCGCTTCCCAGCACTCTCGTCGGCTGCAGTTCGACGCCGGCCATCATCGCGGCGGCCTTCGCGATCGTGTCCCCCGTCTCCCACATCTCCTTGATATGTGGATAGTCGGTCTCGCGGAAGTAGTACCAGACAGATGCAGTGCGCGGCACGACATTCGGCTGATCGCCGCCGTCGACGATGACGTTGTGCGAGCGCTGGCTGAGACGCAGGTGCTCGCGGCGGAAGTTCCAGCCGATGTCCATCAGCTCCACCGCGTCGAGCGCGCTACGGCCGCGCCACGGATTTCCGGCAGCGTGTGCGGTCTCGCCAAGGAATGAGTACTGAACCGACACGAGGCCCGTGCCGTCGCGCGGGCCCCAGCTCACGTCAAGATTTTCCGACACGTGCGTGAAGAGCGCGATATCGACATCCTTGAAGAGTCCCGCGCGGATGAAGTACGCCTTGCTGCCGACGAGCTCCTCGGCGGTCCCCGGCCAGATGCGCAGCGTGCCGGAGAGGTGCTCGCGCTCCATGATCTTCTTCACGGCGAGCGCCGCCGTGATGTTCACCGCCTGCCCGGAGTTGTGCCCCTCGCCGTGCCCGGGCGCGCCTTCGATCATCGGGTCGTGCCACGCGACGCCCGGTTTCTGCGACGCCTGCGGGATGCAGTCGATGTCCGATCCCAGCGCGATCACCGGCTTGCCGGAACCCCAGGTCGCCATGAACGCCGTCGGGATTCCCGCGATCCCTTCCTGCACCGCGAACCCGTTCTTCTTCAGCGTGTCGATCAGATACCGGTTGGTCTCGACCTCCTGGAAGCCGAGCTCGCCGTAGCTGAAGATCTGGTCGACCATCTGCTGCGAGAACACCTTTCGGTTCTCGACGTCGGCGACGGCCTCCTGTTTCAGCGCTTCGAGTTTCGGATTCGGCGCGGCGGACTTGGGCGCGGGCGCGCGCTGCGCGAGCGGAGCCGCGGCGACCGCGGCGACGATGCCGAGGGTGATGAGCGACGAGCGTGCGTACATGCGCGCGATTATATCCGCGGGGTTGGCTTGCCCGCCGTAGCCTTGGCGAAGGCGGCAGCCGTTAACCCGAAGGAATCATCTCGTGGCCGGTGACAATCGGCTGGGGCACATCGAGGCGGCGGGTCATCGCGGTCTCGTCGCACGTCCGGCGACCGTTGGGCTGTATTGGCTGTCGCTGCGGCCGGCACACTTGCAGTTCGATCGTCAACGACGCGACGAAATGGAGACCCGTTGCGTTCAGTGGCTCCCGTTCGCTGCCCAAATCAACCTGGCGCCATGACCAGTGCGCCGTCGTTACCGTGGGATGACACGCGTCAACTCGACGTCATTCTGCCTTACTCCACTCGCAGCGCCACCAGCGGATCGATCCGCGACGCGCGCCGCGCGGGCAGATAGCCGGCCAGCAGCGCCACGCTGCCGAGCACCAGCAGCATCACCGCGAAGGTCACCGGATCCGTCGCGGTCACGCCGAACAGCAGGCCGCTCACCGATCGGCCGACCGCCCACGACGCCGCGACACCGAGGACCATGCCGATCGCCGACAGACCAAGCGTCTGGCCGACAATCCGGCGCTGGACGTCACCCGCGGACGCACCGAGCGCCATGCGGATCCCGATCTCCTGCGTTCGCTGGCTGACCGAGTACGAAATCAACGCGTAAATCCCCAGCGACGCCAGAATGAGCGCGAAGACAGCGAATCCGCCGAGCATCAGCACGATCAATCGTCGCGGCGACACCGACTTGTCCACCAGCTGCTGGAGCGTGCGGGCCTGATTGCCCGGCAGGTTGGGCGCGAGCGGCTTCAGCGTCTCGCGCATGGCGGACACGAGCGGCGCCGTCGCCATCGACGAACGGACCACGAGATCCACTGACGGGAGATCCGCACACTGCCGCAAAGGAATGTACATCTCGTTGCCCGACGCCTGCTCGAGCGCCAGGTGCCGCACGTCGCCGACAACACCGACGATCTTCCGTTCAGGCGCGCACGCATTCAGCAGGATCTTGCCGACCGGATCCTGCCCCGGGAACACCCGCTTCGCCATTGTCTCGTTGATCACGATCACCGGCTCGCTCGTCGCGATGTCCTGCGGCGAAATGTCACGGCCGGCCTTCAGCGGGATGCCCATTGCCGCGGGATAGCCGTCGCTGACGATACGCACGAACACGGATGCGAACCTGCCGCGCTCGACGGGAACGCCCTTCGGCCGGATGCCCCAGGTCCGGTTCTTCCCGAGCGGCAGCGCGTCGGTGATGCCGGCAGCCTGGACGCCCGGCAGCGCGCGGATGCGCCGCAGCACTTCGTCGATGTAGGCAATCCGCTTCTCGCGCGTGTCGTACGAAGCGTCGGGATCGACGCGGATCGTCACCGCCTGCGACGGACGGAACCCGAGATCCACATCGAGCACGCGGATGAAACTTCTCAGGAGCAGACCCGCACCGACGAGCAGCACGCACGCAAACGCGATCTCTGAGACGACGAGCGCGTTTCGAATCCAGGTGCGCCGGCCTGTCGATCCGTGGCTCGCGTCCTTCAGGGCGTCGTGCAGCGCCTTTTCCGGCGCGTTGAATGCGGGCGCGAGTCCGAACACGATGCCGGTGAGGATCGCGATCACGACGATAAAGCCGAGCGTGGCGCCATCCGTGTGCACGCGCAGCAGCAGCGGCACGCTGACCGCGTCGAGCCGCGCGAGCGCGCGCGTGCCGGCGATCGCAATCAGTACGCCCAGCACCGCGCCACTGCACGAGAGGACGATGCCCTCGGTGAGCATCTGCGCGATCAGCCGGCCGCGCCCCGCGCCGAGCGCCGTACGAATCGCGATCTCTCTCTGCCGCGCGGCGGTCCGCGCGAGGAGCAGGTTGGACAAGTTCGCGCAGACGATCAGCATGACGACGCCGACCGCGCCGGTAAGCACCCACAACGCGAGCCGCATCCGGCCGTTCACCTGGTCGGCGAGCGGCTTGACGAATCCCTCGAAGCTATTGCGATCGTTATCGTGCTCCCGGGTCAGCTGCGTCGCGATGCTCCGCGTGTCCGCCTGCGCCTGCGCCACGGTGACGCCCGGCTTCAGCCGGCCGATCATCGCCATCGTGTTTCCCCAGCGGTTCGTCTCAGGGCTGAGGGGAAACGGGAAATACAGATCGAAGTGGCTGCCCGGTGCGAAAACCGAGGCGAAGTCGAACGACTCGGGCAGCACGCCGACGACGGTCGTCGCCTCGTCGTTGATGGTGAGGGGCGAGCCGACGATCGAGGGATCCGAGGCGAAACGGCGCGCCCATAGTCCGTGACTGAGAAGGACGGCTTTGGGTCCGTGCCATTTGCATTCTTCGGCGGTGAACGTCCGCCCGAGTTGAGGCCGGACGCCGAGCACGTCGAAAAAATTATCCGAGACCGGCACGCCGCTCACGCGTTCGGGCTCCCCGCGTCCGCTGATCACGTTATCGCCGACGCCATAGAACGCCATGTAACCGGCGACCGCCGTCATCGTCTGGGTCCGTTCGCGCAGGTCCAGCATGTGGCCGACCTGCGTGGTCTGGCCGGAAAGGCCGGCTGCGTCGTGGTTCGCGATCCAGACGAGACGATTGGGTTCGGAGAATGGCAACGGCCGGAGGAGCAGCGTGTTGACGACGCTGAACACCGTCGAGCTGGCGCCGATGCCGAGGCCGGCGATCGCGATAGCGAAGGCGGCAAATCCAGCATCACGGCGGAGCGTACGGACGGTGTGACGGAGATCCTGAAGCAGTCTGGCCATGGTTGCTTTGACGGGGGTGCCGCCGTTAACGTTGGTGACGGACCTCATCGTGACGGATTTCCCAATCGCACCGCCAATCGAGCCGATGCTGTCCAGGGTCGCGGAGGAGCTGCCCGTCGCGCACGGCTTCCTGTTCGAGCCGAAGTGGGACGGCTTTCGCGCAATTGTGTTCCGCGGCGGCGGCGATGTTTACATCCAGAGCCGCGATCTGCGGCCGCTGGATCGCTACTTTCCGGAGCTGCACGACGGCTTGATCGCCGCGTTACCAGATGGCTGTGTGATCGACGGCGAGATCGTGATCGCGACGCCACGCGGACTGGACTTCGATCTGCTGCAGCTGCGGTTGCATCCAGCCGCGTCACGCGTCGCGAAGCTGGCGAAGGAAACGCCAGCCGCGTTCGTCGCGTTCGATCTGCTCGCCGCCGGTGGACGCGACCTGCGATCGAAGCCGCTCGAGGAGCGGCGCACGCAGCTCGAGGCGCTGCTCGGCACCGCCGGCGAGCCCGTTCACCTGACGCCGATGACGCGCGACCGCGCCGTCGCGGCCGACTGGCTGACACGCTTCGAAGGCGCGGGGCTCGACGGTGTCATGGCCAAGCCGGCGGCCGGCATATACGAGCCTGGCAAGCGCACGATGTTCAAGATCAAGCACGCGCGCACCGCCGATTGCGTTGTCGCGGGATTTCGCTGGCACAAGACCGGGCCGGGAACGCTGGTCGGCTCGCTGCTGCTCGGACTCTACGACGAGGCGGGGGCGCTCCATCACGTCGGCGTGACCTCGTCGTTCACGATGCAGAAGCGGAAGGAGCTCGCGGCGCTGCTCGAACCGATGCGCAAGAACGCGATGAAGGATCACCCCTGGCGCGACTGGGCCTCGGCCGACGGCGAGTCGACGCGGATGCCGGGCGGGCAGAGTCGATGGAGCGCGGGGAAGGATCTCTCGTGGGAGCCTGTACGCATCGAGCGCGTGTGCGAGGTGAAGTACGACCACATGCAGGGGCCGCGATTCCGCCACGCCGCGATCTTTCAGCGATGGCGTCCCGACAAGCGTCCGGCCGACTGCCGCTACGACCAGCTCGAGATCACGGCGCCTTACGAGCTCGAGAAGGTGTTCGGCGCCGCGCGCTCCGATCGCTGACGGCCCGCCACTCGTCATGCATGTTTTCGTCGGGATCGAGCGGCTCCTGGACGGGACGCAGCTCCGGCGGGACGTGCTGCAGGTTCACGCGCACGCGCGTCCAGGTGCGGAAGCGTCCGCGGAGACCGTCGACGAGAATATCGGCGGGTTCGAGATGCGCCGCCGCGGCGGAATGCCGCGCTTTCCACCGTTCGAGTCCCGCCAGCGCGTCCGCTTTCTCGCGGGCGCGTCCGATCTCGATCAGCGGGTGCTTTGGCATGCGCCTGCGCGACGGCGCGACGCGGGACGCTTCGCCGGGCTGCTTGCGGTAGTGCGGCGGCCACGGAGCGTCGCCCAGCCCGTCGGCCTGTTGCCGCGCCGACAGTTCCAGTAGTGCGTCGAGCGAACCGGCATGACGATCCATGTCGCGATGCAGATCGCCAAGGCGGGCGTATCGCGCCGGCATTGTGGCCAGCGTGAAGTCGGCCGGATTGCAGTCCGCGATCTCCTCCCATGTCAGCGGCGCGGACACGCGGGCGTCGGCCGTCGGGCGCACGGAATACGCGCTTGCGACGGTTCGATCCTTCGCGTTCTGGTTGTAGTCGATGAAGACGCCGTGCCGCTCTTCCTTCCACCACTTGCTCGTCGCGAGTGTCGGGGCGCGCCGCTCGACTTCACGCGCCAGCGCAAGCGCGGCGCGACGCACCTGATCGAACGTCCAGCGGCGCTGGATGCGGACGAACACGTGCATCCCACGTGAGCCCGATGTCTTCGGCCACCCCGTCAGACCCACTTCGTCGAGCACGGCTTTCACGATCGCGGCCACCTCGCGAATCTGCGGCCAGTCCACGCCCGGCACCGGATCCAGATCGACACGCAATTCGTCGGGATGATCGAGATCGTCGGCGCGCACGGGATGGGGATGTAGTTCGAGACACGCAAGATTCGCCATCCACGCAAGCGCGGCGGCATCGCGCGGGACGATCTCTTCCGCCGAGCGGCCTGAGGGAAACTGCAGCGATACAACCTCGATCCACTCGGGTCGCGATCGCGGCGCTCTCTTCTGGTAGAAGAACTCGCCACCGACGCCGTCGGGATAGCGGACGAGCACATTCGGACGGTGTCCGGCGCCCTGAAGCGCGCCCTCAGCGATGGCGAGGTAATAGCGCGCGAGATCGAGCTTGGTCTGGCCGGTCTGCGGAAACAGGACCTTGTGCGGGTTCGAAACCGATACCGCGCGGCCGGCGACCTCGAGGGTTTCCTGTTCGCTCACCGAATCGTCCGCTCGCGTCTGAACATACCACTCCGGCGACTTTCCCAAAGCCGCGACGAAATGGAATACGATCCACCGCCAGGAGGAAGGATGGCGACTCTTTCACGGGCCGCGGTTGTCGCAGGCTTGTGCATGGTGCTGGCCGCCGGCTGTGCCAGCGCTCCGTCCAGGGGGCTGCACCCGACGCCGCCCAGCCTTGGACAATATCCGTACAGCGACGCCGACGTCGATTTCATGGCCGGCATGATTCCGCATCATGCGCAGGCCGTCATCATGGCCGGATGGGCGCCGACGCACGGCGCGCGGAAGGACGTCGCGATTCTCTGCGAGCGCATCGTCGTCGGCCAGCGCGACGAGATCGCGTTGATGCAGCAGTGGCTGCGCGAGCGCGGTCTCCCTGTTCCCGACGCCACGTCCACGCGTCACAAAATGAAGATGAACGGGATGGAGCACGAGATGCTCATGCCCGGCATGCTCACCGACGAGGAGATGGCGGCGCTCGACCGCGCGCGCGGGCAGGAGTTCGACCGCCTGTTCCTGCTCGGCATGATCAAGCACCACCAGGGCGCGATCGACATGGTCGACGTGCTCTTGAAGTCATACGGCGCGGCGCAGGACGAAACGGTGTTCAAGTTCGCCAACGACGTCCAGGCGGATCAGTCGATCGAAATCAACGTGATGAAGGAAATGCTGGAGGGCAGATGAAACGTTTCGCGGGACTGTTGATTGCCGGTGTGCTCGCCTTGTTCGTCGCGGCGTGCGCGGGCTCGTCGAAGACATCGCCACCGCCCGCGGCGGCGCCGGCGCCGAGCACGCCACCTCCTGCCGCTGCCCCACCGGCAGCGGTACAGCCCCCGGCAGCGCAACCTCCCTCGGCGCAGCCTCCAGCGGCGGAGCCGCCCGCGCAACCAGGCGCTGCTGCGGCCCCGGCCCCTGGTGGACGCGGGGGCCGTGGGAATCCGCCGCCGCCTCCTCCACCGGTGCCGTCCGTCATGCCGAAGCCGGTGGATCCTATCGTTTCTGCAACACCACCATCACCCGATCCACGCATCGGCCTCAAGGCCGGCTGGTGGGATGCGGGACAGGCCGGCTGGAACATGAACCTGGTGTCGACGACGCCGCCGAGCGGCAAGTCGCTGGGCGCGACGCACTCGGACCTGGCGTTCAGCGGCAAATACACGATCCAGGGTCAGTACAACGGGTTCGACATCTATGACATTTCCAACCCGGAGAAGCCGCTCCTTGCGCAGCAGTACAACTGCCCGGCGTCGCAGAACGATGTGTCTGTTTACAAGAACCTGTTGTTCATGTCGTCGGAGGCGCCCAACAGCCGATCCGATTGCGGCTTCGGCGGCGTGCCGGATCCTGTCAGCAAGGAACGCGTACGCGGCATCCGCGTGTTCGACATCAGTGACGTCAAGCATCCGAAACTGTTGACGAGCGTGCAGACATGCCGCGGCTCGCACACTCACACCGTGGTCACGCAGCCGGGGGATAACGACAACGTCTACATCTATGTATCCGGCACGTCGGGCGTGCGTTCGGCAGAGGAGCTGCCCGGCTGCCAGGACGGCGGCATCGACGATCCGAACACGGCGCGCTTCCGGCTCGAAGTCATCAAGGTACCGCTCGCCGCGCCGAGCGAAGCGGCGATCGTGAGCTCACCGCGGATCTTCAATGCGCTGCCGGTGCCGCCGCGCAATGCCGAGCGCGACGCCATCAGCGGCCGCGGCAATGCCGGCGCGGCCGGCGCTGCGGGTGCTGGAGCTTCTGGTGCTGCGGCCGCCGCGGGTGCGCCCGGTGCCGCGGGTGCGGCAGGCGCGCCCGGTGCCGCCGGAGCGCCCGGTGCTGCCGGAGCAGCTGCGGCTGCCGGTGGCGGACGCGGGCGCGGCAATCAGGGTCCGCCGACCGGACCGAACCAGTGTCATGACATCACGGTGTATCCGGAGATCGGACTTGCCGGCGGCGCGTGCGCGGGCCTCGGGCTGCTGCTCGATATCCATGACGCCGCGCATCCCGTCCGCCTCGACTTCGCCGCGGATCCGAACATGTCGTTCTGGCATTCGGCGACGTTCAACAACGACGGCACGAAGCTTCTGTTCAGCGACGAGTGGGGCGGCGGGGGGGCTCCGCGCTGCCGTGACACGGACAAGATGGAATGGGGCTCCGACGCGCTGTTCACGATCGAGAACAAGAAGCTGAAGTTCCATAGCTATTACAAACTGCCGGCGCCGCAGACCGCGCAGGAGAACTGCGTCGCGCACAACGGGTCCCTGATCCCCATCCCCGGGCGTGACGTGATGGTGCAGGCGTGGTACCAAGGCGGATTGTCGGTGTTCGACTGGACCGACGTCGATCATCCGAAGGAGATCGCGTTCTTCGATCGCGGTCCCGTCGCGGCGGATCGCCTCGCGCAGGGAGGGTCCTGGTCCGCCTACTGGTACAACGGGTTGATTGTCAGCTCCGAGATCGCGCGCGGCCTCGACATCTACGAGCTGCTGCCGAGCCCGCTCCTCTCCGCGAACGAGATATCCGCCGCGAAGACGGTCAAGGTGACGTACTGGAATACGCAGGATCAGCAGAAATTCGTCTGGCCGCCGAGCTTCGCGCTCGCGCGCGCGTATCTCGACCAGCTCGAACGCTCCAAAGGGATTGCGGCAGATGCGATTGCATCGGCGCGTACGGCCCTCGCAACCGCCGAACGCCGCTCCGGCGCGCAGCGCAAGACTGCATTGACGGCGCTGGCGACGCAACTGAACACCGCCGCGGGATCAGCGAGCGACCAGGCCAAGGTCCGCACGCTCGCAGCAGCGGTCAGCGATTTGGCGAACGCGCGATAACGCTCAGGTAGGTACCTGGCGGTGTACGGCCGGCTGCGCAGCGGAGTCAGATTCGAGCAGGCGTCACAGCAGCTCTCGGTGATCGCGAAAGATCTGAGGGAACGGTTCCCAAAAGACGACGCAGAGCGCGAGCTCATGGCGACACCGCTGATGGAGACGTTCGTCGGTGATTATCGGCAGCGCCTGTTCGTGCTCCTGGGCGCGGTCGCGTTCGTGCTCCTGATCGCCTGCGGCAACGTCTCGAATCTTCTGCTCGCGCCTGGCGCCGCGCTGATCCCGGCGCGGCGTGCGGCCGGGCTCGATCCCACGCGCGCGCTCCAGGCATCGTAGCGATCGACGATAATAAGGAGGTTGACGAAGGACCGTTTCGATCGGCCGCTTCGCAGCCTGCGCATCTCCGTCACCGACCGCTGCAATCTCCGGTGTCAGTACTGCATGCCGGAGCCGGATTACGCATGGCTGCCGCGCGAGAGCATCCTCGATTTCGAGGAGTTGGCGCTGCTCGTGGATGCCTTCACGTCCGTGGGCGTGGACCGCGTCAGGGTCACCGGCGGGGAGCCACTGCTCCGCCGCGACCTCACGCGTCTGATCGAACAACTTGCCGCGCGTCCCGCCATACGCGATCTCGCGTTGACCACCAACGGCGTGCTGCTCGCGGCGCAGGCATCCGCGCTGCGCGCCGCGGGACTGCATCGAATCACCGTCAGCCTCGACACGCTGCGGCGCGATCGCTTCCAGGCGCTGGCGCGATTCGACGAGCTGCCCGCGGTCCTGGCCGGCATCACCGCCGCGGCACGGGTCTTTGGACAGCTGAAGATCGACACGGTCGTCATGCGCGGACGAAATGACGACGAGCTCGCCGACATCATCGAGTTCGGCCGCTCGGTGAACGCGGAGGTCCGCTTCATCGAATACATGGACGTCGGGGGCGCGACCGGCTGGTCGATGGACGCGGTGGTGTCGCAGCGAGAGATTCTCGGAACGCTCTCGGATGCCTACGGACAGATCGACCCACTGCCGGGAAGGAATTCAGCTCCCGCGGAACGCTTCCGGCTTCCGAACGGCACGACGTTCGGGATCATCGCCTCGACGACATTGCCGTTCTGCGGCGCGTGCGACCGAAGCCGCCTCACCGCCGATGGTCTGTGGCTGCTCTGCCTCTACGCGCGCGGCGGTCTCGACCTGCGGCATCCACTGCGTGAAGGGGCCACGTGCGAGGAACTGGCGCACCTGCTTCGCACGGTGTGGTCGATGCGCGCGGACCGTGGCGCCGAGGAACGCCTCGGCTCTCCCGCGCGTGAAGTGCTCATTCCAGTGGCGGCGCTCAGGCGCGACGCACACCTGGAAATGCACACGCGCGGAGGTTGACGGCTTCCGGATCTGCGCCCTTCTACCGCCGCATCATGAAGAAGCCAATTACGCCGGAGACGACCACCGCTGCCGCCACGACGACGGCAATCAGCGTCAGTCGCCTGTGTCGTTGCTGCGCCATACGCAGTTCGGCGATGTTCGCCCACAGGGCCTTCTGAAGACCGACCGCTGTGCCGCTCATGTGCAGATGCGGCTTTCGCTCGGTCTGGAGCGTCGATGCCAGCGGCTCGACGGGCGCGATGAAGCGGTAGCCTCGCTTGGGCACCGTCTGGATGTAGAGAGACTGCTCCGCTGAATCTCCGAGCGCGTCCCGGATCTGCTTGATCGCAAAGTTCACGGCCTGATCGAAGTCGACAAACGTACCATCGGGCCACAATTCAGTACGGATCTCGTCACGGGTAACTACCGCTCCCGCCCGTCTCACAACGAGCAGGAGCAGCTTGAATGGCTGCGGCTGAAGCTTCACGTGGCGGCCGTCGCGGCGCAGTTCCGCTGCTTCGACGTCCACCTCGAACCGGCCAAAACGGAAGAGTTGCCGCGGCGAGGGTTGTATCCGGCTGGCGTTGATCATGGGACATTCTGACGTTATCACGCGCGCCTATCCGGCGCACATGAGCGCGGACAAGTCATTGGATTTGCGGCAGTTAACAGTTCGGAGTGGACTCGCCGGATCCTCCGCAGCAATTGACCGTCGATCCGCCGCGACTCGCGTATGGTGAAGCATCGACAGGAGGCGCCCATGTATGCTCCCGACGCTCCGTTCGCACGATGCGACACCGGCTTTCCAGGGTCGTTGCCCTTCGACGGTCTGGAACTGGCCCGCATTGCGCGAACGGACGCCTGCATCCTTTTCACCGGCCCGGCAGACGTTCGCCCGCTCGCTGTGAAGATTCACAGTCTCAGCGGGTGGCGCTGGGGTCCGTTCTTGACGGTCGATTGCAGCCGACCGGACCACGTCCTCGAGGAGCAGCTGTTCAGCGTGATCGAATCGGACGGGTCGGTGCGTGATGATTTACCGAGGGTTCGGCTGCTGCAGGCCGGAACCATCTTCCTGCACGAAGTGGGAAAGCTCAGCCGCGCTGCACAGATGCGGCTGCACGACGTGCTCGGCGACACCTCAGACCGCGGCCGGCCGCTCTCCCGCCGGCGTCTGATGGCGTCATCTTCCGAGACGCTGCTTCCAAGGGTTGCCAATGGCACCTTCGACGATCGGCTGTTCTACCGGTTGAACGTATTGCATTTCGTGTTCTGACGGCGGGCGTGCCAACCTTTCCACGGTACGATGCGCTGTGTCGATGGGGGGTCGTAACTGACGCCGTACACACAACGGAATCCCTTTGCGGCGGCGCGCACGCAGGGAATCCGCCTGACGCCGCCCGGCGCAGCCAAGGACACGCAGCACCACGTCGTCTCTCTCGCGGGTTCGGGCATCACCTACAAACCCGGCGACTCGCTGGGCGTGTGGCCGGCCAATCCTGACGCCCTGGTCGACGCAATCCTTCAGCGTCTTGGCGCAACGGGCGGCGAACCGGTGGTCATCGGCGGCGGCGTGACATTGTCGTTCCGCGATGCGCTTTCGACCAGGTTCGAACTCACGAATGTCAGCCGGCGTCTGCTCGAAGCTTGTCTTGCGCAAGGCGCCGCGCTGTTCGGCCCGTTGCTCCAGAAGGGGCATGAGGAACAGCTGAAACAGTACCTGCAAGCGCAGGACAACGTGCACGACGTGCTCGACGTCTTGAACGATGCTCCCTCCGCGCGGTTCTCAGCGGCCGAGTTCGTCGGGTTGCTGCGTCCGATGCAGCCGCGGCTGTACTCAATCGCATCGAGTCAAAGCGTCCATCCGGACGAGGCGCACCTCCTGGTCGTGTCTCTGACGTACATGGCCCGAGAGCGCCTTCGCCTCGGCGTGGCATCGACGTTCATCAACGACCGATGGCCGATCGGCGCCACCGCGCCCGTCTACACGCAGGATGCGCAGAAACATTTCGCGATGCCCGCCGATCCCGCTGCGCCATTGATCATGATCGGTCCCGGCAGCGGTCTGGCGCCGTTTCGCGGTTTTCTCGAGGAACGCGAGGCGATGGGCGCGACGGGACGCAACTGGTTGTTCTTCGGCGAGCAAGCCCGCTCCTGGGGCTTCTATTACGAGCCCGAGCTCACCGCGTGGCAGAAGCGCGACATGGTACGGCTGGATCTCGCCTTCTCGCGCGATCAGCCACACAAGATCTACGTGCAACATCGCATGCGCGAGCATGCGCGCGACTTGTTCGCATGGCTCGAAGAAGGCGCGGAGGTCTTCATCTGCGGCGACAAGGAGCGGATGGCTGCCGACGTGCAGGCGGCACTGGCGGACATCGTGCAGTCCGAGGGAGGCCGGACACCCGAGCAGGCGGCGGAATATGTCGCGGCGATGAAGAAGGTGCGCCGGCTGAAGCTCGACGTATATTAACGCGGCAGGACGCTGACGGCGGCCTTCAGGCCCTGCGTGATGCGCTCCGGCCTGTCGTGGCCCCACAGGTGAAGGAAGAACAGGCGCGGTTCTTCTGCCAGCATGTGGCTATGCAGCGCGGTCACTTCGATTCCGCTGCCCGCGAGCGCACGGATGACCGGTTGCACCTCAGAACCGAGCAGCACGAAGTCTCCCGTCATCGCGACGCGGCCATCCTCCGTCGCCTGGAAGTTCATGACGGATGACAATCCCATCGACGCGGGAATGCGCATGCCGCGTTCGTTGACGGTTTCGCGCCTCGGAATCCGGAACTGAAATCCTCCGCCAGCCGCGCGGCCGGAGAAACCGAGCGTCCGCTCGAGCAGGGCGGTGTCGAGCACGGCATGCGCCGCGGACGGCGGTGCTGCTGCCGCCGATCCGCCCATACCCGTCAATGCGAGCGCTGCTTTCAGCGTCCGCGCAACCGCCGGCGCCGCACCGTGTGCCGCGACGTGAACGTACACAAGGCGCGGAATCTCACGCGTCATGTGGTTATGCACCGCGGTGATCTCCACTCCACCCGCGACGAGTGCCGCGATGACTGGATGCACTTCGTCGTCGGTGAGCAGCAGATCGCCCATCACCATCGCATCTTCTCCGGGCCCGCTGAACGTCGCTGAGGAGCTGAGGCCGAGGATTGGCTTCATCGGGATTCCTGCAATCGACACGCGCAGGTCTGGACGGGGCCAGCCCACGGTATAGGAGCCGTCGGGTTGTTGTTGTCCCGCTCTTCCGATCGCGTCAACGACCGGCTTCCAGACAGTATCAGCCGGCGCCTGCCATCCAGCCATGAAGAACATCGTCAAGACAACGCCCGCGATCGCCATCGGCTCTTCCTCCCGTTAGAAACTATCATCGATGCATATGGGAGAGAGAGCGGCGACAGTTCGCTGGGGCATCGTCGGCTGCGGCGATGTCACGGAAGTCAAGAGCGGTCCCGGTTTCCAGAAGGCCGATGGCTCCGCTCTGGTCGCCGTCATGCGGCGCGACCGCGCGAAGGCGGAGGATTACGCGCGACGTCATTCGGTTCCTCGCGCCTACGACGATGCCGACGCGCTGATCGGCGATAGCGAGGTGGACGCCGTCTACATCGCAACGCCTCCCTCGACGCATTTGGACCTGGCCCGTCGCGTCGCGGCGGCCGGCAAGCCTTGTCTTGTCGAAAAGCCGATGGCGATGACACACGCCGAATGCGTGCAGATGGTGGACGCTTTTCGCGAGCGCGGCGTGCCGCTGTGGGTGGCCTACTATCGTCGGGCGCTGCCCCGATTTCTCAAGGTCCGCGAACTTCTCACCGGCGGGGCAATCGGACGGCCGACGTCAGTCGATGTGCTCATCAAGGAACCTCTCGCCTCCGGCGAGACGCTTCGAAACTGGCGTTTCAATCCGGCGATCTCGGGCGGTGGCCTCTTCCTGGATCTCGGCTCGCACTGCGTCGATCTGCTCGACTTTTTTCTTGGTCCGATCGAAGAGGTCCATGGGATCTCTGCCAACACCGCGGGCGCGTATGCCGCGGATGACGTGACGGTGATGGCGTGCCGCTTCCCCGGCGGCGCGCTCGGGATCGGGACCTGGAATTTCAACGCGGACGAGAAGGCGGACTCGATGACATTCATCGGATCAGCCGGAGTCCTCGTTACGCCCGTCTTCAGCGATGCAGACATCGTCGTCACGCGCGCGGGGCGGCATGAAACGTTCGCCGCTCGCAATCCACCCCACGTCCACCAGCCGCTGATTCAGTCGATCGTCGACGAGCTGCGCGGCCGAGGCCGATGCGAATCCACCGGCGACTCCGGAGCTCGCGCCTCGTGGGTGTTGGACTGCTGCTACTCGCGCTGATATCACGAAGCGGGAAGCCGAACTTCGAGGCGTGCGCCACCGCCGGAGCGATTCGCAGCCGATATCTCTCCATTATAACTCTCGACAATCTGCCTGGCGATCGCGAGACCCAGCCCGACGTGATCGCCACGCCCCTCCGTCGGGCGATACGTGAAGAAGCGCCTGAACACGCGATCGAGATGCGCCTCCGGTATTCCGGGGCCGTGGTCTTCCACGGTTACGGACGCCGAGCCGCGCGCGGCCGTCACACGGACGTCCACCGGCGTCCCATGCGGCGCGAAACTCATCGCGTTAGCGATCAGGTTCTCGAACACCTGTGCGAGACGATCCCGCGAGGCGTGGACAACCGGGCGCGCACCGATAGGATCGACAGCGAGGCAGAGTTGCGGCCCTGAAGTCGTCTCGACGCCATCGATCACCTCGCGCAGCAGGTTGACGAGGTCTACCGGTCCGCTGGCGTCCTGCTCGATCTCGCGTTCAACGCGCGCGACGTCCCTCAGCCCAGACACCAGCCGCTCCAGCCGGGAGACGTCCTTCGTCATCAGTCCGAGGAAGCGTCTGCGCTCCGATTCGGACTCGGCGACCGCCATCATCTCCGCCGCTGTTCGGATCGAGGCGAGCGGATTCTTCAATTCGTGCGACACGTCGGCGGAAAATGACTGCAGCAGATCGATGTGGTCGTTGGTCCTGCGCGACAGTTCCCCGAGGGCTCTTGCCAGCGATCCGATCTCGTCCTTCCGATCGGCTCCTGGAAACACCGCCGGCAGCGGTCCTCGCCGTTCCGCGAGCGCTGAGGCCCGGCGCCGGAGACGTGTGAGCGGGCGCACGATCGTGCCAGCGGCCAGCGCGGTGAGGATCGCCGCGGCCACCAGCGACGTGACCACGATCTGGAAGATTCGAAGACGGACGGCATAGAGCGTCTGCAGGATTCGCAGCGTCGACTGCGAGGAGACGACCACGCCAGTCACTCCTCGCTCGTGTCGCACCGGCACGGCGCTGAACATCGTGAGCGAGCGCTGCCCGGCGGTAATGCGCGTCGCCGCACCGTAGCGCCCGGCGAGCGCCGCGCGCACCTCGGTCGGAACATCCCCCCGCCGAGCAGGAGCCGCACCGTCCGCGGCACGTTCCGATGACGTGCGCAGCAAGGCGGCGCCGCGTTCGCGAATATACGCGAGCCAGGCGCCGGCACGGTACAACATCCGGCTCCTGACCCTCCCCTCGTCGCTGGCCGGGTACCGCGCCTTCTCGTCGACAGCCGTACCTGCCGCCTGCCTCGCCGAATCGGCGATCAGCACGCCGCGGGTGTCGTAAACACGGAATCGCGCGTCACTTCGACGTTCGAGGCGCGCGAACATTCCCGCAATGGCCTCGTCGTCCAGCGCCGGCCGATCGCCGAGGGCGGCGGCAAGGACGCGGGCCTGCTGGACGAGGCCAGCTTCCTGCGCCTGCCGCAGCCGCGCCTCATATATATCGAGATACAAGACGCCAAAAACGGGAACAAACATCACCAGGAGATTGAACGCGAGCAGCCGCAGTCCGATTCGGGAAAGCGGATGCACCGTCGATGGCAGCCACCTCATGCCGGATCGCCGGCGTACCGGTATCCTGCGCCGTAGACCCCTTCAATCCTGGCGAAGCCGGAATCGACGGCGAGGAACTTGCGGCGGATGCGCTTCACGTGACTGTCGATGGTGCGGTCGCTGACGGTTGTCCGATCCGGATAGGCGGCGTCCATCAATTGGTCGCGCGTCAAGACGGCGCCTGGACGTCTGACGAGCGCCTGGACGATCAGGAACTCGGTAACGGTCAGCGGCACAGCGACGGTCTTCCACGTCACCAGCAGTTTTATCGGGTCCACACAAAGATCGCCGGTGATGAGCAGCGCGTCCTGCGGCTCCCGCTCGGCTTCCGCGTACGCCGCGCGGCGCAACAGCACTTTCACGCGCGCCATCAGCTCGCGCATCGAGAACGGCTTGCACAGGTAATCGTCCGCGCCGATCTCCAGGCCGAGGACCCGATCGAATTCCTCCTCGCGTGAGGTGACGAAGATGATCGGGAGGCGTTCGGAGCGCGCGCGCAGCCGGCGGCACAACTCCAGGCCGTCCATGCGCGGCAGCCCGATATCGAGTACGGCGAGATCGGGCAGATCCCGCTCGAATGCATCCCATGCCGCGAGGCCATCGTCGAAGGCGCAGGCGTCGTACTGCTCGCGGCGGAGCGCCGTGCAGATGCCTTCGCGAATCGTTTCCTCATCTTCAACGACCGCCACGCGCCGTCGATCGCGGCTCACGATGGATCACTGTAGCGCGGGTTCGTGCCGACACGCGTTGCCTTTGTTCCGCCACAATTTGCCTGCGAATGGAGCGCATCCGGACATCGCGGCGCCCCGCGCGACTGGTCTACTGTCCGCGTTCCTCTGGAGGGAGACATGCGGAACTCCGCTATCGCGCGTCTGATCGTCATGAGCGCCCTGACCATCATCCTGCTCGTTCCACTCACGTGGGTGTACAGCACGGTCTCGGAGCGAGCGTCGCGGCGCGATACTGCGGTCACGGAAGTGAGCGCAACCTGGGGAGGACAGCAGGTCATCGGCGGCCCGGTTCTGTCGGTTCCTTACACGATCGTGTGGACGGACAATTCCGGCCGTCAGCAGCACAGCACCTGCCGCGCGTTCTTTCTGCCGCGGGAGCTGCATATCGAGGGAGACCTGAACACTGAGACGCGAAGCCGGGGAATCTTCGACGTCGTGATTTACCGCCTGAACCTGAAATTGTCCGGCACGTTCGTGCGGCCACAGATGGACTGGGTTCGTCCGGTGCCCGAACACGTCGACTGGGATCAAGCCGTCCTTCAGATTGGAGTGTCGGATCCGAAGGGACTGGCCCGACGGGCATCTCTCACCTGGCGCGGCAACGCGCTTCCCTTCGCCGGCGGCAGCCCCGATGTCGGCCTTTTTCGAACGGGTCTGCACGCCCCGATTGGGGCGCTCGAGGGCATTCCGGCGGGCACGGATCTGCCGTTCCAGTTCACGCTGGATCTGAACGGGACCCGCGATCTGAAGTTCCTGCCGGCCTCCGAGGAAACCACAGTCGCGCTGAAGTCTCCCTGGCCGCATCCGAGCTTCATGGGCGCCGCATTGCCGGACACGCGCCGCATCGATGCCGGCGGGTTCACGGCGCAATGGCGCGTGCAGGATTTCGGCCGTCCCTACCCTGCACGATGGACCGACGCAGAACGCGAGCAGATCACGCAGCAATCGGGCTCGTCCGCATTCGGACTCAGCCTCGTGCAACCCGTCGACATCTACCAGCAGGCCGAGCGCGCCGTGAAATATGCCGTGCTCTTCATCGTGCTCACGTTCCTGGTGTTCTTCCTGTGGGAGGTCTTCAGCGACACGCTGCTGCATCCGGTTCAGTACGCGTTCGTGGGCGTTGCCATGTGCGTGTTCTATCTCCTGTTGCTCTCGATCTCCGAACACGCGGGGTTCGATCGGAGCTATGCGATATCGGCCGGTGTGACAACGCTGCTGATTGCGGGCTACGCGCGGGCGGTTCTTGGGGGCCTCCGCCCGGGCGCTGCCGTGTTTTCCGCGCTCACGACGCTCTATGGATTCCTGTATCTGTTGCTTCGACTCGAGGACTACGCCCTGCTCGCCGGTGCCATCGGTCTGTTCCTCGTGCTCGCCTTTGTCATGTTCATCACGCGGCGCATGAACTGGTACGAGCTGAAGCTAGGCGCGAAGGCGCCTTCAAAATGAGACGATCAGCGGCGCAGCCGGTACACGCCAGTGCGCGCGGTCATGTAGAGCGTGCGGCCGTCGGCGTCCCCCCATGCCATGTTCGCGGGCAGTTCGGGCGCGCGAATCGTGCCGAGGTGGCGGCCGGCAGCAGAGATGATCCACACGCCGCCCGGTCCAGAGACGAACAGGTTGCCTGCCGGATCGACCTTGACGCCATCGAGCGCTTCCTCTCCAGGCGCGCCCGTTATATCGAAGAACACGCAGCCGTTCGCCAGCGATCCGTCGGCGGCGACTTCGTAGCGCATGACGATCTTGCGCGACGTGTCCCAGTTGGTCACATAGAGATAGTGCTCGTCCGGCGAGAACGCGATGCCGTTCGGGCCTTTCAGATCGCTCGCGACGACGGTCAGCTTCCCGTCCGCCAGGCGAAACACGCCGCTGAATGGCAACTCCTTCCGTGGATCATCGAACGCCTTGGGCAGCCCGAACGGCGGATCGGTGAAATACAGCGCGCCGTCGGACTTGTAAACGAGATCGTTCGGGCTGTTCAGGCGCCGTCCCTCGAAGCGATCGGCCAGCACAGTGACCGTCCCGTTTTTCTCGATGCGGACGACGCGACGGTTGCCGTGCTCGTCGACCGTCAGCCGTCCCTCGCGGTCGAAGGCTAGCCCGTTGGAGCCGGGCTGGCCGTACTCTGCGATGTCGGCGCCGCTGTACCCGCTGTTCGTGCGGTAGACCGACACCTGGCCATCCGGCGTCCAGCGATAGATCTGGTTGTTGTTGGGATCGCTGAACAGCAGGTACCCATCCGGTGACCAGGCCGGTCCTTCCGTGAAGCCAAAGCCACCGGCGATCTTCTCGATGCGCGCTCCGCGCGGCACAATCGCATCGATCGCCGGATCGAGCCGCAGCACGTCCGCTTCGACCGATGACAACGTACCGATGCGCTCCGGCCTGTAGAACTTCAGCGTCGCGGATCGCACCCAGATGAAATTGGGAGGCGGTTCAGAGAGCGGACCGTTGGCGCCGAACACCGCGAGCTGTATCCGCTGCCCCGGGCGCGCATCACGCGCGATCACGACGCGGTTCGGTGCGTTCCACCCTTTTACCAGCTGTCCACCCGCCTGCCCGAGCACCAGCGGGAGCTGTCCGTCGACCCAGATCTCCGCGTAGTCGTCCACTACGATCTCGAACGCGACGGTCGCTCCGGCTGTTGCGAACGTCCCGATCCGGTCGGGGATCGTCACGTTGATGCGATACCAGTTGAATGCAAGACGCCCCTTCGACCGGCGCTGGTCGAGACGATCGGGCGCGATCACTTCCCACGCACTGTCATCGTACGCCGCATTCCCGGCGTGCGGCTCCACGTCATACGCGCGAGTCGGCGCGCCGGACGCTTTGAGATCCGGACCGACGGCCCGGTGATCGACTTCGACAATGCGCGTGTCGCTGTAGCGCCACTGCCCTTGGACGGCGCGCACTCCATCCGGCGTCGTGAGATCGATGATGACGTCGGGCCGGGCAGCCGGCACGTCGCCGGTCACCTGCGCGGCGGCCGGCGATCCCAGCGCCAGTATCAGGAGCAACCCAACCGCGGCGTTCTTCATGACGCACTCCGCGGCGCAGTCGCCTTCACGACGAAGTAGAGAAACGGTGCGGTGACGTTCTTGAACAGGTGCGGCACGCCGTTCGGAATGATGACGACGTCCCCTTTCACCAGCGCGCGGGCGTCGCCTCCGTCGATTCGCGTCCCGCGCAGCTCGTCGGGCCCGACCGCCTTGGCGTCTACGGCCTGTCCGCCGGTGATGAGCGTGGCACTCCCCTCGATGACATAAAGAATGTCGGTATCGCGCGTGTGGATCTCGGCCTGCCCGTCGCGCTCGCGCCGGCTGGCGTGCACTTTGTAGCCTGCCGTCTCGAGCAGCGGAACGCCCTTCGCGAACGCGGTCGCGACGTTGGTGCTCGGCAGATAGGTTGTCGCCACGCCATCCGATCCGCTCATACCAACGGCCGCCGTCAAGGCCGCCGCACCGGCGAGCGCGAGCTCCTCGTCCTGCTGCGCGGATGCCGCGCCGCTGACGCCGACGCCTCCGACGATGCGGCCGTCCACCGTGATGGGCACGCCCCCCTGGAGCGGCGTGAAGTCATTCAGTGCCGTCATGGCCGTGCGGCTCTTGTTGATCAGCTCTTCGAAGACGCGCGTCGGCTTCTTGAAGAGAGCGGCCGTCCGCGCCTTTCCGATCGAAATGTTCGCGCCGGCGGCGAACGTGCCGTCGAGCCGCTCGAGCGCCATCAGGTTGCCTCCGTCGTCGACGACGGCAATGACGGCGCCCGGCGCGCCCTTGGAGGCTCCTTCAGCCCTGGCGGCTGCAATCACTCGGCGGGCGCCTTCGAGCGAGAGTGTCGGCTTGTCGATCGTCTGGGCGCCGGCGTGACCGGCGGTTACGAGGAAGATAACTGCGGCGAAAACTCTTTTCATTACGTGCTCCTTTGCGTCCCTTCGATGACGCGACGCCGCCACCGGTTACATGACACCAGGCCGCTCCTCCGGCATCCAAGCGCGCGTGAAGAGGCATTGGCCGGAATACGCGATGGAGATGGCGGGGCTCGCCTGTTTCATGGCGGCGGCGGTGGTGATCACGACCACGGTCGAACACCCCGCCTCGCCGCTGCGCGCCGCGGTGCCATCAGCGATCGCGCGCCGCGCGCTGATCGGCGTCGGCATGGGCTTGACGGCGGCGGCTCTCATTTACTCGCCGTGGGGTCGCCGATCGGGCGCGCATCTGAACCCGGCGGTGACGCTGAGTTATTTGCGCCTGGGCAAAGTGGGCCTCGCGGACGCGGGGTTCTATGTGGCCGCGCAGTTCGCAGGCGCCGCCCTCGGGCTTGGCGCGGCGGCAGCACTGTTGAGAGGCGCGGCCGCGAACGCCGCCGTGCACTACGTCGCCACGGTCCCGGGTGTGGCAGGTGCGGCGGCGGCGTTTGGCGCCGAGCTCGCGATTTCCTTCGGCATGATGACGACGATCCTGGCGGTATCGAACACGCCGCGTGCCGCGCATTTCACCGGTGCGATCGCGGCATGCCTGATCGCCGCGTACATCACGATCGAAGCGCCGCTGTCCGGCATGAGCATGAATCCCGCGCGCACGTTCGCGCCGGCGATCGCCGCGGGCGCCAGCCGCTTCCTCTGGATCTACTTCATCGCTCCGCCGCTCGGCATGCTGCTGGCGGCGGAGACCTATCTTCGGCGTCACGGCGCGGCCGCCGTGCGCTGCGCGAAACTTCA
The DNA here is from genome assembly GCA_035637115.1 of Vicinamibacterales bacterium. Lineage (GTDB taxonomy): Bacteria > Acidobacteriota > Vicinamibacteria > Vicinamibacterales > 2-12-FULL-66-21 > JAICSD01. The sequence goes on from DASPXV010000199.1 coordinate 69,288, forward strand.
TCACCCTGCGGCGGGCCCCTGTCACTTCAACTGTGGAAAGGCTGTATGACCGAGCACTACGACGTCATCATCATCGGGACCGGCGCGGGCGGCGGCACGCTCGCGTGGCGTCTCGCCCCATCCGGCGCGCGCATCCTGCTGCTGGAGCGCGGCGAGTACGTGCAGCGCGAAAAGGAGAACTGGAGCACGCACGCCGTGAACGTGGCAGGGCGGTACGCGACGAAGGAAGTGTGGACCGACGGCGACGGCAAGCCGCTCCATCCCCACACGAACTACTACGTTGGAGGGAATACGAAGTTTTATGGATCGGCGCTGTTCCGGCTGCGCCGCGAGGACTTCGGAGAAATCCACCATTTCGGTGGCGTATCTCCTGCGTGGCCGATCGGCTACGAGGAGATCGAGCCATACTATGCCGAAGCGGAGCGGCTGTATCACGTCCATGGCATCCGAGGTGAGGATCCGACGGAACCGCCCGCAAGCGGTCCTTTTCCTCATCCGCCCGTGAGCCATGAGCCACGCATCCAGCATCTGAGCGAGGACTTCCAGCGCGCCGGTCTGCGTCCGTTCCACGTGCCGCTCGGGATCATGCTCAACGAGCAGGATCCGCAGCGCAGCAAGTGCATCCGGTGCAATACGTGCGACGGATTCCCGTGCCTGCTGCACGCGAAGTCAGACGCGCAGGTCGTCTGCGTCGATCCCGCGCTGCAATATCCCAACGTCCGCCTGCTGACCGGCGCATACGTCCAGCGGCTGGAGACGAGCGCGTCGGGCCGCGAGATCTCGCGGGTCGTCGTGTCGCGCAACGGCGCCGTGGAGCACTACTCTGCCGACATCGTCGTCACGTCGTGCGGCGCCATCAACTCCGCGGCGCTGCTGCTGCGATCGGCGAACGATCGTCACCCGCGCGGCCTCGCGAACGGCTCCGACGCTCTTGGCCGTCATTACATGGGGCACGTCAACTCGGTGCTGATGGCGGTCTCGAAGTGTCCGAATCCGACGATCTTCCAGAAGACGCTCGCGGTGAATGACTTCTACCTCGGATCACCCGAGTGGCCGTTCCCCATGGGGCACATCTCCTTCGTCGGCAAGTTCGATGGCGTGACGCTGTCTGCAGGCGCGCCGGCAATCGCGCCCGGTTTCACACTGGACCTCATGGCGAAGCACTCGCTGGATTTCTGGCTGACCTCCGAGGATCTTCCCGATCCCGAGAACCGGGTGACCGTCGATCGCGAAGGGCGCGTCGTCCTGCGCTACAAGCCGAACAACGAAGAAGGCCACAAACGCCTGACGAAGAAGCTCGAGTCGATCATGCAGCACCACTCGTCGTGCGCCATTCACGGGCATGAGTGCCACCTCGGCCTGTTTTCGCGCAACCTCTTCGTGGGGCAACGGATCCCGCTGGCCGGTGTCGCGCACCAGAACGGCACGCTCAGGTTCGGCAACGATCCTGCGACGTCCGTGCTCGATCGGACCTGCCGCGCGCACGAGATCGACAACCTTTACGCGGTCGACGGCAGCTTCTTCCCTTCGAGCGGCGCGGTCAACCCGGCGCTGACGATCATGGCTAACGCGCTTCGCGTGGGTGACCATCTACTCGCCAGGCTCGGACACCGCGCCGGCACGCAGATGGCGGTGACGTCGTGAAGCGGCTGCACGGGTTCCTGCTCTGTGCACTGTTCCTCGGAACGATGCTCGGCGCCGTCGATTCGAACGGCCGCCCGCCGCTGCCCGTGACACGCGTCGACACGGTTGGATTCACCGTCGCGGACATGGATCGCGCGGTGGAGTTTTACACGCAGGTCCTGACTTTCACGAAGCAGTCGGACACGGAAGTTTCGGGACGTCCCTACGAGCTGCTCTCCGGGTTGTTCGCGGCCCGGGCCCGCGTCGTCCGTCTCGGCCTCGGCGACGAGCAGATCGAGCTCACCGAGTACGCGGCACGCGGCCGGCCGGTCCCGGCGGACTTCCGTTCGAACGATCGCGCCTTTCAGCACGTCGCGATCATCGTCGCCAGCATGGACAAAGCGTACGCGCGACTGCGCGCGCATGGCGTCGAGCATGCGTCGTCCGGACCGCAGCGGCTGCCGGACTGGAATCGCGGCGCTGGCGGCATCCGTGCGTTTTACTTCCGGGATCCCGATCGCCATTTCCTCGAGGTGCTGTCGTTCCCTCCGGGCAAAGGCCTCGAGAAATGGCATCGTCCGGGCGGCGCGCTCTTCCTGGGTATCGACCACACCGCGATCGTCGTCAAGGACACGGACGCGTCGCTCGCGTTCTACCGGGACACGCTCGGATTCGTAGTCGCCGGCGAGGCGGAGAACTACGACGTGGAACAGGAACACCTGAACAACGTGTTCGGCGCGCGGCTGCGTATTACCGCGTTGCGCGCGGCCGAGGGGCCGGGCATCGAGCTGCTGGAGTATCTCGCGCCGCGTGATGGCCAGCCCGCTCCGGACGATCTGCGTGCGAACGATGTCGCGCACTGGCAGACGACGCTCGTGACGGCGTCGCTCGATCCGATCCTGCCGCTCGCCCGCGCGCACAGGCTCTCGCTCGTGTCGCCAGGACCCGTCGATGCGCATCCTTCGCTGGGATTCCACGCGGGAGCGCTGACCCGGGATCCGGACGGCCACGGAATGCGGCTCGTGACGCGGTGAAACCGCCGGAGCCCGTGAGCATCCAAGCACCTGTAACGCGGAGCATGACGCGCCGCCTGTAAAGGAGAAGAGATGAACGTGAAGAAGATTGCAGCGCTCGCGTGCGCCGCCGCCGTGGCCGTCCTGATCGGCACGGGCGCCGCCGCGGCCCAGGGCCACACGAGCAAAGTGTTTGCGGGCGCCAAGGTGAACGCGGGCACCGTCACCCACACGATCGAGAACGGCAAGCACGTCCTAACGCTGTCGGACGACTTCCAGGTGCCGGACACGCCGGATCCGCACTGGCAGATCGTGGACACAAAGGGGCGCGTGTTCCTGCTGCAGCGGCTGAAGACGAAGGGCGCCGTCGCCGGCCTCGCCGGGGATCGCGTCGTCAAGTCGATTACGCTGCCCTCGTACATCCAGGACATCGCGAAGGTGCAGATCTACTGCGCCTGGGCGGAAGCCGTCCTCGGCGAGACGACCTTCGACGCGAAGATCATGACGGTCGCCAGCGCGAAATAGAACGGCGACGAAGAGCTCAGGCCGCGGGCTTGAGAGAGGCGAGCAGGCGCTGGAATTCCGGCGCCTGTTTCATTTTGTCGAACTCCGGTTCCACCCGCAGGAACATCATCCAGCCGGATCGATCGCGGTTGGCGCGATCGAGCCATCGCAGCGCCTCGGCGGCATCGCCGAGACCCGCGGCGATCAGCGCGAGGTGATACGGCGCCACGTATCGGGCCGGGCCCTCGGCCTGTAGCTCCTTTGCGATTGCTTCGGCCCGTCCGCGGTCGCCGGACACCGCAAACCCGTAACCGAGATGGGCGCGCATGTAGGCGCTGTTACCCGACAGCGTCACGGCGTTCGTCAGTTCGTCGAGTTGCTCCTCCATCCGGCCCTGCACGCGGTAGCACTGCGCGAGCCCCCAATGCGCGACCGCGAATGACGGGTTGACCTCGAGCGTCTTCCGGAACTCCGCGGCGGCTTCATCAATCTTGCCCGAGTAATACAGCCGCACGCCCAGCGTCGTGCCGCCCGTTGCCGAGAGCGGATCCAGCTCCATGCCTCGATGCGCTTCGGCCGTCGCCTCGTCCATCCGTCCGGCCGCCGTCAGAATTCCCGAGTAGTACTGGTGTGCCTTGGCGTGGCTCGGGTTGAGACGGATGGCGTCCCGGATCTCGCGCTCCGCCGCGGCGAGGTTCCAGTCGTACGTGAAGTGCACCATGGCCATCACGGCGTGCGCATCGGGCGACTCGGGGTCGAGCGCCAGCGCGCGCTCGGCTGACGCGCGCGCCTTGCGCAAGAGAATCTCGGGCTTCTCGACTTCCCAGCCGGGAGCGCCGAGGAGCCTGTAGCAATCGCCCAGACCGGCGTGCGCGGGCGCATAGCGGGGATCGATCGCGATCGCGCGCTCGAAATACTCGATCGCCTTTCGCGTGCTCGCTTCCGTGGCCTGCTCGCGGAAGAACTTCCCGCGCAACGTGTATTCGTATGCCGAAAATGAGACAGGCGCGACGGACGACGAGAGCGCGCCGCGGCTGCCGAGCGTCGGCGCCAGCGATTTCGCGATCGCCATCGCGACATCCTTCTGGATGCCGATGACGTCCGCCGCCTTACGGTCGTAACTGTCGGCCCAGAGCTGCGTCTGCGTCTTCGACTCGACGAGCTGCGCAGTGATGCGAACGCGGTCCGCATCGCGGCGAACGCTTCCCTCGAGCACATAGTCGACGCCGAGCTCCGATCCGATCTCCCCGATCGCTTTGTTCGTGCTCTTGTAGTGCATCGACGTCGTGCGCGCGATGACACCGAGATGCGACGGCTCGAGCGCGCCGAGCTCTGCAATCATCTCCTCCGTAAATCCGTCGCTGAAGAACTCCTGGTCCGGATCCCCGCTGAGGTTCTGGAACGGAAGGACGACCAGCCGCATCGCTCCACCCTGTGTCGCAGCGGGCCTGGACAAGCGCCACCACCCGCCGAGAACGAGCGCCATGACGCCGACTGCGGCTACAGAGATCCACCATCGTCTGAATCGCGGCTGAGACGGCAGTGTCACCGGTGCGGGTGCGGGCGGTGGCGATTCGAGAGGAGCCGGCTCCGGCACTCGCGGCACGACCGCTTCGACGGGCGCAATGAACCGGTAGCCTTTGCGCGGAATCGTTTCGATGTACCGCGGGCTGTCCGCCGAATCGCCCAGCACCTCGCGGAGCCGGTTCACCGACGTGTTTAACCCATGATCGAAATCGACGAACGTGTCGGCAGCCCACAGCCGGGCGCGCAAGTCATCCCGCGTGACCAGCTCGCCAGGGCGCTCCAGCAGAATCAGCAGGATGTCGTACGGCCGGCCGCGCACACGAATCCGCAGACCCTGCTTGCGAACCTCACCGCGCTTCGCGTCGACCTCGAACAGGCCAAAGCGATAGGAAATCCGCGCGCCTTCCGTAGTGGTCATGCTGACGAGGGTGCGATCCGGGATTCTAGCCCGGATGAGGACTTCGGCCAAATGCCATGGTTGCAGTGACTTACCAGATGAGGATCATGTGTATGCCGGTGCATTGCCGCATGAATCGGCGCGGGCTAGATTTCGCCTCGAAACGAGGTGAATGCTGTGGACACAATCAACGAGGCCACGCTGCTTGAGCGGCTCCGCACCGGCGAAGACGCCGCGTTCGAGCTGCTGATTCGCACTTACGGCGGCCGGCTGCTCACCGTCGCCCGCGGCATCCTCCGGAACGATGAAGACGCCCGTGACATCGTTCAGGGGGCGTACGTCTCCGCGTTCCGCGCATTGCCGACCTTCAAAGGCACCTGCCAGCTCTCGACCTGGCTGCACCGCATCGTCGTCAACGGCGCGCTCATGAAGCTGCGGACGCGGCGCCGGAAACCAGAGGAATCGATCGAAGCGATGCTGCCGACGTTTTTGGAAGACGGGCATCACACCGAGAGCTTCTCGGATTGGGCGGCGCAGGCGGACCGGCTGCTCGAGGACAAGCGGAGCCGCCAGGCGGTTCGCGATGCGATCGCGACACTCCCTGAAGGACACCGGACGGTCCTCATGCTCCGCGACATCGAGGAGATGTCGACGGAGGAGGCAGCGCTGCAGCTCGGGATAACCCCGAATGCCGTGAAGATCCGGCTGCACCGCGCCCGGCAGGCGCTGTCGACGATTCTTCGCCGTTCGATGGAAGGAAACACCGTGGCCGCGCCCGGCATCCAACGCACGACATGCCGGACGCATCCCGTCGTCCCGACCCCTTCGCCCTCGACATCCCGCTACAGTCCCGCCTAGCCCGCGCGGCATTCGTCGCCGCGCGGCCCCTCCTCTCCCGAGTGCTCGGGCTCGAGGCGCTGCGCGATCTGTACGAACGTTCGGCGTCCGAGCCGGGAGACAATTTCGAACGACGGGTGCTCGAAGCACTCCGCATCGGGCTGCAGGTTACCTGGCAGGCGTCCGTCCCGGCGACAGGTCCACTGATCGTGGTGGCGAATCATCCCACCGGCGCGCTCGACGGACTCGTCGCGGCCGCCGCGCTCCGCGAGGTGCGGCCAGACGTTCGCGTGCTCGCGAATCACCTGCTCGCCCGAATCCCCGAGCTTGCGGAATCCTGCTTCTTCGTCGATCCATTCGCCGGACCCGCGGCAGCGGCGCGCAGCCAGGCAGGGCTCCGCGCGGCCCACTTGTGGCTGCGGCGCGGCGGGGCGCTGATCGTGTTTCCTTCCGGGGAAGTCGCCTCCACGCACGAGGCGCAGTGGCAGACGACAGCCGGACGGCTCGCGCTGGCGACTCGCGCCCGCATCGTTCCGGTTTTGCTGGAAGGCGAGAACTCGCGGACGTTTTACGCCGTCGGCCGCGTGCACCCATGTCTTCGCTCGGCGCTCCTCGGTCGTGAGCTGCTGAACAAGCGGGGGACGACGGCGCGCGTGTCCGTGGGCTCTGCGATCGACACCGGTGCGCTCGGGGCAACCACCGCCGCGGAGCTCACGGCACGAGCGCACGAAGCCGTCATGCGCCTGGCGCGGCCCTCACCCCTTCCCGCGATCGCGCCGGCAGTTCCTCCGGCGCTGCTCGCGCAGGATATCAATGCGCTCGGCGACGCCGCGCGGCTGCTTGCAAGCGGACCGCTGGAAGTGTACTGCGCCGGAGCCTCCGCCCTTCCGCACGTGCTCCAGGAAATCGGACGTCTGCGCGAACTCACGTTCCGCGCCGTCGGTGAAGGAACGGGGAACGCGCTGGATTTCGATCGCTTCGACGAGCATTACGAGCATCTGTTCGTCTGGAATCGCGACCGCCACGAGGTTGTCGGGGCCTACCGCATCGGCGCGACAGATCGCATCGTCGCCGCGCACGGAATCGACGGGCTGTACACGAGCACACTGTTTCGTTTCGACGAGCGGCTGCTCGGCCGGATGGGTCCGGCGCTGGAGCTCGGACGTTCGTTCGTGCGTGCCGAATACCAGCGCAGTTACAGTGCGCTGCTGCTGCTCTGGCGCGGAATCGGCTGCGTGCTCGGACGGGATCCCCGATATGCCGTGCTGTTTGGACCTGTCAGCATCTCCAGCCGCTACGGCGATACGTCACAACAGCTGCTGCGCGCATTCCTTGCGCAGAACCACGGCGCCACCGACGTCGAGAATCTACTGTCCGCCGTGATGCCACCGCCGCCAATCGCCGCGCCGGCGCGTGAGGCCATCGCGACGGCGAACGTCGACGAGCTGGACACGCTGATCAGGCGCCTCGAGGGCACACAAGGCATCCCCGTTCTCCTCCGTCAATACATGCGCCTGAATGCCACGCTCCTCGGCTTCAACATCGATCCCGCCTTCGGCGGCGCTCTCGACGCGTTGATGATGGTCAACATCCATCACCTGCCCGCCTCGATCCGAGCCCGCTACCTCGGCGTCCCTTCGTCGACGCGATGCGCGGCCTGAACAGCCGCACGTTTGGAAATCGAATTGTCCGCCGGCGAGCACAGCACTACACTCAACGTCGCCCCCTGACGTCCTGTCAGATTGTCGGGTTGGGCGGCACTGGCCCTTCGGCCAGGTACGTCGAGTCCGTCGCCGTCCCGAACGGCGAGTCACGATCCACACAGGAGATCGCGCGCGCGACGTGGCTGACGTTCGCCACGCTCACGATGATACTGAGGGGATCCCACTGCCAACCCACCATGGCGCCACAGAAGAGTTAGAATTGGCGCCCGTTCATGTCCGTCTCCTACGAAAACTCGAAGATCGTTTTCCAGGCCATCAAAGACGCCGGTGTCACGTCGTTGTCAGCGCTGCCCGAGACATGGCTGGGGCTACTGCTGCAGCAAGCCGAACGGGATCCCGATGTGAGGCTGATTCAGGTCGCGAAGGAGGAAGAGGCAATCGGCATCGCGGCGGGTGCGTACTTCGCCGGCGAGCGGCATATCCTGCTCATGCAGAACCACGGGTTCTTTGCCGCGATGAACGGCATCGTCTCGCTCGCCATGCTGTACGGAATTCCCTTGTGCATGCTGATCGCGCTCCGCGGCCACTGGGGCGAGCCGTATCCATGGCACACGCGTGGCGGCATCGTCACCGAAGGCGTGCTGCGGGCTTTGAATATCCCGTTCGAGTACGCGCGTAGTCCGAAAGAGGTCGGGCGACAGATTCGCGAGGCCTACACGCTCTCGCAGAGCGCGCTGTCGCCGGTCGCGCTGCTCCTCACGCGCGACCTGATGGAGGAAGCGCTGTGACGCGCGCGGAGTGCATCGGGATGCTTTATCCGGAGCTGGACGACAAAGTCGTCGTCACGATCATGGGCGCGTGTGCGCAGGAGCTCTACGATCTCGGGCACAAGGAGAACTTCTTCTATCTGCAGCACGCGATGGGGTTGGCGTCTTCGATCGGCCTTGGGCTTGCGTTGCACCTCTCGCACGAGAAGATTGTCGTCCTCGATGGCGACGGTTCGGTACTGATGAACCTCGGCACACTCGCGACGCTCGCGCGATACAGGCCGCGGAATCTCGTCCACTTCATCTTTGACAACGGTAGCCTGCTCTCGACCGGAGGATTCGACTCGCACACCACGTCGGGGATCACCGATCTCGCGGCAATGGCGCGAGGCGCTGGCATTGAGCATGTCGCCGCGGTCGATTCGGTGATGGCCTTCGGCGAGGCCGCGATCGACGCGCTTGCGCGAGACGATCTCAGCGTGATCGTTGCGAAGGTCGCTGCCGTAGGTCCGAATCACTACGGCATGGATCTACAGCTGCCGGAAAACGCGTTTCGCTTCAAGCGGTGGATCGCCGGCAGGAAACCGGCGGGTCCGCGATCGGCTGCTCTATCGGACACGCAGTCGGCGTCGACAACGCAGGAGAAGCCATGAGCAGTCTCTTGACCCAACTTGTCGATGCGCTGAATCGCGGCACGCTGAAGGTGGTCGACTTGACGCAGCCGCTAGGGCCGTCGACACCGGTGATCGGTCTGCCTCCGATCTTCGCGCCGTCGCCCGGCGTGACGATCGACGTGATCTCAAAGTACGACGACAAGGGTCCCGCGTGGTACTGGAACACGATCCGGATGGGCGAGCACACCGGCACCCACTTCGATGCGCCCATCCACTGGATCACCGGGAGGGATCTTTTGAACAACACATGCGACACGATTCCGGTGTCGCGGTTCATCGGACCGGCTTGCGTGATCGACGTCACTAGCGACGTGTCGCGCGATCCCGATTTCCTGCTCACGCCCGAGCGGCTCGAGGAGTGGGAGGCCGACCACGGACGGATTCCGCGCGGGGCCTGGGTCCTGCTGCGGACCGGATGGAGCCGGCGCGCCGACGCCGCGTCGTTCCTCAACGCGCGCGACGACGGTCCGCACAGCCCGGGGCTCGATGCGCGCACGTCGAAGGTGCTCGCCGAGGACCGGAACGTGCTGGGCGTCGGCGTCGAGACGATCGGTACCGACGCGGGCCAGGCAGGCACGTTCAATCCGCCGTTTCCAAATCACGCGACGATGCACGGTGCCGGCAAATTCGGGCTTGCGAGCCTGTGCAACCTCGATCAGCTGCCACCGACGGGTGCGGTCGTGATTGCGGCGCCGCTCAAGATTGTCAACGGCAGCGGCAGTCCTCTCCGTGTGATTGCCATCACACCAGGATAAGAATCGTCCCGCAGCGCCTCACGCCCCCGACAGCCAATTGCCTTGCCGGGTGCCGGGCGCTTCTGCGATTCGGGCCACGCCTGGACGAGCCCGTTGCCGAAGTCGTCCCTAACAGCCAGCCCAATCAAGATAGGTATCGAGCGATCTCGCTTGACCGACCAAACCACTGCAGCAGCATCCCTTGCAGTGTGGCTTGACCGACGGGCCACCAGTCTCCCGCTTTGCTCAGTTGCAATCGACGAATCGCGAGGGCTTGGTCAGTTGCGGAACGGCGGCAGACCCGGTTGGGGTACCGCGGACTGCGAGTCATCGAAATCTGGGTTCCTGATGTTGGGTCGCGAAGCTTCGCGCGTGAAGCCCGCTGCCAGTCGCTGCTGGTCGCGAACGACCCTTCGAGCGCGAGGAGCACGGATTTGTCG
>DASPXV010000200.1:0-2847 GCA_035637115.1 Vicinamibacterales bacterium
GCATCTAAGCGTGAAACACTCCCCAAGATGAGATTTCCCAGGCCGTAAGGCCTCTAAAGGCTCCTGGAAGATGACCAGGTAATAGGCTGGGTGTGGAAGCGTAGCGATACGTGGAGCTAACCAGTACTAATCAGCCGTGAGGCTTGACCATTTTTTCTTTCGCACGCTTGCGTGCACGTTTCGTGGAACGAAAGAACTGCCGTTTGCAGGATATTCAATTGATGTTCTTTGACATCGTCTGGGACGATCCCCACCTCCGCGCCTCCGGCGCTTCGGTGGGGAACCCCAGGCAACCAATTTCCCGGTGGTCATAGGAGAGAGGTCACACCCGTTCCCATTCCGAACACGGAAGTTAAGCTCTCTACCGCCGATGGTACTGCGTGGGTAACTGCGTGGGAGAGTAGGTCACTGCCGGGATTATTCGTCGCCCGCCGCTTGAAGAAGCGGCGGGCTTTTTTATTGGCGATTGCCGATTGCCGATTGCCGATTCACGGATGGCCGATTGGCCGATTGCCGGATTGGCGATTGCCGATTGCCGATTGCCGATTTGACGGATCGCCGATTGGCGCCGGTCACTGCACCGGCTGGAAATACCGGCTCGAGACCCACCTGGCGACCTGCGGCCGATGACAGCCCAGCGGACGTCGGACGTCCTGTAGTGGATGCCCACCCAGACACGGACGTCGACGATTTCGCGAATCAGATCCGGTGTTCGTCACGGTGCTCGTGAGCGTTAGTCCTTCAAGGACATGTCGCCATCGCTTCGCGCGCTGGAGTGGCGCCGGGGCGGCGGCGCGGCGGCGGGGCGAGTGCGGTTCGCCGAGCGGGAAGCGTCGCTGATGCGTGCCGGTAATCGCCGCGCGGGCAGCGGCGATCTCTCCTGCCTGCCCGATGTCTCAGCCAGAAACATGTCAAACGGGCAGGCGCGACGAACGCCCGTGATCGACGCCACGCGACCGCTCTATTTTCTCTCCGCCCTCTCAGCCATCACGATGTCCGACGATCGGCCGACCACGCCGACCAGGAGCGACGTGCCGTCGGGCGACCAGGCGACGCCGCGCAGGTGCGTGGCGGGCGGCAGGTCGAGAATCTTCCGATAAGGCACCGCGGCGGCCGGGTCCGCGATCCAGAGCGACCCGCGCAGCGATCCGCCGAGCGCCGCTCCGGCGAGCCGACGCCCGTCGCGGGACCACGATAGGAAGCCGTTGGAGAACTGCGTCCTGACCGGCGGGAAGCCCGCGGCGACGGGTTTTCCGCGCGCGTCGATCGTGTGGACGATCGTGCCGTAAGGCGGCTTCGTCTCGATGTACGCGATCACGTCGCCGGTTGGAGACCACACCGGCGATGTGGCGGCGCCCGTCGCCGGCAGCGGCTCGACTTTTCCGGTGTCCCGCGAGACGAGCGCAAGCGTGGGTCCGCTCGGGCGGGCGTACCGGCAGGGAGCGCTTCCCAGTCCGGCTGACGCTCGAGCACCGCGACGAGCACATCGGAGATCGATCCGCCGTCGAACGCGCGACGGCCCGCCAGCAGTTCGTAGAGTACGCACCCGAACGCCCAGATGTCCGCGCGTTTGTCGACGAGCCGGCCGCGCGCCTGCTCCGGACTCATGTACGCCGCAGTCCCGAGGATGACGCCTTCCCGTGTTCCACCCGACGTGATGGTCGGGGACGCCGCCGGATCGGCGGACTCGCCCGCGTCACCGACGGCCTTGGCGAGGCCGAAATCCAGCACCTTGATCGCGCCGGAGTCGGTGATCTTCACGTTCGCCGGCTTCAGGTCCCGATGGACGATGCCGCGCTCGTGCGCCGCGTCGAGGGCGTCGATGAGCTGCAGCGCGATCCCGCGAACCTCGCCGGGCGACATCGGGCCGCGCTGCACCACGTCGGCCAGCGTCTCGCCACTGACGAGCTCGAGGACGAGCGCCCAGCATCCCGCGTGCTCTTCGGCGCCGTAAATCGCGGCGATGTTTGGATGATTCAGCGTCGCGAGTACGCGGGCCTCGCGCTGAAACCGGGCGCGGCGCTCGGAATCCAGCGCCACGACCGCGGGCAGGACCTTGATGGCCACGTCGCGCCCGAGCCGCTCGTCGCGGGCGCGATAGACCTCGCCCATGCCGCCGACGCCGAGCAGAGGTCCGATCTCGAAGGGGCCGAGCCGCGTGCCCGCTGCCAGCATGAATGGTCCCGTATTGTATGGCCAGCGTTCGCCGGCTGTCCCGGAACCTGATAGGATCCCGGGCCCGAGGAGGTGCCATGGCCCATACGTATGAGGAGCTGAAGGGGAAGACTGTCGCGGAGCTCCGCGAGATTGCCAGGGACGCGGTCCAGGGATCGTCGCAGATGAACAAGGAACATCTGCTGCCCGCCCTGTGCCGCGCCCTGGGCGTCGACATGCACGGCCACCATGAAGTGCACGGCATCGACAAGACCGGCATCAAGGCGCAGATGCGGCAGCTCAAAGAGCAGCGCGACAGGGCGGTCGACACACACGACCGCGCCCGCCTCAAGGCGATTCGGCGGCAGCTTCATCATCTGAACCACCAGATCCGCGCGCACATGGACTAGCGCATCGGGCCCGCCGCGACCTGCGGCGGGCCGTCCTTTGCCGGCAGGATTTCGCAGCTTCCCGCGGCGCGGGATTCAGGTAAGCTGCGCGGCATGACAGCTCTTCGCTTCGCTCTCCTGGGGACGCTCATCCTCGGCGCCTCGCTTTCCGGACAGCCCGCTGGACAGGCGCCGAAGACAAAAGCCCTCGTCGGCGGAACGCTCGTCGACGGCTTCGCAGGGCCACCGATCCAGAACAGCGTCATCCTGATCGACGGTGACAGGATCTCGGCCGTCGGACAGG
>DASPXV010000201.1:0-43061 GCA_035637115.1 Vicinamibacterales bacterium
CCGACCGTGCGGCCGAGGATCTGGATCGACGGACCGGACTCGCGCGACCACCCGCGCCACAGCTGCGGGTGATGCCCGAACGCGCGCCGCGACAGCGTCTCCGCGGCCATGAACGACAGGCCGAAGAAGACGGAAAACCCGATGAAGCCGGCGACGAGAAACGCCGCCTGCTGCGCGATGAACGTGGCGCGCGGGACCGCCGTGTCGTACGCCATCCAGACCAGTGGAAACTCGTTGATCGACGCGAGGGTCTGCAGCCCGCCGACGGCGATGCCCCACAAGGCCGCGGTGCGCCACAATACCCAGCGCTGGCGCATCATGAAGAACAGCCCGATGCCGATGCCGCCGACGACGTAGAGCAGGGCGAGACCGACTACAGATCCGACGCCGATCAACTCGTTCGCGGATCGCATGCTCGCGTAGCGACGCGTGAATGCCTCGGGAATCTTGATGAAGTGATTGACGCCCCTCAGGCGATCGCCGGCGACTGCGAGCGTGAGACGGTAGCGTCCCTCCTTCAGCGTCGCATCGTTGCGCTCGTACGTAAACGTGTGGTCGACGCGTCCTGACGGACGACGTTCCTGTCCTTGTTCAACGAGCGTGAATTTTGCCAGGTCCAGGTTCCAGCGGGCCGCGGCCTCACGCTCCGCGAGCGTTCGGGCTGCGGTCGCGTCGAGCGCTGCGCCGGGAGCGTCCTCTTTGAGCTTTTCGACGAAGCCGTACGGCCGCCCATCCGGCGTGAACCTGATGGTCGTCTCGTTCGTCTCGCCATCCTTGAAATGGCGCACGCGCCACGAGTACGCCGCGTAGAGGTTCTCGCGCAGCATGCGCGTGAACGCCTCCTTGCCGCCCCCTTCGAGCTCGACGAACGTCTGTGCCTCGTCGTCGCCGGCGAAGGACGCCGCCTGCCGGAATCCCGCTGGTCCGAGCCCGTCGCGCGTCGCGATCGCGCGCGCCGCGTCCAGCGCGTGCCCGCGATCCATCGTGATATCCAGCGCAACGATAGAGAACGCTTGCGGGAAGTACCGGATGCCGATAAGTGTCGCAACGATTGAGAGGAGCGCGAGCGCAATCCAGAAGGCTGGGCGTCTCATGTTGCCGGGGATTATCCTCCCGAACTGAGGTCGGCGATAGCCTGGAGCAGGATGGCGGGGTCCACCGGCTTCGTCACGTGCCGATCGTAGCCCGCGGCGAGGGCCCGATCGCGATCGTCTTCGCGCGCGTAGGCGGTGACGGCGATGCAGGGCAGCCGCGGAGTCCCGGTGCGGTCGTCTGTCTGGCGGATGGAGCGAATGAGCCCGTAGCCGTCCTCGCCCGGCATACCGATGTCGGATACCAGCACGTGCGGGCGGCGCGCGGCGATGGCCCGTCGCGCCTCTTCTGCCGATTCAGCGGTATCGACGTGCGCGCCCGCGGCCCCGATCATCGCGTCCAGTAACGCCCGCGCGTCGAACTGGTCATCGACGACGAGCACGCGCGTGCCGGTGAGAACGGGGTTCGCGCGATTCGCCGGCTCCGCGAGCGGAAGCGCCATGTCCTCGCGGACGGGCAGAACGATCGTGAACGTCGCTCCCTGCTGCTCGCCGTCGCTTTCGGCGCGAATCGTGCCGCCGTGCAGCTCGGCGAGGTGGCGCGCGATCGAGAGCCCGAGCCCAAGGCCGCCGTGCACGCGCGTGGTCGTGCTGTCCCCCTGCCGGAAGCGATCGAACACGAAGGGCAGGAACTCGGGGGCGATTCCTGCGCCCGTATCGGAGACCACGATTTCGATCGTCGTGTCGGCGCGCTGCACGGTCACGTTGACACGCCCGCCGATATTCGTGAACTTCAGCGCGTTCGATACCAGGTTGCCGATCACCTGCTGGAGCCGCGCCGCGTCCGCCATGATGGGCACGAGGCCGCTGCCGATCGTCATCGCCAGGTCGATGCCGCGCGCCTTCGCAAGCGGCCTGAACGACTCGACGGCGACGTGGACGATGTCGCCGACGTTCACCGGCATGAAGCTGACGCGAAGCTTGCCGCTGACCACGCGCGAGGTATCGAGCAGGTCTTCGACGAGCTGCGCCTGCGCCTGGGCATTCCGCTCGATGGCGTCGAGCGCGCGCTCCGCCTGCGCGGGCTCCCTGAGATCGGTGCGCCTGAGCACCTGGGCCCAGCCGAGGACCGCGTTCAACGGCGTCCGCAATTCGTGGGACACGGTCCCGAGGAATTCATCCTTGAGACGATTCGACTCCTGGACCTCGCGGTAGAGCCGCGCGTTGTCCAGCGCGATTCCCGCGCGATCCGCGAGCTCCTTCGCCAGCCCGATATCGGCCTGCGTATAACGGCGCGACGAGTCGGTGCTCACGAACGTCATCGCGCCGAGCGTCTGCCCGCGCGCTGACAGCGGCACCACCATCATCGACCGCGGCGCCAGCGCATCGGCCAGCAACGTGTGCTCGTCGGTGGCCGCGGCGCCGCGGAAGGTCGCCGCCGTGCAATCGGGGTACAACGTCGTGCCACCGCGAATGGCGATCGCGACGGGGTGATCCGTGCCGGCTTGCACGGGATACTTCAGCCGTGTCGCGAGCGCCACCGCCTGCCGTTGCGGTGTCGTCGCCGCGACCGCACCACAGCGGATCTGGCCGTGCTCGAACAGATCGATGATGCACAGGTCGGCAAGGAACGGCACCGACAGGTTCGCGAGCGTTTCGACCGTGCTGCCGTAATCGAGCGATGAGGAGAGCGTGGCGGCCGCGCCCGCGAGGAAGCGCGTGCGTTCCTCCGTGCGGCGGCGCTCGGTGATGTCGCGGACCAGCACCACAACCGATCCCTGGCCGCTCGGCGAGATGCGCGCCTCGAAGTGACGCTCTTCTCCCGCGACGGACAGCCGGTATTCGTACGGCGGGATTTCCTCGCCGGCCAGCGCGCGGTGAATGCGCTGCACGGTGCCCCCCGATACTTCGTGCGGCAGCACGTCGCTGATCGGCTTTCCCATGAACTCATCGTTGGGCAGTCCGATCTCCTGTCCCTTCGCCGGAACGTAGTCGACCAGCCGTGCATCCGCGGAGACCTTGAAGATCAGATCCGGCACTGCGCGGAGCAGCCCGGTGACATCCGCGGTCCGCTCGTCCACGCGCCGCTCGAGCGAGTCGGCGTATTCGCGCAACTCCGCGTCCTTCGCCGAAAGCGAATCCGCCATCGCGTCGAACGTATTCGCCAGCTGGCCGATCTCGTCACGTCCCTTCAGGTGCGCGCGCTGCGTCATGTCCCCTGCCGCGAGCGCGCGCGCCGCGTCGCCGACCCGGCTCAGCGGACGCGACACCCAACGCGTGGCCACGAGCGAGATCAAGATCGCGACGAGGGCGGTAAGCAGCGCCACGCCGAGGTTGCGGGCGCTCTGTTCGCGCACCGTCGCGAGGGCGGCCGCTTCCGGCGTCACCATTGCGTATGTCCAGCGCGTGTTCGGCACAGGAACAAGCGTCACCTGCACGCGTCCGTCATCGAGCTGCGCCGTCACATGAGGGCTCGCGCCTGGATCGTAGAGCCGCCAGCGCGAGCGCGCGACCAATGCATCCCCCGCGCCCGCGGCTGCAAGCAGCTTCCCCGTGTCCGGTCCGAATCGTCCCTCCGCAACGAGTTGGCTTGCGGTGAACGGCACGAGCGGCGCGATGGGATGGAACCGGCGCTCGGGATGCCTGGGGCTGCTCAGGACAATCCCTTGCTCGTCCCACAACATTCCGTACTCGTGCAGGCCACTGTAGTTCGTGTCGGCGGCGATCAGCCGATCGATGTCGTCGAGCAGGATCCTCGCAGTCGCGACGCCGATGATGCGCTCGCGCGCATCTACGACGGGCACGGACGCGTGGATATGGACGCCGTTGTCTTCCGGAACGTAGCGCGGACCGTGGATGCCCGCTTGGCCGATGATCGCGGTCTGGAAGAAGCGCGATGTGAGCCGGTTGATCCCGATGCGTGATGGATCGGTCGACGCGATCACCGTCCCGTCGGACGCGATCACCTGCAGCAGCTCCACATGCTTCGTCTGCTTGATGGCTCGCATCAACGTGTTCAGCCGCGGACGCATGTCTTGCGCTCCGCCGCTCAGCACTTCGACGGCTGCCGGCGAGGCGGCGAGGACGCGCACGTCGCCGACGACGTCTTCCAGGTACCGGCTCAGCAGAGCCGCGGTGTTTTCGACTTGCTGCAGGTTGCGCGCGCCGCTGTCACGAATGAATTCCTGCCGCGCGGTGAACTCGGTGTACGCCGTCACGATCGCGATGGGCAGGATCGACAACGCGACCATCAGCGACGCCAGCTTCGCCGACCACGGCCAGTCCCTGAACGGCGTCATTGCCTGCGCAGCCGTACCAGGTTGAACGTGGAATCCGCGACCAGGCCCCGCGCGTCCTCCTGTGGAAGACCGCGCAGGCCGTCGCGGTAGACCGTCGTGCGGATCGTTTCGAAGAGCGGCGCGATCGGAAGGTCCGCGGCGAGGATCTCCTGCGCGCGGAAGTACGCGGCGGCGCGTTCCGCGGGATCGGTGAGGCTGCCGCCGCGCGCGAGCACACGATCCAGGTCCGGATTCCCATATCCCATCACCTGCATCGAGCCCGCCGATCCGAAACGCGATGTCATCGTGTCAGGGTCCGGGCCCTGGTTGCCGCTCAGGGTCACGAGATCGAAGTCGAAACCGGCGACGAGCCGATTCAGCAGCTCGGGCGGCGGAATGGGTTTCGGATCCATCCGAAGGCCGACTGCCTCGAGCTGCCGGATGATCTCCGAGCCGAGCGCTGTCGGCTGCGCATCGGGCAGGCCGGGATACGCGAATTTCACCGGCGCAGGATGGATGGCAGCAATCAGGCGGCGTGCTTCCTTCGGATCGAACGCCGGCACCCGCGCGTTGCCGTTGTACGCCCACGCGACCGCGGGCGTGTAGAAACCGAGCGCGGGCGTGCCGAGTCCCGACAGCGCGGTTTCGACGAGCGCGCGGCGATCGAGCGCGAGGTTCACCGCGCGGCGCATGCGGATGTCGTTGAACGGCGCGTGGCGCACGTTGAATGCGAGGTAGGTCCGTCCGTCGCTCGGGGCCATGCTCACGCGAACGCCCGGCGTCCGCGCGAGTTGTCTCACCATCGTCCCGGGCGGCCGCCCCATCACGAAGTCCACGCGGTGATTCAACAGCAGTTGCGCGCCGTCACGGGGAGTGGAGGTAATGGCGTATTCGAGCGCGTCGACGTACGGACCCTGGCCGAAGAAATCCGCGTTCTTTTCGAGGACGATGCGCTGGCCGGGATCCCAGCTTCGGAGCTTGAATGGACCGGATCCGACAGGTTTGAAGTTCGCCGGATTGTTTTTCCACGGGCTCGCGCCGTAGACGTGCGCTGGAAGGATCGAGGCGCCGAACCACGCGATGGAGGGAATGAACGCCGCCCACGGCTCTTTCAGTCGGATCGTGACGGTCGTTGCATTCGGCGTATCCACGCCGGCGAGGCGCTGCGCCAGTTCATTGTTCGACGACTCCGAGATCCGCGCGAAGGTGGAGCGGACGTCTTCGGACGTGAGTGGTTTGCCATCGTGAAACCGGAGGTTCGTCTTTATATAAAAGGTGTAGGCGAGGCCATCTGCCGACGTCGTCCAGCGGTCCGCGAGTTCGGGCAGCACGGTCCCGTCCTCCGCGCGGGTGACGAGGCGGCTGAAGATGTTCTGGGTGACGAGGAGGGCGTACTCGTCGAGCGGGCCCAGGTCCGGGTTGAGCGTGCGAGGCTCCCCCGACAAGCTCAGTCGTAGGATTCCATCACCACCCTTGACGTCGCGCACCGGCGCATCCGGCGCCGAGCACGCGCCCGCCAGCACGAGAAGCATCGCCGCGATCCCCGCACGGCACCCCGACAGTGACACCCGCACGGATGTTACTTCACCCCCGGGGTCACCCCGGGGGGTCAGGTCTGCAAACCGCCCTAACTTGGGGTCAGGTCTGAAAATCGGAATTGAGCTGGCACCGCGTACGGGCGATTTACAGACCTGACCCCCGGGTGGGACGATCCGCAGACCTGACCCCAAGGGGTCCTACGGCTCCGCGTCGCGGACGCGGGGTTGGCGGCGACCGGGGGGTGGGGCGGTGAGGACCTCCTCCAGCCAGCGGACGATGTCGGCCCGGAAATCGGAGGCGCCGGCGGTGGACACGTCGGCCGAGGCCTCGCTGTCCTCGAGCAGCTCCACGAACACGTCCGCGAGGAACTCGCGGTCGCCGATCGCGGAGCGGACGTGGTCCGGGGCGGGACCTTCCATGCCGATCCCGAAGTGATGCCCGCGCGACTCGGCGAGCCGCTCGAGAAAGAAGCCGTCCGCTTCGACGGGGTTGCCGCGCTTGGCGGACGCAAGGACGCGCGTTTCCTCGCCGTCAGCATCGCAGTACAGGTGAATGCCTGACGGAAGCGTGATCACCCACAGTTCCCACGCGTCTCCTCCCTCCCACTCGAGCCGGAGAACGGAACGGGAGCGGAGCGCCTCGGACTGGATCCATCCCTCGTCTTCCGCCAGCGCGGACTCGATGATCTCCTCGAGGTCGAGCGGCTCGTGCGGAACGCGAAACGGCCAGAGATCCTCAAGCGCGCGGAATTGTTTCGCCCGCAATTCGAGCACCTCGAGCACGCGCACGCGCCGTTGACGCACGACAGGTAACACGCATACATAATGATGCGAACGTTGATTGCGTGGTAGCCTTGCTGCAGAGCCTACGGCTCAGCCATTACTGCGAAATGGCTCGGAGGCACAGGTGCGGTCCGAACCTCGTCATGGCCTGATTCGTCGGACGCTCTTTCGCGCGATCGTCCTGGTCCTCGCGCTCTCGGTGGCGGCCTGGTTGTTCCTCGCTGGCCTCGCGTCCCTTCCGCGCCTCCTCGATCCCGCAAATCTTTTCCTCCGCGCCGCCTACGTCGTCGCCTGGGTCCTGTTCTGCGTCATTGCCGCCCGCGCGTATCAGCGTGCCGCGGAGGATAGGCATCGCCGTCACCAAGCGGAATCGATCGCGGCGCAATCGGATCGGATCTCGGAATTGATCGGCGCGCTGGCCCAGGCGCGGACGCCGGCGGCGGCAATGGAGGCCGCGCTGCAGGAGCCGTTGCACGCGCTCCACGCGGACGCGGGACTCATCATACTCGTCGGCCGCGGCACGGCTTCCGACATGGTCCGCACCGTCGGCTACAAGAACGAAGAGCGCGAGGCGCGAACCGCGGCGAAGCCCGGCGCCAAGACGCCGGCGTCCGACGCCATCGGCCGCGGCGCGATGGTGTTGATCGAATCCCGCAGCGCATGGGCCGTCGAGTATCCGCACTTGCCGCGCGACGCCTTCGAAGCGATCGCAGCCGTCCCACTGCTGATCGGCAGCCGCGTCTTCGCCGTCGTGCAGCTCGAGTTCCGCGGGCCGCGGCGTTTCGGGAAAGCGGACCGGGAGTATCTCGACGTGCTCGGCTCGCGCGCAGCGCACGCGCTCGATCGCACCTGGGAGCACGACGCGGCGCTCAACGCGCGGGCCGAGGCCGACGACCTGCGCAAGCGGGCGGAGCAGGAGCTCGCGGAACGTCTCAACGTCGAGCGCGCGCTTCGCGCGAGCGAGGCGAAGTACCGTGCGCTCGTCGCGCGGACGACGAGGCTGCACGGGATGGCGGCCGCGCTGTCGGAAGCGGCGACGCTGCAAGCGGTCGCGCGCGCGGTCGTGCAGCACGGCCGGAACGTGCTGGGCGCGGCCTCCGGCGAGGTGGAGATGCTCGTGGACAACGGCTCCGCGTTCGAGACAATCTTTTCCGACGGCCGCGGCGCGTCGGCACAAGGTGTCCGCGAACCAGCGGAGCCCGGACTTTGCGCGACCGAAGTCGTGCGCACGCGCCGTCCAGTGTTCGTGACCTCGTTCGACCAGTGGCAGGAATCCTACGCGCGGTCGGCGGCGCTCGCCGCGGACGGTGGCTACGTGTCCTCCGCGACGCTGCCGCTTCTCGTGGAGGGTACGGTCGTCGGCGTGCTCGCGTTTCATTTCACGGCGCCCGTGAACTTTGACGCCGACTATGGCGACCTGCTCGAGTCCGTGGCGCGCCACTGCGCGCAGGCGGTCGAACGGGCGCGGCTGTACGAAGCGGCAGATGAAGCGCGCGCCGAGGCCGAGCGCGCGAACCGCCACAAGGACGAGCTCGTCTCGATCGTTTCACACGAATTGAGGACGCCGTTGAACGCGATCCTCGGCTGGACGTCGATGCTGGAGCAGGGCGTGCTGGACTCGCACGGTTCGGCGCGCGCGCTGCACTCGATCGCGGACAACGCGACGCGCCAGGTGCGCCTCGTCGAGGATCTCCTGGACTTTTCGCGGCTGCAATCAGGCCGCATGGCACTTGAAGTGGAGGAAGTCGATCTGGGCGCGGTGCTCCGCTCCGTTGTCGAATCGATCGTCCCCGTGGCCGCCAACGCGGGCCTTCAGCTCGACGTCTCGCCGCTGCCTCGAGTCTGGGTCCACGGCGATATGAGACGGCTGGAGCAGGTGTTCCTGAATCTTCTCGGCAACGCGGTCAAGTTCACACCTGAAGGGGGCCGCGTCGCATTGTCCGTCAGGGCGGAAGACGACGCGGTGGAGGTGCGCATCAGCGACACTGGATCGGGAATCGATGCCGCGTTCATCCCGCACATGTTCGAAGCATTCCGCCAGGCCGACAGCACGGCGGCACGCCGTTACGGCGGCGTAGGACTCGGCCTGTCGATCGCGAAGGAGCTGGTCGAAGCGCACAAGGGACGGATCGAAGCAGAGAGCGCCGGCACCGGGCGCGGCGCCACTTTCATCGTGACGCTCCCCGCGTTTCAAGCTGCGGAAGCGAGCGACGAGCACGCCTTGACAGGAAAATCGCCAGGCCAGCGGCATTTGTGACGACGACCACGCTCGAGATCTTCAGCGCGAATGAGAGGCGGCTCTCGACCTGCACGATCGGCAGAATCGACAGGATGACGAACGCGAGCGTCATCAGGAATCCCGAGGCCGACGCGACCTTCAGCCAGGCCGGCGACCGCAGCGCGAAGATTGGAATCGCGAACATCACGAGATAGGTGAGCGCGTAGAAGATCGCCGACGCATTCCACAGCAGCTGAAAGGCCTCCTGTTTTCCCACGCCAATCAGTCCCGCGACGCTGAACGCGAGCGTGATGATGCCCACGAACAGGATCGAGTTCACGGGCGTCTGGTAGCGCGGATGGAGCCGCGTGAACCACGGCGGCAGCAACCCGTCCCATCCGGCGACCATCGGCAGCCGCGTGTTCCCCGCGAACAAGACGCTCGACTGCCCGACGCGAATGCAGAGCAGCGCGAGGATCGTGATCGGTGCAATCGCGCCCGCATACCCGAGCCTGACGAAGCCGCTCTTGAGCACCTGCGGGATCGGCGCGATCAGATCGATCTGTTCGATTGGCACCAGGGCGAGCACGGAACTGGTGCCGAGGATGAACATCACACCGATGATCGGCGCCGCGATCCATACCGATCGGGCGATGGCCCGCTCGGGATTGCGGCACTCACCCGCGTGAATCGCCACATATTCGAATCCGCCCAGCGCGCCGAATCCCATCTTCGCCGCGATGTTGAAACTGAGAATCGTCGCCACCGGCATCGCGGTCGCGAGCGGGTGAAACGACTGAAGGGTCCCGTTCGTGAGGTTCAGCCAGGGCAGGATCAACAACAATGCGAACGTCGTCAGCATCAGCACGCCGCCGGATTTGTGGACCCACTTGCCAACGCTGAGGCCGCGAATGGTGATCAACATCAGGCCCGCGATGATCACAACGTTCACGCCGCACACCACGAGCTTGTTGGCTGCGAGCGCGGCGCCGCGCTCGCCCGAGATGTAGTGGAAGTATTGCGTAATCTGCAGACCGATTTCAGACGTGTTCAGGATCGCAAAGAGCCACAGGTTCCACGCGACCAGAAATCCGGTGAGATCGTTGAATCCGAGCTTCGCCCACTGGTACAGCCCGCCCTCGAGCGGCATCGCGCGATTCAGGTGAATGACGACAGCTGCCGACGGCAGGTAGAAGAGAAGGATCGCGCCGAGCCAGAAGAGTACGTGCGCGGGTCCTTGCTTCGCGGCGACGCCGACCCACGGGAGTCCGACGATGAAGAGGACTTGCGTGAGCGTCAGATCCGTAACGCCCAGGTCCCGGCGCAGTTCGACGCGTTGGGGCTGCACGCGCGGACTATAGTCCAGGCCCCATTCCCGTGTAAGTTCTTCCACTTTTGTGACTCGGCCGGACGACCGCGCGCGCCACACGAACCTGCAAACTGCACCCGATCAACTGGTTACCAGCGAACTGCCGGGCCGGCGAGCCGGGAATGCCCCTTGCGATCTCCCTCATGCCCCTGCGGGGTGGGAGGACACACATGAAGCGCTCGATTCTCGCTTGTGCGATCGCAATATCAGTAGTGGCAGCGGGGACCGCGTCAGCCGGTCAGCATGGCCGCGGCGGCGGACCGAAGCCGACGTCCGGTCAGTCCGCACACGGTCCGAAGACTTCGCCGGCGCAAGGCCATGGGTCTGCGGCCGGCCCGAAGACAACAACGCACGGTGCGTCCACCGCGACGCACGGTGGTGGCCACTCGACCCCGAAGACGACAAAGACCACGACGACCGCCTCGACGTCGCCGAAGTCCACAAAATCGACCACGACCACGACGACGGTTGCGGGGACGGCAACGCTCTCGCCCGTGCAGCAGAAGCTGCAGCAGAACACCAACCTCGCGAGCAAGCTGCAGTCGCGCCTGCCCGACGGGACCGATCTCATGAAGGCCGCCGCAGATTTCCGCAACCTCGGTCAGTTCGTTGCGGCGGTGAACGTGTCGAACAATCTGGGGATTTCGTTCGCCGATCTGAAGACACGGATGGTGACGGACGGCATGAGCCTGGGCCAGGCGATCCAGGATCTGCGCCCGAACGCTGACACGACCGTCGTCCGCCGCGCCGAGAGCGATGCGGACGCGTTGATCCGTTCGACGGAGACGACGACGACGAAGACGAAGTCGGGCAAGTCGAAGGCAGTGCCGCGGAAACACGGGGGAGATTGATGCAGCGTCTGACGGGCGCCGCCGCCGTACTCGGCCTGCTGGCCGTGTGCGCGCCGGCGGCGGCGCAGGGGAACGGCCACGGCAACGCGTACGGACACTACAAGAGCACCGTGTCCTCCGCGAGCGCGACAAAACCCGTGGGTGGATTGCAGGCATCGATTCCGGGAACCGGCGTGCGGAACTTCGGATCGTGGCTCGATGACGCGAGCGTGATGGATCCGGGCAGCGGATTCGTCAGCGTCGGGTTCGGCTTGTGGAAGACGCCGGTCTATCGCGAGGTCGATCTCCCGACGATCGACAGCGGCTTTGCCGTGAATCGCCGGCTGCAGGTCGGGATGACCGTGCCCTACTACCACTCCAATGAGCTCGGTGGACCAGTTGGACGCGGTTTTGGCGACGTCTATCTGAATGCGAAAATCCAGCTGCGCGCGCCCGGGCCGCACCGCACGGGGTTTGGATTGATCCCGATGGTGGAGGTATTGAGCGTCGCTCCTCCGGATGGCAGCAGCCGCGCGAGGTGGGCGCTGCCCGCCAGTGTCGAGCGGCGCGGCTCGGGCTGGCGCGTGATGGGAAGCGGCGGCTACTTTTCCCGCGGCGCCATATTCGGTGCCGGCGCGCTCGAGCTCGAACTGTCGAAGAAGGCGTGGGCCACCGGATCGTTGAGCCACTCGTACTCCATCCATCATGACGATCTCAGCGCCGCACTCGGATTCAACAAGGTGCGCACGGACGTGAGCGGCGGCCTTACCTACGCGCTTCGTCCGGATGTCGCGGTGTACGGCAGCCTCGGGCGTACGGTCTCGAGGCACGACAACAACAGCGCGACGCTGATCGCGTCCGCCGGCATGTCGTTCGGCCTCAAACACCCGTAGATCCGCGCAAACCGCGGTCGGCGGCTGTAAACTCTTTCCCGCGCATATGCAGCTGACCACTGGCACCCGCCTGGGTCCGTACGAGATCGTCGCGCCCCTCGGCGCCGGCGGCATGGGCGAAGTCTACAAGGCGCGCGACACGCGGCTGCAGCGCACCGTCGCGATCAAGGTCCTCCCGCCGCAGGTGCTCGCCGAACCCGGGCTGCGCGCGCGGTTCGAGCGGGAAGCGCGCGCGATCTCCGGCCTCGATCATCCGAACATCTGCGTCCTGCACGACGTCGGCCGCGAAGGGGATATCGAATACATCGTCATGCAGTATCTCGACGGCGAGACGCTCGCTGATCGACTCGCGCGCGGGCCGCTGCCGCTCGCCGAGGCGCTGCGTGTTGCAATTGACATCGCCGCCGCGCTCGATAAGGCGCACCGCGCCGGGATTCTGCATCGCGACATCAAGCCGGGCAACGTGATGCTCGTGAACTCCGCGGGGCAGGCCTCGTCTGCGAAGCTGCTCGATTTCGGGCTCGCGAAGCCCGTCGGTACGTCCGACGCCATGACGGTCTTGACCGCCGGCGGTCAGGCCACCGCCACGTCGCCGCTGACAGGGCGCGGCACGATCCTCGGCACGTTGCTCTATATGTCCCCCGAGCAGCTCGAAGGAGGAGAGGTCGACGCGCGCAGCGACATCTTCTCATTCGGCGCGATGCTGTACGAGATGGTCACGGGGAAGCGCGCGTTCCAGGGGAGCAGCCAGGCGAGCGTGATCGCCGCCATCCTCGAGCGCGATCCGCCGCCGATGACGACGATCGTGCCGGTGACACCGCTCGCACTCGACCGCGTCGTGCGCAAGTGCCTGGCGAAGGATCGCGAGCGGCGGTGGCAGAGCGCCGCGGATCTGTGCGACGAGCTGACGTGGATCGCGCAGTCGGCGGACATGCCTGCGCAACAGCCATCGCGCAGCTCGTCTCGCAGCCGGCTGACATTCATCCTGGGCGCGGCGGCGGTGCTGCTGACGATCGCGCTCGGCGCGCTCATTGCGTCGTGGCGGCTTCGCAATAACGCGCCGTCCGAGCCGATCGCGCGCACTCTCGCGATCACTCTTCCTGACGGGATTCGATTGACGAGGGGCGGCCTCGCGGTATCGCCGGACGGGCGTTGGATTGCCTTTGTCGCTTCAGAGGCCCCGCGAACGCCGGAAGGGTCCGCAGTCTCGCGTTCGGGCGCAACATCGCGTTTATACATTCGGCGCTTCGATTCAAATGACGTGACAGTGATTCCGGGAACGGGCGGCGCGCGCACCCCGTTCTTCTCGCCGGATGGACAATCGGTCGGGTACTTCACTGCACGGGCGCTCCAGAAAGTCTCGCTGCGCGGAGGGCTGCCCGTGCGGGTGGCCGGCATGCCTCCTGTCACGCGCGGCGGCGTGTGGCTGCCCGACGGCTCGGTAGTGATCTCGCCGACACAGACGAACGCACTCGTCCTGGTTTCGGGGGACGGCACGTCGAAGCCCCTGACGACGCTGAAAGCAGGGGAGAACGGGCACCTCTGGCCTCAGGACCTTCCCGGCCGGCAGGACATCCTTTACACGATTCGCCGCGGTACGACGATCGATCTCGATGCATCGGATGTCGGGCTGGTCAACGTGGCGACCGGCGAGCAGCGCGTGATCCTCAAAGGGGGGGCTCTTGCGCAGTATTCGCCGACGGGGCATCTGCTCTTCGTGCGCAACGGAACGCTGTCCGCGATTCGCTTCGATCTCGCGAAGAAAGAAGTATCCGGCACTCCGGTTCCGATTGCGACAGGGCTTGCTGTCGATCCGTGGATCGGCGGCGCGCACTACGCTGTCGCGGCGGACGGCGCGCTGCTGTACCTGCGCGGCGCGTTCCCGCAGAATCACATGTCGGCGTTCTGGGTCGATCGCAGCGGTGTCGAGACGCCCGCGGCGGGCTTCACGGGCCGCATGCCCGGCCAGCCGCGCATCTCGCCGAACGGCACGCTGGCGCTGTTCGATACGCCGTCGCCAGACGGCGATGACGAGGTATACGTCGCGGATCTCGCGCGAGGCACTTCGGTCCGTCTCAGCAACGATCCGCAGGATGACTTCGACCCGGTCTGGACACCTGATGGACGGCAGGTGATCTGGACCGCGTTTCCGTCGGGACGTCTGCCGTTTCTCGTCATGAGATCTTCGGACGGCAGCGGTCGCCCGCAGGAAATCGTCCAGGAGGGCAGCGCACAGTTCCCAGGATCGGTCTCACCCTCGCGCGTGCTCGCTTACACGCGCGCGGTGCCCACGGGCGCCTCAGATATCTGGACGGTGCCGCTGGACGGCGATCGCAAGGGGCGCGCGTTCATCGATACCGCCGCCGTCGAATTCGGCCCGGAGTTCTCGCCCGATGGCAAGTGGGTCGCGTACGTCTCGAATGAGTCAGGCGATGAGGACATTTACGTCGTTCCGTATCCAGGCCCCGGCGCGAAGCACCGCATCACCGTGAAGGGCGGCGCGTCTCCGGTGTGGAGCCGCGATGGCCGCGAGTTGTTCTTCCAGACCAGTGAAGGATTGATGGCGGTCCCCGTAACGGCCGGCGCTGATATCGCGTTCGGTGCACCTCGCCGCTTGTTCGGTGGCGACTTCATGATTGACAGCCGCGAGGACGGCCCGCGCGCCTACGACGTCGCTCCGGACGGTAAGCGATTCCTGATGTTCCGCTCGACGTTCCCGGACACCGCGCCACCGGCTTTTCACGTGCTCCTCGGCTGGGCATCGTCACTGGACACCAATTCCCGCAAGTAATGGCACGGATCGTGGTGCCTGCATCGGCGGAGAAGCTTATGCAGAAGGCACTTATTCCCGCCATCCTCCTGATGGCAGTCATTTCAGCGACCCCCTCGGCCGCGCAGCGCCGCGGCGCTGGCGGCGGAGCTGTCAGTTTTGCCGTGTCTGTACACGATTCGACCGGGGCACCCATACCTGAGGTAACAATCACGCTCACGGGGCCAGCGTCGCGCACGTCACGCACTGAGGGGGGGCGAATCGCATTCGAAGGACTGCCGGCAGGCGCGTATCGATTTCGTTTTGAAAAGGAAGGGTTCGTGACACTCGAGCGCGAGGTCACCGGCCGTGGCGGCGCGCCCGTCGAGGTCAAGGTGACGCTCACCTCGATGCCGGCGCCCGCCCCTCCGGCCGCCCCGCCGCCTGCGCCTGTCCCCGAGCGCCTCGTGGACGCGAAGCCTGTCGCGATCGACATGCCGGCGTTCATCGAGAAGTATTACGTCGGCCGCGCGGCGGGAAAAACGACGCCGATTACGTGTGCGACGGGTGGCGAGGCCACGCTGCTGCAGTTGAACGAGCCGCTCGCGGAGCACACGCACGCGAACGCCGATGAATTCATCTACGTGATCGCCGGCCAGGGAGCCGCGCGGATGGGCGAGCGCGTCGAAGCGCTCGGTCCCGGCGTATTCGTGCTCATTCCTCGCGGCACCCCACACGTGCTCACAGCCGCAGTAAAGAAGCCGCTCGTGATCCTCTCTATCCGGGCGGGTGAGAAGTGTGGCGGCTAGTTGGCTGCGAGTGAGTCGCGCAGCACGCGACGCAGGATCTTTCCTGACGGTGACTTTGGAATCGCGTCGATCAAATCGAGCCGGCGGATCTTCTTGTAAGAGGCGACGCGCGCCGCGACATACGCCATCAGCTCGTCGGCGGTCGCTTGCGCTTTCAGCACGACGAACGCGTGCGGGATCTCCCCGGCCTCGATGTCCTTCTGCGGGACGACGGCAGCGTCCGCGACGGCCGGATGCGAGATCAGGACAGCCTCCAGCTCCGCCGGCGCGATCTGCATCCCTTTGTACTTAATGAGCTCCTTCAGGCGATCGACGATGAAGAAGTGGCCATCGGCGTCTGCGTGGCCGACATCGCCGGTGTGCAGCCAGCGCTCCGCATCAACGGTGGCGCGCGTTTCTTCCGGGCGGTTCAGGTATCCCTGCATGACCTGCGGGCCGCGGATCCAGATCTCACCGTCCACGCCTGGCGCCACGTCCGCGCCCGTTGCGGGATCGACAACGCGGCACTCCGTGTTTGGCACCAGCGCGCCGATCGAGCCCGCCTTGGCCGTCGCCGGATCCTCCGACGTGACGTGCGTCGCGGGGCTTGTCTCCGTCAGCCCGTAACCCTGCTGCAGGATGCTTCCGACGCGCGCCGTGCACTGTCCGATCACGTCCGCGCCGAGCGGCGCGGCGCCCGAGAACAGCTTTCGCACCGACGAAAAGTCGCGCCGCTCGACCGCGGAACTCTTCGCGAGCGCGAGCACGATCGGCGGAACCACATGCAGCATCGTCGCGCGGTAGCACTCCACGAGCTCCAGATACGCCTCGAGCTCGAAGCGCGGCATCACGACCAGCGTAGCGCCGTAACGAAGGCCGACCAGGATGATCACGACCAGCCCGTAGATGTGGAAGAACGGCAGGAATGCGATCAGCGTGTCCTTGCCATCCTGCAGATGCCCGGCCGCCTGCACCTGCAGCACGTTCGCGACGAGGTTGCCGTGCGACAGCATTACGCCCTTCGGCAACCCAGTCGTCCCGCTGGAGTACGGCAGCGCGACGATGTCGGCTGGAAGGATCTGGACGGTCGGCGGCGCGCCTGGGTGCGCGAGCAGCGAAGCGAATGGCTCCGCGCCGTCCATCGGCGCGAACGAGAAGATGCGCTCGAACTTGATGACGCAAGCCGCGGCCATTGCGATCTCGCGGACGGCCGGCGACGTGAAGAGAAATCGCGGCCGCGAGTCCGTGAACTGCTTGACGAGATCGTCGCGCGTGTTCATCGGACTCGCAGTTGTCACGATCGCGCCCAGTCGCGCGAGCGCGAGCACCGCGATCGGGTATTCCGCGGTGTTAGGGCTGAAGATCGCGCAAACGTCCCCCTTGCGCAGCCCGAGGCGTGCCAGGGATGCGGCCGCACGATCGACGAGACCGGGAAGCTCCGCGTAGGTGATCGTTCGTCCCGTCGTCGCATCGATCAGCGCCGCGCGATCGCCTCGCTGCGCCGCGCCCTCCAGCACGAAGTCCGCCAGTGGACTCGCCGGGATCTCGAGCGCCGGGTGCGGGCTGCGGTAGAGCGCCATGGTCTGAGCGCCTAGAATCTACTCCATGCACACCGCCGTTCTCTACGACATTCACGCGAACCTTCCCGCCCTCGAGGCCGTCATGGAGGAGATCCGCCGGGAAAAGGTGGATCGCATCGTGTTTGGCGGAGATGTGCTGCCCGGACCGATGCCGCGGGAGACGGTCGATTACCTGCGCGCGCTCGATATTCCCGCGCAATACATCCACGGGAACGGCGATCGCGAAATCCTCGAGCGTCTGCAGGGGCGCGAGACCAACGCGGTCCCCGAGGCGTTTCGCGAGATCCTGCGCTGGAACGCGCGTCAGTTGAACGCAGAAGATGAACGATGGCTCGCGACCTGGCCGTCGACGCTGCGGGCCGAGGTCGCCGGCATCGGAAGCGTGCTGTTCTGTCACGCGACTCCCAGCAACGACACCGACATCTTCACGCGCCTGACGCCGGACGATCGCGTCACGGAGCTGCTCGCAGGAGCAGACGCGGCGCTCGTCGTCTGCGGGCACACGCACATGCAGTTCGACCGCGTCGTCGGCGGCGTGCGCGTGATCAACGCGGGCAGCGTGGGAATGCCGTTCGGCGAGCCGGGTGCGTACTGGCTGATGCTGCTCGCGGCCGATGTCGAGCTGCGACGAACTCCATACGATCTCGACGCGGCGGCGAGCCGCATCCGTGCCGGTGCCTATCCGCAGGCGGAGCAATTCGCCGCAGGCAACGTCCTCGAGCCGCCGTCGGAGGAACAGATGCTCGCGGCGTTTACCCCTCGACAATAGCCGCGAGGTCATGGTGGCCGCCGCCTTTCGCGATCACCTCGTCCATCCGCGTCGCTACGCCTGGGAGCGCAACGAGCCGCTCCTCCTTCGCCGCTTCCATCATCAAGCGCACGTCCTTGCGCGCCATCGCCACTTCGAAGCTGGCAGGCGTCATCTCGCCGCGCGCCATGCGCGGCCCGCGGAACTGGATGATGTTGCCGGCCTGGAATTTCGAGAACACGCTGAGCGCCTCGACGGGATCGATCGCGTTCGCCCGCGCCATCGCGATGACGTCCGCGAGCCCCGCGCTGATCGCGAACAACATGCAGTTGCCAAACAGCTTGTACGCCGCAGCAAGATCCGGACGCTCGCCGAGATTCCACACCTCGCCCGTCATCCCTTCGAGCTCGCCGCGGATCTCGTCGAATTCCTTCTTCGGTCCCGACACGAGCATCAGCCCGACGCCGTCGGCCGCCATCTGCGGCGACATGAATACCGGCGCGTGGAGAAAGCGGATTCCGCGCGCGCTCATCCGCTCGAATCGCATCTTCGTCGCCGCGGGCAGTGTCGTGGAATGATCGATGACGATCGCGCCCGGCTTCAGGGCCGGAGCGATCTGATCGAGGATGCCGTCGACGACGGCATCCTCCTGAAGCACGGAGTGAATGTGATCCGCGGCGGTGACGCACTCGGCGGGCGTCGCGGCGACCGTCGCGCCTTCTGACTCGAGCGCGCGCGCCTTCGACGCGGTCCGATTCCACACCGCGACAGGCTGGCCCGTCTTGAGGAAATGCCTCACCATGCCGGACCCGAGCAGTCCGGTCCCGAGTAATGCGATCCGTGCCAAGAACGGTCCGCGTTAGTTCGTCTTCTTCCGCGGATCGTCCTTCGGGTTCACGTAGGTGACCACGAACGGTCCCATCGCGTGCACCTGGATGATCGTCTCACCCTTCGCCGTCACGTAGTGCGCCGTCTTCTTCGGCATCTTGGCGAAGCCGCCGGCGGTGAAGGTCTTCATCGCCGCGTCGTCCCACTTCTCGCCCATGCCGGCGACGAGGGTTCCTGACAGGACGGTGACGTACTCGTCGGTCGGGTGCCAGTGCGGCATGATCTTGTAGCCGTCTGGCATCTTCGCGCGGAGCACGAACGGCGCCGCCTTGCCCGGATCCCCCTCCAGGACAGTGATCTGCGAGCCGGCGGGAAGCGCCGGAGGCGGCGGTCCCCATTTGAGATCGGCTGCGTTGACCATGACGTGCGCGGCGGGTGGCGGTGCGGGCTGCCCCTTGGGTTTCGCGGCGCTCTTCGCGGGCGCCTGCGCGTATGCGGCCGTGACCGCCGCGAGGAAGGACATGGCGACGAGGGTTGTGCGGAATCTGTGCATCGGATGCTCCTTATCAGCGGGGATTATACGCCCGCGGCTATGATGAGCACCTATGAGATTTGGCCTCGCCGTGCTCCTCGCCACAGTCGTGCTCCTTGCCCAGGCTCCGTCTCCCGCCATCGTCATCACCAACGCGCGCGTGTTCACCGGGGATGCCGGGCAGCCATGGGCGGAAGCGGTAGCGATCACCGGGTCGCGCATCACGGCGGTCGGCACGAGTGCCGATGTGCGCAGAATGGCGACGGCCGCGACGCGCGTGATCGATGCCGGCGGCGGGCTGCTGATTCCGGGCATCAATGATGCGCCCGCGCATCGAGCACGGCGACATGACGCAGGCGTCGGACTTCGATCGCGCGAAGCGGATGGGCGTGATCATCGTGCAGAACCCATCGCACTTCATGATTCCGCAGTACATGGTGCCGAGACTCGGCGCGGACCGCCTGAAGCGGACGACGATCGTCAGGAGCATCGTGGATGCGGGTGTCCCGTTCGCGCTCGGCTCGGATGGGCCGATGAATCCATTCCTCAACATCATGTTCGCGACGATCAACGCGAACAATCCGCCGCAGGCGCTCACAAGAGAGCAGGCCCTGATCGCCTACACGTCGGGATCCGCGGCCGCGGAGTTTGCGGAGAACGAGAAGGGTACGCTGAAGAAAGGGATGCTCGCCGACATGGCGCTGCTCTCGCAGGACATCTTCAAGGTACCTCCGCCCGAACTGCCGAACCGTCAGCGTGCTGACGATCGTCAACGGCCGCGTCGTCCACGAGACCCGCCAGTGAATCGAGGGCCGCTAGCTCTGCCGTAGAGTTGGATCCGTCTCAACTACAGCGCTATACTGCATCGAACCAAGGGGGGCGAGCATGTCCGTACCTCTGCACATCGAAGAGCATTTCCGCGACGGCGTACTCATATTGCAGCTCGAAGGTCATCTCGTCGCCGATGAAGGGGACCGGCAGCTTCGCGAGCGCATCACCGATCTCCTGTCGACCGGGGCCCGATTACTGCTGATCGATCTGCGGAAGGTGTCCTACATCGACAGCGGTGGCATCGGCGCCATGGTCGAAATGTACAACCACGTCGAACGCGCGGGCGGCCGGCTGGCGCTGCTGTGTCCGAGCGCGTGCGCGAAGCGCGTCCTCGAGATCACGCACCTGACGACGGTATTCGAAGTCTTTCACGACGAAGACCAGGCGATCAGCAGTCTCGCCATCGGCACGTCCCCTGGCACGGCGGCGTGGGGACACGCGTAGATCAGCGTCCGAGCATCAGCTCGTTCAGCGGCACGTCCCAATGCGCGTCGAGGATTTCGAACCGCCGCTGTTCTTCTTTCGCGAACGTCGCCTGGTCGGGATAGAGCCGCTTCACGATCGCCTCGTCGTTTGACGGGCCCGTCATCGCCGCGATGTCCTTGTAGGTAATCGCGACGGCAAACGTCCAATCCGCGCGCCCGTCACCGTGATACGTCGGCACATACGTGCGGACGTCCACGATCCGTCCCGTCTTCATTTCCTCACGCAGCACGGGCAGGTGGTTCTTCGCGAACAGGCGGACGAATTCATCCTGGAAGCCCCACTTCACGCGGTAGAAATACCAGGTCGTGCGCTCGGGGCGCGCGGCCGATTGCGCCGCGGGCGCTTGCGCCCTTACTCGCGCAGACGTCACCGCGCCTGCGACTACGGATACGACGAACACGACCGCGAGGAAGCCCGCGGCGGCGGTCAGCGCTTTCTTCAACATGGCCATGAGTCTACCTCGGTATGGTAGTATGGTAAAAGTATGGTGAAAGTGACCTTTTCGCTCGACGAGGCGACAGTATCGGAGATCCGCCGCACCGCCGAGCGGCTTGGCACGGCGCAGAGCCATGTGGTCAGGGAGGCCGTGGCGGAGTACGCGGCGCGCGCTGACCGCGTGAGCGAGCGCGAGCGCCTTCGCGCGCTGACCATCCTCGAGGGGCTTCGCGAGGCCCCCCTGGTGCGGCCGGCCGGTGCCGTCGATGCCGAGCTGCGCGCACTCCGCGCGGCGCGCCGCAGAGGTGGCCACCGCTCGCGATGACCGTTCATGTCGATACGTCCGCGCTCGTGGATGCCCTCACGGGTCCGCGCCGGTCTCTCGAAACGCTCATCAGCCTCACCGAACAGGGGCATCGGTTGTCGCTCTCCGCGATCGTGCTGTACGAGTGGTTGCGCGGTCCCCGCACGCGGGCGGAACTGGCGGTGCAGGAGGACCTGTTTCCGCGCGGGCGCGCGGTGCCCTTTGGCGTCGAGCCTGCCGCCATTGCGGCGCGGTTATACGCGGCCGTCGCCAGGCCGCGCGGCCGCGAAATCGATCTCGCGATCGCGGCATGCGCGCTCCACGACGGCGCGGCCTTGTGGACCCTGAACCGCGCCGCCTTCCGCGACGTCCCCGGGCTCGCCCTTGTGTGATCAACCTCTGATCCACGCCTGATCCACGCCGCTCGGGGCGGATCATGGAGCTAGAATACGGCACCCATGGTCGGCCAGACGGTTTCGCACTACAAGGTCATTGAAGAGCTGGGCGGAGGCGGCATGGGTGTCGTCTACCGCGCCGAGGACCTCCGCCTGGGACGGCAGGTCGCGCTCAAGTTCCTGCCCGCGCAGCTCTCGCAGGACGCGGCGGCCATCGAACGCTTCGAGCGCGAAGCACGCGCGGCGTCCGCGCTGAACCACGCGCACATCTGCACGATCTACGACTTCGGCGAGCACGAGGGACGTCACTTTCTCGTCATGGAGTTCCTGGAAGGGCAGACGCTCAAACACGTTCTTGCCGCGGGAGCGCTGCCCGAAGGCAGGCTGCTCGAACTCGGCGTCCAGATCGCCGATGCGCTCGACGTCGCGCACGCGCACGGCGTCGTGCACCGCGACATCAAGCCCGCAAATCTCTTCGTCACGAAACGCGGCGACGCGAAGGTCCTCGACTTCGGTCTGGCGAAGATTGCGTTGCCGCAGTCGATCGAAGCCAACGCGGCGACGGTCGAGCGTGCCCACAACCTGACCGAGCCGGGCATGACGATGGGGACGGCGGCGTATATGTCGCCGGAGCAGGCGCGCGGCGAGTCGCTCGACGGGCGGACGGATCTGTTTTCATTCGGCCTCGTGCTCTACGAGATGGCGACCGGTGCGCAGGCGTTCTCGGGGCGCACCTCCGCGCTGCTGTTCGATGCCATCCTGCACCGCGAGCCGACGCTGCCGTCGCGGCTCAATCCCGAGTTGTCCACCGGGCTCGAGCAGGTCATCAGGCGCGCCATTGAAAAGGATCGCGATCTGCGCTACCAGACGGCGGCGGATCTGTGCAGCGATCTCAAGCGGCTGCGGCGCGACTCCGGGAGCGAGCGCTCGCACGCCTATCCCGTGACGCCCGGTGCGATCGCGGGAAGTTCACCCGGCGCGCGGGCCCCCTCCGCCGCCACCGAGTCAGCGCGAAGCAGCCGCATCACCGCGGCGATTCGAAATCGTCCCGCGACCGCCGGCGCCGCCGCCCTCGTGTTCGTTGCTCTCGTCGCCGCCGCCGTGCTGATGTATCAGCGGCGGATGCCCGCGTTCACCGAGCGCGATGAGATCCTGCTCACGAACTTCGTCAACACGACCGGGGAAGCGGCCTTCGACGGCACGCTGCGACAGGCGCTCGCCGTCAATCTCGAACAGACGCCGTACCTGAACGTCGTCAGCCAGGATCGCATCCGCGAGACACTGCGGTTCATGGGGCGCCCGGCTGACGAAGCGGTCACCGAGCAGATCGGGCGCGAGATCTGCGCACGGCGCGGGATCAAGGCGCTGCTCGCCGGCTCGATCGCGAGCCTGGGCAGCAAGTACGTGCTGACGCTGAGCGCGATCAACGCCGCGACCGGCGACACGCTGGCGTCCACGCAGAAGGAGGCGGGGCGCCGCGAAGACGTCCTGCAGGCGCTGGGTGCGGCGGCCTCTGACATCCGGACTCGCCTCGGCGAGTCTCTGGCATCGCTGCAGCGGTTTGCTGCGCCGATCGAGCAGGCGACTACCGGATCGGTGGAGGCGCTGAAGGCGTACTCGACAGGAATGGAGCGTCGAGTGCAGGGGCGCGAGCGCGACGCGATCCCGTTCTTCGAGCGCGCCGCGCAACTGGATCCGAACTTTGCGATGGCGTACGCGCGGATGAGCGTCGTTTACTCCAACGCGGGCGACAATCCCAAGGCGTACGCGAACGCGGAGCGCGCGTACGCCCTGCGCGATCGTGTCAGCGAGCACGAGCGCTACTACATCACCGCGCGGTACCAGACGATGCGCGGCGACACCGACGGAGTGCAGCGTACCTACGAGCTCTGGAAGGACACCTATCCGCGCGACAGCGCGCCGCGAAACAATCTCGCGCAACTCCTCGGCCAGCGCGGAGAACATGAGGGAGCCATCAAGGAGGCGACGGAGGCCAACCGCGTCGATCCCTCATCGCCGTTCCCGTATGCGAATTTGTGTAGCGAATACGTCGCCGTGAACAAGCTGCCAGAGGCGAAGGCGATCGCCGTGAAGGGACTGCAGGTCCGTCCCGCGTACGGCGCTCTATATGACTGCCTGTACACCATCGCGTATCTCGAGCGCGACGACGCGTCGATGCGGCGGATCTTCGAGCAGACCGCCAACACGCCGGCGGCCGCGGACGTTTACGGTGTGCGCGTGCGCGCGCTGGTTGCGGCCGGCAGGCTGCGCCAGGCGCAAAAACTCGCTGACCAAATCGAGGCGTTTGCAAAGAAGATTGGGAACCAGGCGGGTTTTGCAGAGGGGCTCGCCCGTGTCGCCACGGATGCGTTGTGGATAGGGGACATCGCCGCCGCGCTCCGCGCTGCGGACAAGGCGCTCGCGTACACCAGCGCCGAAAACGTGCCGTGGCCCGTTCCTGCTGTCTATTACGGCGGCGGCCGGACGCAGCAGGCGTCCGCGCTGCACGCCCTGCTGGCGAAGCGCTTCGCCTCCGATCATGACTTCCAGTCGGTGTGGATGCCCGCGATGGATGCGTCGGCGGCCCTGCGGCGCGGCGATTACGCTACAGCGCTGGAGAAGCTGAGGCCGGCGGAATCGTACGACCGTGCGCGCCCCGGGCTGATCTTCCTGCGCGGCCGCGCGCTTTTCGGCGCCGGACGTTTCTCCGATGCCGCGGCGACGTTCCAGCGGACGATCGACAACCGCTACGTCGACGAGCCCTCGCCGCTCGCCACCGTCGCCACGGTCTGGCTCGCGCGCTCGCACGCGAAGCTCGGTGACGCCGCGGCCGCGCGCCGCGCCTATCAGGATGCGATCGCCGCGTGGAAGGACGCCGACCCGGAGCTCCCGCTCCTCGTCGAGGCGAAGAACGAGTACCAGGAGGTGGGGAAATAGCTCCGCGGTGACCTCGTCCGCTCGCGCGGGCATCTCCTTTGCGTCGGTCCTTCGTAACAAGGTGAAGGAGTCAACGCATGCCGAACGTGAATAATCCGACGCTGCTCATTGTTGGGATCGTGCTGGTAATTGCGGCAATCGCCGTCGCGTGGCTGTTCACGCAGCGGCAGCGCCGCGCCCACCTGCGCGAACGGTTCGGGCCGGAGTACGACCGCACGGTGCAGGCCGTGGGCACCACCGGTCGTGCTGAGACGGTGCTCGAGGAGCGCGAGAAGCGCGTCTCGAAGTACCCCATCCGCTCGCTCGCCGAACCCGAGCGCGCGCGATTCTCTGACTCGTGGCGGAAGATCCAGGCGAAATTCGTCGACGATCCCGCCGCGGCCGTAACGGAAGCGGACGTGCTCGTCAACGAGCTGATGACGACGCGGGGCTATCCGATGCAGGATTTCGATCGCCGCGTGGAGGATTTAACCGTCGAGCACGGCAACGTCGTCCATCACTACCGTGCCGCGGGTGAGATCGCGAGCCGTCACGCGCGCCGCGCCGCCTCCACCGAGGAGCTGCGGCAGGCGCTCGTGCATTACCGCGAGCTGTTCGCGGATCTGCTGGGCGAACGCCCCAATGTCCCCAATGTGAGGAGGAGTGCATGAACGAAGAACGCAAGGAAGCCGCTGCGCGCGACGCCGGCACGGTGGCGGCTCAGCAAACACCGCAGCAGATCGACGATCGTCCGTCGCCGCTGTTCATGGATCAGGATCTAACCGGGTACCGGACGCGCTGGGGCGCCATCCAGACCGGCTTCGTGGACGAGCCCAGGCGCGCAGTGGAGGAGGCTGACGCGCTCGTGAACGAGCTGATGACGCGGTTGTCCCAGGTGTTTGCCGACGAGCGCCGGCAGCTCGAATCACAGTGGGAAAAGTCCGACAAGATTTCGACCGAGGAGTTGCGCATCGCGATGCGGCGCTATCGCTCGTTCTTCGAGCGGCTGCTGTCGGTCTAGTCGCGACCGCCTGATACCGATGCCGCGTACGCCGATATTAGCTCTGCTGTAACGCGCTGCGCGGCATCGCCGTCATCGACCGTATAATCCACACCTCTTGACCCTCACTCTCGGCGCCCGCCTGGGCCCGTACGAGATCGTTGCCCCTCTTGGAGTCGGCGGCATGGGTGAGGTTTATCGCGCGACCGACAGCAGGCTGAAACGCCAGGTCGCGATCAAGATCCTTCCATCGCTGCTGGCCGCGGATCCCGACAGGCTGGCGCGCTTTCAACGCGAAGCCGAAGTCCTCGCGTCGCTGAATCATCCGCACATTGCCGCGATCTACGGGCTCGAGGACGCCGATGGCATCACCGCTCTCGTCATGGAGCTCGTCGAGGGGGAAGACCTCGCCGAGCGGATCGCGCGCGGACCCATCGCGGTC
This sequence comes from Vicinamibacterales bacterium, assembly GCA_035637115.1. GTDB lineage: Bacteria > Acidobacteriota > Vicinamibacteria > Vicinamibacterales > 2-12-FULL-66-21 > JAICSD01. The sequence goes on from DASPXV010000201.1 coordinate 25,975, forward strand.
GATGAGGCGCTGACCATCGCGAAGCAGATTGCCGAGGCGCTTGAAGCGGCCCACGAGAGAGGAATCATTCATCGCGATCTGAAGCCCGCGAACATCAAGCTGCGCGCGGACGGCACCATCAAGGTGCTCGACTTCGGCTTGGCGAAACTCGGAGATCAACTGGCTGATAGCGTCGTCTCTCAGTCGCCGACGATCACGAGCCCCACGCTGCTGTCTGCCGCCGGCGTGATCCTCGGCACCGCCGCCTACATGTCGCCGGAGCAGGCGCGCGGCCAGGCCGCTGACAAACGCTCGGACATCTGGGCGTTCGGCGTCGTCGTGTTCGAGATGCTGGCGGGGCAGCGGCTGTTCGTCGGCGACACGATCTCCGACACACTCGCGTCGGTACTGAAGACCGAGCCGGACTGGCGCGCGCTTCCGGCGGCCGTACCAGCGCGTCTTCGCGGACTGCTGCGGTGGTGTCTCGAGAAGAATCCGAAACGGCGACTGCGCGACATCGGCGACGCACGCGTGCAGATCGAAGATCTGATCGCCGCCGGTCCGGACGAGACCGGTGCGGTCGCCAGTCACCGGCCCGCGCCGGCATGGCGCCGCGCACTGCCGTGGGTGACCAGCGCCGCGCTTGCGGCGGCTCTTGTCGCTGTCGTCATGTTGTGGGCGCCGTGGCAGAAGGCGCGCCCGGCACCGCGGGTCCATTTGAGTACTGAGATCGGTGCGGACGCCTGGCTTCCGATCAGCACCGTAGATGCCGTTACCATCTCACCATCGGGTGACGTCATCGCATTTGCGGCGCAGAACGGCCCGAATGGCCATCAGCAGCTGTACGTGCGGCGGCTCGACCAGCTTGACGCCGTGCGGCTAGCCGGAACCGAGGATGCATCCAGTCCCTTCTTTTCTCCCGGCGGTCAATGGATTGGGTTTTTCTCAGGTGGCAAGCTGAAAAAGATCGCGGTCACGGGGGGCGCAGCGGTGGAGATATGCAGCGCGCCGCTTCAGCGAGGCGGCGCGTGGGATAAGGACGGCACCATCGTGCTGCTGCCCAACAGGCTCGGCGGCCTGATGCGAGTATCCGCTGCAGGAGGAACTCCCCAGCCGCTGACATCCATTGCCGAAGGGGAGACCACGCATCGCTGGCCGCAGCTGCTGCCGGATGGGAAGGGTGTGTTGTTCACCGGCGGCACCGGCCTCAACACCGGGTACAACGAGGGTGCGCTTGTGGTGCAGCCGTTGCCGACGGGACCCCGCGTCGTCGTGCAGCGCGGAGGCTTTCACGGGCGCTACGTGGCGAGCGGTCATGTCGTCTACATCCACGATGGGACGTTGTTCGCGATACCTTTCGATCTCGATCGGCTGGCGGTGACAGGTCCGCCGGCGCCGGTGCTCGAGGGCATGGTAACCAATGCTGGCACTGGCAGTGCGCAATTCGCAGTCTCCGACAATGGGACGCTGGTCTACGTGCGCGGGCCGAGCATCCTCAGCAGCGGCATTCCGATGCAGTGGACGGACCAGTCGGGCAAAATAACGCCACTGCGAACGACGCGCGTCTTCTGGGCCAATCCGAGGTTTTCGCGGACGGGGGACCGAATCGCCCTGCAGATCGGCGCACAAAGCGATATCTGGGTTTACGATGTCGCGCGCGATTCCCTGACCCCTGTGACGGTGGACCCCGCCGCGGATACGAAGCCGGTGTGGAGTCCCGACGACCGCTATCTCGCGTTTGGATCCGCTCGTGCGAACAACTCGAGTACCAACCTGTACCTGCAGCGCTCGGACGGCACCGGCACCGCGCAGCGTCTCAGTGAGAGTCCTAATTCACAGGAGGCCGAGTCCTGGCATCCGAGCGGCCGGTATCTGATGTTCGAGGAGGTGAATCGGGTCACGCATCGGGATCTCATGATCCTGCCGCTCGAGGGGAACAGCGTTTCCGGATGGAAGCCCGGCAAGCCCACGGCGTTCCTGAACAGCACGTTCGAGGAACATCAGGCCGCGTTCTCACCGGACGGACGCTGGGTTGCGTATGCCTCAAATGAAGCCGGACGAAATGAAGTGTATGTACGACCATTCCCGGGGCCCGGCAGCAAGTGGCAGATCTCCACCGATGGGGGCAGTGCTCCGACGTGGTCGCGGACGCGGCCTGAGCTCTTTTACGGCGGCATCAACAACCTGGGCGCGGGACAGATCATGGTGGTCCCGTACGTTGCGGATAAGGACTCTTTCCGCGCCGAGAAACCGCGGCTATGGTCGGAAGCACGATTCCAGACGCGCGGCCCCGACAATCGCATGTTCGACCTGCACCCCGATGGCAACCGTTTCGTGCTGGCGGCCTCCGAGGAAACGGTTGGGCAGGCGAAATACAATCACCTGACGCTCGTCTTCAACTTCTTCGACGAGCTGCGGCGACTCGCACCCGGATCACGATAACGCCGCTAGCTATGCGGCACGAGTACCGTGGTCGTCTTGACCGTGCGGTTCCCGGCCCCGTCAGTGCAGGTCACCGTAATCGTGTAGATCCGCCCGCTGCCGCTGCCGGCGCGCTCCGCGCGCAGGCGTACGTGATGCGGATCTACGATCTCCCAGTCCGGCGCGGTATCGGCGTCTCCCGTTCCGTTGATGGGTTCGTTGCTCGTCACCGACAGCACGCACGTAGCGCCGGTGCAATCCGTGACGCCATAGTTGACCGCGATGTCGACCATCCGGTGATCCGGCGGCCACATTGCCGGCGCCCCGACTGACAGATCGATCACGTCCGGCGCTGTCGTATCCACCACGGTGACGACGGCGCTCGCCTGGCTCGTGGCTCCCTTCGGATCGCTGACCGTCAACAGCACGGTCGTCCGGCCCAGAGGATACGGACCCGCGGGCGTCTGCGTCAGCGTCAAAGGATCGCCGTCCGGGTCCGACGACCCGTCGTCAATCGACGCGTTCGCGGTGCAGGACGGACCCGCGCTGACCGTCACGTCTCGGGCGCGCGCCACCGGCACGCGGTTCGGCGGATCGCACGCGCCCATGCAGGCGCCGCTCACCTTTAATGTGTAGGCAGTGCCGGACGGCGCGGTGAGACCCTGCGCCACGTCGTGCACGTCGACGGCGAGCGACGCGGCGGATGCCGGCATGTCCAGCGAGTACGTCTTCGACGGCCCACTGGAGCCTGCATCCGCGCGATAGTTCTGCTGGATGTCCGCGCTGTTGAACGTGGGCGAATACGCGGCGCTGAACAAATTGATTGCGTTCGTCCCCTGTAGCGACACGGTCACGCACGCCGGCACGCTGCTGCAGGTTTTGAACGTGTACGCGTCGAACTGCCGGTTCGTGGCGCCGAAGGTATTTGCCGCCAGCGCAGGCGTGGCCTTCTGCGATCCGCATGTGCTCGCGATGTTGTCGCGGAACAGTCGGAAGTTCTGGATCCCTGTCGCGGTCGAGACACCCGCAGAGGGCGGCGGGACAGTGCCGTCGAGATTCTTTGTGATGGAGTACGACGTCAGTCCGATTGGCACCTGGAACTGAAAGACGCGCGGACTTGGTCCACCTGTGTAGTTCACAGTGAGCGTGAAGTCCGCCGACTGCGGACACGGAAATTCAGAAGCGACGGTGAATCGGAACGGCGCTGCGCCGTTCGCGGTGACGGAAGGCGCCAGGTTTGGATATGCGGTGGCGGAGGGCTGCGTAATCGTAATGCCCGATGTGGACGACGTCAGCGTCGCGGAAACAGCCGTGGCGCTCGCGCCGCCGTAATTGCCGAGTGGAATCACCAACGTCGCGCCTTCGCCCGCTTCGGGCGTGCCGTTGCCGTTGCCCGGCGCGTCGGATGCCTGTACCGCCGCGACTTCGATGAACGCCGTGCCGGGAACTCCGGCGGCGCGCAGCGCGCCATCTGCCATGATGATCCCCGCCCCGGAATCCCGATCGACACCCGGCGCTTCGATGTCGATCGCGCTGGCGAGGAGCGCCGCGCGGATCTGCGCGGGCGTCAGCGAGTGGTTCGCCGACTTGAGCAATGCGGCAATCGCCGCCGCGTGCGCCGCCGACGCCGACGTGCCGACGAACGGGCTGCCGCCCGAGACCGAGACGCCGTCCGCCGCGGTGATGTCCGGCTTCTGGTGCACTTCGCCTCCGCTGCCGGAGAAATCGCCGGGCGTGTACGGCGTGTTGTCGGGCCTGAAGAAAACGCGGCGAGGCCCGTCGGAGCTGAAGGTCTCAACGACGCTGGTGCTTGTGAACGGGCCGGGAAACGGTCCGACGGCCGGCGTCGCCGCGACGGCGAACGCGGCGGGCGCCTGCGCGTGCCCGTGTATCTCTCCCGCCGTGGCGATCGATAGCCGGCCGCGGTGCGTCGCCAGGTGCAGGAACCGCGGCTCCGCGGTGCCCTTCTTGACAATGACGATCCGGGAACCGGCCGCTGCGGCGGCGCCGCTGACCTGTTCGTACGGATCCAGCGTGCCGCTCTGGATATTCGTCGAGCTTGCCAACACCGACGTACCTGTGGCGTTGAGGATGAATAGATCGTAATCGTTGGTCGACGCACCGAGCGGATCCGACCAGAATAGACTGATTGGATTTGTCGTCGCGGCTGTCAGGATGTTGAAGGACTGGCCGCCGAAGCTGTGAAGACGGTTGCCAGCCGGCACGGGACCCGCGGTCGGACCGCCATCGGCGAAATCCCCTTCCCACGTGCCTGACGTGCCGTCGTTCAGGTTGCCCGCGTTGCCCGCCGCCGAGAAATAGAGCGCGCCGCTCGCGGTCACCTCGTTGATCGCCTGTGTCACGACCCCCATGTTGCGCGGCGACACGACGCCCTCCGCCTGCCCATCGTGAAATGGCGACTCGACGAAGTAAAACCCGTCGTCCACGACGATATCGCAGCCGGCGGCCCGGAGAGCCCGGATGTTGTCCGCGAACGTTGTGATGCCGCCGAGGGACGTGGCGAAGTACAGCTGCGCATCGGGCGCAAGGTCGTGGATGATCTCCAGCATCGCGGTGCCCTCGTCGGCGCTGCCCACCTGGCCGGGCAGAACGGTGACGGGCCCGAGATCGCCGGACGCCTGGCTCGCCGCGAGGTTCGTTACGCCATTCGAGAGCACGCCGATCTTGACGCCCGCCCCGCGCGCTTCGAACGCCGCCCGCGCCGCGAACGCCAGGTGTGTGATGTCCCCTTCGGAACTGCGACTGCCCTGGCCGGTGTTCGTCTCGAGGACGTTCGTCGTCTGTTGGGACTGCCCCATGCCGCTTGTCGTCGCGTCCTGCCGCGGCTCGACGAAGATCACGCCGGGCAGTGCCGCGAGCGCTTTGATCTTCTCGATCCCGATATGAATCCGGATCGCGGAATCGGCGGGTGAGATCGAGAGCACCTCGGCGCCAAGTGCGGCGAGCGCCGCGTCCAGTTCGTCCGACAACTTCGCCTTCACGTCGACCACGGCGTGGCCGTCCGGCGCGTAGGGCACGTCGGTTTCTACCGCTGCGATGCCGGGCGCGGCGGCCAAGCCGCTTCGCATCCTCATTTCATAGAGCAGCTGCGAATCGATCTTCTGCTCGGTTGCCGAGCGCGATTCCTTTTCGGCGATGAGCGCCTCGATCTGCGCGAGCGCCTCGGGCGAGATCGGACCGGCGGCAGCCGGCGGCGACGATTGGCCGCCGAACGCACGAACGCGCGGCGCGGCCGCCAGCGCGGCGATCGCCAGAAAGAACAAGATGGTACGCGCGAGTCTCATGCGAGCTTTATTCTGACGGTCGTGGGCCTCGACGGATGTCTGCTTCAGCGGCAGGGGAGATGGCCCTCACCTCGCCCCGCCGCGCGATGCGTTCGATCTTCAGCAGCGGCACGCGTGCGATGATCGACTGATATCTGGGCGCGGTCGACACCACCGATCCTCCGAGCTGTGTCACGAGTGTGGTGAGAGCGGGCGTAACAGGCCCGCGAATGTCCACGAGCGCACGCCCGTGCGCGTCGATCCGCACGCCGGTCGGACCTGACGGCACGTACTTCGCCGCCGCTTCGCCGCGTTTCCGGTAAATCTCGTAAAGGAGCTGAGAATCGATCTTCCGCTCGGCGGCGGTCCGCGCCTCTTTCTCGGTCGTCGGCACGGGTCGGCCTGCAGCGCTGCTGCTCCGCTGCGCATGCGGGGACGCGGGCATCACGCACCAGAGGGCGACGAACAGAAGGCGAGCGCCTATTTTATTCGCGCCGCGCATACACCGCAAGTCGGCGCATATAATTCCCCTCGATGAGACGACTTCTTTTCGCAGTTCTCGTGGGCGGCGGACTTGTTCTCGCGGCGCCGCTGAGGTCGGCGGGATTGTCCGGCCAGGCGACCCCATCCACGGTCCGCGCCTCGGAAACCGCCCTCGATCGATACGTCGCCGCGGCCGATCCCAGTTTCGCATGGAAAGTCGCCAAAACGCTGCCTGCGGATGGGGTGACCGCCACGCTGATCGACCTCACGTCGCAGCGCTGGCTGACGGAAGCGGAGGTCGAGCAGCCGCTCTGGAAACACTGGCTCGTGGTCGTCACGCCGAAAGAGGTCACGAGCGACATCGGCCTGCTGTTCATCGGCGGCGGCCGCAACGATCGCAATCCGCCGTCGGCGCCGTCACCGTGGCTTCTCGAAGCGGCGCGCGACACGGGCACCGTCGTTGCCGAGTTGCGGATGGTTCCCAACCAGCCGATCGTGTTCAAGGACGATCCCGCGCACAAGCCGCGCACCGAGGACGACTTCATCGCCTACACCTGGAAACACTTTCTGCTGACGGGCGACGACCGCTGGCCGGCGCGCCTGCCGATGACGAAGAGCGCGGTGCGTGCGATGGATGCGGTCACCGCATTCGAGGCATCCGCCGACGGCGGTAATCACAAGGTCGGCCGCTTCGTCGTCTCCGGCGCCTCGAAGCGCGGATGGACCACGTGGGCAACCGCGGCCGTCGACACGCGCGTGATCGCGATCGCTCCCGCGGTGATCGACTTGCTCAACGTCGAGCCGTCGTTCGTCCATCACTTCCGCGCGTATGGCGCGTGGTCCGATGCCGTGCAGGATTACGTCGACCAGGGAATCATGGACTGGATGGGCACGCCGCAATTCCGCGCGCTCATGAAGATCGAGGAGCCGTACGAGTATCGCGACCGATTGACGATGCCCAAGCTGCTGGTGAATGCGTCGGGCGACCAGTTCTTCCTGCCGGACTCGTCGCAGTTCTACTTCGACCAGCTCCGCGGCGAGAATCATTTGCGCTACGTGCCGAACACGAGCCATTCGCTCGACAAATCTGACGCGATCCCGAGCGTCGAATCCTTCTATGCGTCGGTGGTCAACGGAAAGCCGCGCCCCGATTTCACGTGGACGTTCGAGAAAGACGGCTCGATCAAGGTGCTGGCGAAGGACAGGCCTGAGTCCGTGACGCTGTGGCAGGCAACGAATGCAGACGCGCGCAACTTCCGCTTCGACGTCATCGGCGCTGCGTATCAGCCGACGGGGCTCACGCCGTCGGGTCCGAACACGTGGGTCGCGCACGTGCAGACGCCGCCAAAAGGATGGACGGCGTCGTTCGTTGAGCTGGCCTTCGCGAGCGGCGGGAGATATCCGCTGAAGTTCACGACGCCTGTTCGTGTGCTGCCCGAGACTCTGCCGTACTCCGCGCCGGTGCCGAAGCATCCGACGTCTCGATAGCTTCCAGCACGGCGCGCGAACGGAGTATCCTGAACGCGATTCGGGGTGTGCCATGAACGTCCTGCTGCTCTCGATGCCCGACTCTTTCGAGCATACGCCGGCGCTGACGATGCGGATGCCAAATGGTGCGCTCGCGTCGCTCGCCGGCAATCTCGACCGCCACCATCACGTCGCGATCGCAGACCTCATCCTCGTGCAGCATCGCGTCGCCGAAACGGTGACGCGACTCGTCCACGACCACAACCCCGACGTCGTCGGACTCTCGGTCATGACCTTTCAGCGGCGCACCGCGCTGCGGCTGATTCGGCTGATCCGGCGCCTGCGTCCGAATACGGTGATCGTCGCGGGCGGATACGATCCGAGCCTCGCACCGGAAGCCTACGAGCCACCGGACCTGGGGATCGATTACCTGGTGCGCGGCGAAGGGGAGCTGACGTTTCGTGCGCTCGTGCGCGCGCTCGAGCACGGCCACCCGGTGGATGCCATCGCGGGACTGTCGTATCGCTCCGGCGGCGGCACGCGATCGTTCGTGCACAACCCGGCCCGACACGTCAGCGATCTCGGCGACGGCGAGATCGCGCTTCCCAACCGCGCCGCGCGCGTGCTCTCGGGCTACACCTTCCTCGGACGCCAGATCGACATCGTCGAGACGTCGCGCGGCTGCACCTACGACTGCAGCTTCTGCTCGATCATCGAGATGCGCGGGAGGAATTTCCACACATTCGATTTCACGCGCGTGCTGGCCGACATCGCCGGCGCCCGCGCCCGCGGCGCGCGCGCGATCTTCATCGTCGACGACAACGTCACGCTGAACGTGGCGCGGTTCGAGGCGCTCTGCGCCGCGATCGTCGACGCCGGACTCGACGACATCCACTATCTCGTGCAGGCGATGACGTCATCGATCGCGAGCCACGGCGACACGCTCGCGCCGTTGATGCGGAAGGCCGGGTTCCGCTACGTGTTCCTCGGCATCGAGAACGTGCTCGACGAGGATCTCGCCTTTCTCCGCGCCGCGGCGAAGAACGCGCAGCGCGAGCACGGCCGGCGGACCGGCAATGCGACGATGCGCGCGATCGAATGCCTGCACCGCGCCGGCATCAACGTCGTCGGCGGCATCATCGTGGGCAACCCGGGCGATACGCGCGCGTCGATCCAGGCGAACCTCGATTTCGCGCGGCGCTACGTCGACTGGCCGTACATCCAGCACCCGACGCCGTATCCGGGCACGCCGATGACAGCCGATTTCCGCCGGCAGCAGCTCATCGTCAGCGAAAGGCTCGAGGAATACGACGGCACGACCGCGGTGGTGCGCACGGCGCATCTGGACTGCGAGGAAATCGAGTTCATGCGCTGGCGCGAGGAGCGGTGGATGAAAGTCCGCCACCTGCCGGCGGTGCTGCGCGCGTATCCCTGGTTCGTGCTGCGGCACGGCCCGCAGATGCTCGCGCACACATTCCGCGGCAGCACGTGGCGATCGCTTCTCGCGCTCGAAAGCGAACGCGAGGTGTTCCGCCGTTACAAGGAGCGGCGGCGCCGCGAGCGGGAATATCTGCCGGACGTTGAGGCAGGGCCGGGCCCGCGGCGCAATCAGGCTATAATAGCTACATGAAAAGGGCCAGCATCTCCCAGGCAAAAAACGGCCTGAGCGCGCTCCTCGATCGCGTCCGTCAAGGCACGAGCATCGTCATCGAAGATCGCGGCGTTCCCGTGGCGAAGCTCGAACCGATCGTGCAGGGCGCCGATCCCGAAGGGCGCGCGGCGCGCTTGCAGCGGCAGGGAGTGGCAAGGCCGCCACTTCGCGCGCTGCCGCCGGCCTGGCTGAAGCGCCGGCCGCCGCGCCTGCTGAAAGGACGCAACGCGAGCGACATCGTACTCGCTGAGCGGAGCGAAGGACGGTGACCTTCTGGGACAGTTCCGCGCTCGTTCCGCTGCTTGTTGACGAAGACCGCACCGATCTCGCCCTCGCCAGGGCGCGCCAGGATCCCGACATCGCCGTGTGGTGGGGCACGCCGGTCGAATGCGGATCGGCGATCGCGCGTCTCGAGCGTGAAGGGGCGCCGGCCGACCGCGTCGGCGAGGCGTTCGCGCGCCTCGACGAACTCGCGCTGGCCTGGACCGAGGTCGAGCCGCATGACGACGTGCGGCACCTTGCGCGGCGACTGCTGCGCGTCCACCCGTTGCACGCCGCGGATGCGCTGCAGCTTGCCGCCGCGTACGTCATCTCGGAGCGGCGTCCGCACACGCTCGAGATCGTGACGTTCGACGAGCGCGTGCGCCTCGCGGCGCTCAAGGAAGGATTCGCCGCGCCGGCACTGCATTAGACGTGCTCGGCATGGCCTCCGGTCGCAGCATCCGCCCGCGCTATACTCCGGACGCGATGAAGCCGATGCCGACCTGGCGTGTCGACCGCCTTGATCGCGCCGATCAATCCGAATGACCGTCAACGCGGGTTCCAGGCTCGGTCCCTACGAGATCGTCTCTCACATCGGCTCCGGTGGCATGGGAGAGGTCTACAAGGCGCGCGACACGCGGCTGAATCGCGACGTCGCGATCAAAGTGCTGCCGGCGCTGTTCGCGCGCGATCCGGATCGCATGGCGCGCCTCGAGCAGGAGGCGCGCGCCGCCGCGGCGCTCAATGCGCCGGGCATCGTCGCCATTCACGATATCGGGACCGCGGACGAGGCCGGTAAGCCGGTCATGTACGTCGTCATGGAGTTGCTCGAAGGGGAGTCGCTGCGCGGGCGTCTGGACGAGGGGCCGGTTCCACCGCGCAAGGCGGCGGAATTCGCGTCGCAGATTGCGGCGGCGCTCGCCGTGGCCCACGCGCGCGGCATCGTCCACCGCGACCTCAAGCCCGAAAACCTGTTCATCACGAAGGACGGCCGGATCAAGATCCTCGACTTCGGCCTCGCGAAGGCGGAGGCCGCGGCTGCCGTCGGCAGCATTGCGACCGCGGTGGCCGGTACCGCAGCGGGCACCGTGCTCGGCACGGTCGGCTACATGGCGCCGGAGCAGGTGCGCGGCGAACCGGCAGACGCGCGCAGCGACATCTTCGCGCTCGGCGCGACGCTCTATGAGATGCTGGCCGGCCGTCGCGCGTTTTCCCGCGCGAGCGCGGTCGAGACGATGAACGCGATCCTGAATGAGGATCCGCCCGAGATCGCACCCGAGGTCAGCGCGGTGATTCCAGGCGCGCTGCAGGCCATCTTGTCACGCTGTCTCGAGAAGCGGCCGGAGGATCGCTTCCATTCGGCGCACGATCTCGCGCTGGCGCTGCAGGCCGCCGGATCAGGGCGCGCGACGACGTCGGGTGTCGAGCGCGTGATGGCAAAGCGTTCGTCCTCCCGCGCGGGCGTCATCTTCGGCGTCGCCGGACTCGCGATTGGCGGCGCGGCAATCGTCGCGGCGTTCTGGCTCGCGCGAACACCGGCAGCTGTCCCGACCGTCGCGTCGCTGCGCCAGTTGACGGAAGCGCCTGGCGCCGAGATCAACCCCGACATCTCTCCCGACGGGCGCCAGGTCCTCTATGCGTCCGCGTCATCGGGCAACTTCGATCTCTATCTGCTCCGGGTCGGAGGCGGCCGCGCCATCAATCTCACCGCGAACTCGCCGGGAGCGGACGCGCAGGGCGCGTTCTCGCCGGACGGTGAGCAGATCGCATTCCGCTCCGATCGTGACGGCGGCGGCATCTTCGTGATGGGCGCCACGGGCGAGTCGGCGCGGCGTATCACGTCTGCGGGATTCGATCCGCGCTGGTCGCCGGATGGAAAGCAGCTCGCCTACGCCACCGAAGGGGTAAGGGATCCGTACTCGCGCTCGGTGATCGCGGAGTTGTGGACCGTCGACGTCTCGTCGGGAGCCGCGAAGCGGCTCGTGAACGGCGATGCCGTGCAGCCGTCCTGGTCGCCGTCCGGCGAGCGGATCGCGTTCTGGTCGAACACGGGCGGCCAGCGCGACATCGTCACGATCGCGGCCGCCGGAGGTACCCCGGTGGCAGTGACGCAGGACGCGGCGACCGACTGGGCGCCGGAATGGTCGCCCGACGGGCGATGGCTGTACTTCGTCAGCGATCGCGGCGGCAGTCCGAATTTGTGGCGCGTCGCCATCGATCAGCCAAGCGGCGCCGTCCGCGGCTCGCCCGAGCCCGTGACCAACGGCGTTCGCGCGCTCGCCAGCGCGCGGTTCGCGCGCGATGGATCGCGCATGGTGATCGGCGCAACCGACCGATCGTTCGAGCTCGCGTCCTACTCGTTCGAGCCTCGGGGCGATCCACCAACGCTGCGCTCGACAATGCGCAGCGCATCGCTCGGCTGGTGCGCCCCGTCGCCTGACGCGTCGTGGCTGGCGTGCACCAGCCGCGGCGGCCAGGAGGACATCGTCCTGTTGCGCGCAGACGGTGCCGAGACGCGCCGGTTGACTGACGACGCGTTCAAGGATCGGATTCCGGTGTGGTCGCCCGACGGCCGCACGCTGTCGTTCATGTCGACGCGTTCCGGGCGATGGGAGCTGTGGACCATTGGCGCCGACGGATCGGGCCTGCGGCAGTTGACCGACCTGAAGGGGGACGTCGCGTGGGGCGCGTGGTCGCCCGATGGGAAGCAGCTCGCCGTCGCTCCCTTCATCGTTATGGAACCGGGCGTGTGGCTCGTCGACGTGGCGACGCGCATGGCCACGCGCGAGAACTCAGCGTTCATGCGCGTGGGCTCGGCGCGCGTCGGGATCGATGCATGGTCGTCCGACGGCCGGCTCCTCGCCGGCATCCAGTTGAATGCCGCCGGGGACCCGCTGGCCATCGAGGTCTGGGACGTCAAGGAGCAGCGAATCCACAAGCACATCGAGATGCCGCTGCTGCGCGCGACAACGATCGACGTGTCGTTCGTTCCAGGGACGCACAGCCTGGTGGCCAGCGCGCCGGACGGCGTCGTGCTCGTCGACGGGGATACGGGAGCCGCGCGCCGGATTCTTCCTCAAACCCCGCCGTACGGCACGCGCCTGAGCGGCGACGGCCGCACGCTGCTCGTCGAGCGCCCGGCGATTGAGGCGGACCTGTGGCTGATGGAGTTCAAGCGGTAGTGCCCGTGTCAGAAGTCCTGTGTCGCACCGAGGGTGGCGATGCGCCCGGCTGGCAAGGCGCGACGACCGGGCATACCGGGAGTATGTGAGGGAGGAGCAACGCCGCCACACGGGATGCAGCGCCAGCCGAATGCAACAGGACTTCTGACACGGGACACTCGCAGACCGCGCTTGAAGGTAGAATCGCTCCGCCTGTATGGGTCTCCTCCCCGGTTCCCGGCTCGGTCCGTACGAAATCATCGGCGCGATCGGTGCGGGCGGCATGGGCGAGGTCTATCGCGCGCGCGACGCGAAGCTGCAGCGCGACGTCGCGATCAAGATCCTGCCGGGTCGCTTCGCGGCCGATCTCGATCGACTCGCGCGGTTCGAGCGCGAGGCGCAGACGCTCGCGGCACTGAACCATCCGAACATCGCGCAGATCTATGGAGTCGAAGCGCACGCCGCCGGTCATGCGATCGTGATGGAGCTGGTCGAGGGGGAAACGCTCGCCGAGCGTTGCGCGCGAGGCAAGGTGCCGCTGGGCGAGGCGTTCGACATCGCGCGGCAGATCGCCGAGGCGCTTGCCGCGGCGCACGACGCGGGCATCGTCCACCGCGATCTGAAGCCCGCGAACCTCACGCTGCGCGGTGACGGCACCGTCAAGGTCCTGGATTTCGGTCTCGCCAAGGTGCTCGATACCGTCGCAGCGGGCAGTGCGGCCGCGTCCACGCTGACGAGCCCTGCGCTTACCGAGGCAGGCATCATCCTCGGTACTGCAGCCTACCTGTCTCCCGAGCAGGCGCGCGGCGCGCAGGTCGACAAGCGAACGGACGTCTGGTCTTTCGGCTGCGTCGTGTACGAGATGCTCTCGGGCCGGCGCGCGTTTCCCGGCGAGACCATCTCCGACGCGATTGGCAAGATCCTCGAACGCGAGCCCGACTGGAGCGCGCTGCCTGCCGAGACGCCTGCACCCACCGTACACGTCCTGCGGCGGATGCTGGTCAAGGACGTCCGGCAGCGGCTGCGCGACCTCGGCGATGCCGCGATCGCATTCGATGCGATCGAGCGCGATAAGCCGGCGCTGATTCCGCGCGGCCACCGGACGATCGGCTTCGTCACCGCTGCGATCCTGGCAGTGCTATTCGCGATCGCGGGTGCGGCCGCGACGATGCTGTGGCTGCGCCGGGATGTGACGCCGGCGGCATGGGCCACCGGGCCGATTCGCTTCGACGTCGACCCTGCCGCCGTCAACTTGAATATGGCGATTTCCGCCGACGGCACGACCATCGCGTGGCTCACTAGCGGCGCGGATGGGCGGCGGCGGGTCGCGGTGCGATCGCTGCAATCGTCCGAGAGTCGCGAGCTGCCGGGGACGGAAAATGCAACTTACCCGTTTCTCGCACCGGACGGGCACGCAGTTGGCTTCTATGCGGCCTCGACGCTGAGGCGCATGGACCTGCGATCCGGGACCATCCAGGTGCTGGCCGATACGCCGGGCGTATCGCTCGGCGCCACGTGGAGCGTGTCGGACGTCATCGTATTCTCGAATCGCTACGGGCTCCAGGCCATTCCCGCATCCGGTGGCACTCCGCGACAGGTCGCATCACTGGACCTGACGCGGCACGAGAACTCGCTGCGATTCCCGGAGTTCCTGCCTGACGGGACGCATTTCGTCTATGTCGCGCGCAGCGGACGGCCGCAGGAGAGCTCCGCCTATCTCGGATCGCTGGACGCAAAACCGGTGCGTCTGTTTCAGACGCTGTCGAAGGTCGCGTTCGCGCCGCCGGGTTACCTGCTCTTCACTCGCGGGAACACACTCGTCGCGCAGCGATTCGACGTTGGATCGCAAGCGCTGAGTGGCGACGAGATCCCGGTGGCCGCAGGTGTCGGCACCAACACGCTCGGGATGGGGAGCGCGTTCGCCGTCTCGTCGACAGGCGTGCTCGTCTATACGAGCACGAATGCGCGCGACGCGACGTCCCTGCACTGGTTCGATCGCAGCGGAAAGGATCTGGGAACGCTGGCGCCGGAAGGGCTGTATCCGCAAATAAGGATCGCACCGGACGGCCGCCGCGTCGCGGTGGCGATTTCGGACGAACGCACCGCCGGCCGCAGTGTGTGGATCCTGCAGGACGGGCAGACGCCGGCTCGCCTGACGCAGCCGGGGACCAACGACTGGTTTCCCGTCTGGTCGCGCGACGGCACACGTATCGCGTTCGGCTCGTATCGCGACGGCCCCTTGAACATCTATCTCAAGACCGCATCAGGGGCAGGCAGCGACCTGCCGCTCATGCAATCCGCCGATCAGAAGGATCCGCTGGACTGGTCGCCGGACGATCGATATCTACTCGTCACAACCGGGGAGCGCGATGTGAAAGGGGATCTGGTGGCCGTGGAGGTCAGCGACCCGTCGAAGCGGATCGCCGTCGCGCACACCGAGGGGGGCGAGCGCTCAGGACGGTTCTCACCAGACGGCCGCTGGATCGCGTACGTCTCCGATGAAACCGGGCAGTCTGAAGTGTGGGTCCAGCCCTTCCCGCCCACGGGCGCGAAGTGGCAGGCCTCGGTCGGCGGCGGCGACGAACCGGCGTGGGGCAGAGACGGCGCCGAGTTCTTCTATGTAAATCGCGCGGGCGTGCTGGTCACGGCGTCGATCGCGCCGAATCGCGCGGCATTCTCCGCGGCTCCGGCGCGGCCGCTGTTCAAAGTCGGCTCCGCGCTCGCCATTGGTGGAACGATGCGATATGACGCCTCGCCTGACGGAACGCGCTTTCTCGTTGTCGTGCCGGCGGATCAGGGGCCGCCGGGCCGTCCATCTCTGATCCTGAACTGGCCGGCGCTCTTGAAGTAGCGACCACGAGTTGGGCGACAACACGCACGGCTGAGTTGATTGACATCGTTCAGGGGGGGCGCCTAGGCTGCAGACTCTCGTCGCTGTCTGTACGCAAGGAGCCCCATGAATCACCGCGCCCGGTTTGTCGGCATCACTCTGACTATTTCCATCGCTGTTCTCGTGGCGGCCGTCGGTCTTGCTGCGAAGCGCGGGCGCGTACCGCGCAATGTGTTTCGCACCGAGCGCGCGATGCCCAAAGTGGGGAACCCTGGCGATGAAACGGTCGAAGCGATGAATGCCGCGGCGGAGTACGCGCAGGCGCGGCTCGCGCCCGGGCTCGTGGCGCCTGGTGCGTACGGCGCGGCGTTCGCGGCGCTGTACAGCCTGCCCGACGTCGGCGGTCCGTGGCTCGAAGTGACCAACCGTCCGTACGACGCGGACGACCCGCGTTATCGCGATCCGTACTTTTCGAATTCGAGCGGCGGCGCCGGCTTCGTCTCGGGACGCATCACTGGACTCGCGATTGCCGGAAACGCGATCTACGCCGGCGGCGCGGACGGAGGCGTGTTCCGTTCCGCAGATGGTGGCGCGACATGGACGCCGCTGACCGATGGTCTGCCGACCCTCTCGGTGGGTGACCTCGGGCTCGGCCCGGACGGCGCACTCTGGCTCGCGACCGGCGAGGGGAACACGGGAGCGACCGCGTACGTGGGCTCGGGCGTGTATCGGATGACCGATGCCGCGTCGAATGTGTTCAACCCGGGTATGCGCGTCGGCGGTCCGGAGCTCGAAAGCACGTTCATTCATCACCTGCGATTCGACAACGCCGGCAGCGTCTACGCCACGACGTCGCGCGGTGTGTGGAAGCATTCGGCGACGACGAGCGCAGGGGCGTGGACGCGCGTGCTCGCGCCGGTGGCGAATGCCACATCCGCGTACGACAACATCTGCAACGACGTCGCGATCCAGCCGGGCACCGAGGGTGCGGTCGTAATCGCCAACTGCGCGTGGCGCGGCGGCGCGACCTATAACGGCTTCTACGTCTCGACGAACGCGGGCGCCAGCTTCACGCGTGTCAATCCACTCGGCGCGCTCAACGCGCAGGATGTCGGGCGCTCGCAGTTTGCATACTCGAGTGACGGCAGCGAACTCTACGCGACCGTCGAGTCGATCGTCCGCTACCGCTACACGCTGAATACGTCGCTGTCGGGCGTCTATCGTTCGGCGAGCGGCAGCGTCGCGGGACCATGGACCAAGATCGCCGACTCGCAGAAGCTCGCGTCTTCCGGCTCGGCGCTGAAGCTGTACAACGGCTATCGTCCGGGCGTGCAGGCCTGGTACAACCAGGTGATCGCCGTCGATCCCGGCAACGCTGCGCACGTGTACGTCGGACTCGAAGAGATCTACGAAACGCACGACGCGGGCACGACCTGGCAGACGACGGGGCCGTACTGGAACTTCGAGTTTGCGTGCTGGTCGATCTTCGACAACGCGAATACCTGCAGCAGCACGCCGCATTCGGATCAGCACGTCATTACCTTCGGCAA
>DASPXV010000202.1:0-7598 GCA_035637115.1 Vicinamibacterales bacterium
ATCGTCTACTCCGATTTCACCAGCCCCGAGCTGTATCGAAGCGGCTCCAGCCGCGGAAGCATAGACCCGTGCTATCCGTCGAAGGTGGCGATCGCGCACGTGCAGAATCTGCTCGCGGTGAAGCACCGTCGCGCCGCGCTCGACTGCATCTTCTTTCCGATGTTCGACGTCCTCGACTCGCCGCTCGTCGGCACGCGCGGCCAGAATGCCTGCCCCACCGTGGCCGCGACTCCGCGGACGGTGCGCGCCGCTTTCACGAAGGAGTCGGACGCGTTCGCCGCGGCCGGCGTCGCGTATCTGGATCCGCTCGTCAATGTGGCGGACCGCCGCCTGTTCGCGCTGCAGATGTTCGAGACATGGGAGCCGCTGCTCGGCCTATCGCGCGCTGAGAACCAGAGCGCGGTCGACGCCGGCTTCGCGGCGCTCGACATGTTCTGGAGCGGTCTCCGCCGGCGCGCGCGTGTGGTGCTCGATCGCATCGAGCGCGAGCACCGTCTGGGCATTGTCGTCCTGGGACGCCCTTATCACCACGATCCCGGCATCAACCACGGCATCCTGGAGGAGCTGCAGAAGCGCGGCTATCCTGTGTTTACGCTCGCGTCTCTCCCACAGGACGAGGACCTGCTCGAGCGCCTGTTCGGCGACGAGGTGCGTGACGGCGTGATCGCGCACCCGCTCGAGATCTCGGATGTCTGGAGTCACACGACGTCCGAAAACACCAACCAGAAGATCTGGGCCGCAAAGGTCGCGGCTCGGCACCCGAATCTTGTCGCGCTCGAATTTTCCAGTTTCAAATGCGGCCACGACGCCCCGGTATACGCCGTCGTCGAGGAGATTCTCGAATCGGCCGGGCGGCCGTACCTCGCGTTCAAGGACCTCGACGAGAACCGCGCAACGGGCGCGATCAAGCTTCGTGTGGAAACCATCGACTATTTTCTGAAACGTTACCGCGAAGAATCCCTGAGCACATGGACGTTCCTGCAACAGATTGAGGAGCAGCTTGCGGAGTACGAGAGTGCTCTCCGGCAGCGCGTCGGACACGCGCCGGAGCCCGGGTCCGCAGGCACTGCCATCTTATGACCACACTTCCCGAACCCGCCTGGCCACCGGCGGAAGAAAAACCCTGGATGTCGCGGAAGCAGTACCAGCTATTCAACCGGCGGCGCGCGGTGCGCTGCTGGCTCTGGCCGTACCTGAGGTCGCGACTCCATCCGAATGATTTCCGGCCGCTGCTCGCCTATCTGTTCACGGAATTCAAGTGCAATCTCGATTGCCACTATTGCTGGGCGCACTCGAACAAGACCGCAGGCATGACCGAGGAGGTCGCACTCAACGCGATCGACTGGCTGCACGACGCGGGCTGCCGCGCGCTCGCGATCATGGGAGGCGAGCCACTTCTTCGGCCGAAGTTCATCCACAAGATCGTCGCGTACGCGACCGGCCGCGGCTTCTTCGTCTACCTGCCCACTAACGGGCGGCTCATGTGGCCGACCGTCATCGACAAGCTCGGTGACGCCGGCCTCGCGACCGTGAATCTCGCCGTCGACTGCGTGGATGAAAAGCCGGGGCTGCCCAAGGCGCTGAACCCGATCCGGAAGCACTTCGAGTATCTCGTGAAGATGCAGGCGAAGTACGGCTACACCGTCTTCCTGAACATCAACATCACGCGTCTCAACCTGGACGATGTGATCGCGTTGACCGAGATCGCGCACGACGCGAACATCGCGACCGACTATCACCTCAACGAAGCGCCGATGCTCGAGCAGGACCACTTCGGGCGCGCGCACGGCAACGGCACGTACATCCGGCCGGAGGATCGGCCCGCGGTCGACGACCTGCTCGATCGGCTTGCCGATCTCAACCGGAGCGGATATCAGATGGTCAACTCGTGCCAGCACTTCGCCGACATGAAGCGCTTCATGCGGGGCGAGGTGGCGGCGTGGACCTGCCGCGCCGGGCAGAGTTCCGTAATTATCCGCACCGACGGCACGCTCGCTCCGTGCTTCACCTACTATTCGGCAACAACCGACTGGGGCACGATCCGCCATCCACGTTTCAACATCACGCAACTGGATCAACTCAAGAAGACCTGCACGGCCAGCTGCCTGTCGACATGCCAGCACACGCTCGGCTATGCCTACAATGCCGCGCACGCCGCGCATTGGCTGGCGCGTCAGGCGAGGCGAGGATTCAAAGGCGTAAGCGGCAGTTTCTGACGCCTAACTCGGCGTCTCGTGATCCCGAAAGTATCGGCTCAGCTAATTCCTGACCTCCCGGGCCAGTTACTGGCCGGCGCGCCACGCAGAAAAACAACGAGGGCTTCCCGGAGACTCTCGATCACTACAAGTGCTATCGAGCCTCCGGCCGGCCGGCCAACACAGTCGTGACGTTGCGAGATCAATTTCACGTGGAGCCGGACGTAAAGGTGGGATACCCGATCCTGTTCTGCAATCCGACTCGCAAGATCGACGTGGCCGGGAACGCATTCGGCATCAAGAATGCCAGCGATCATCTCGTCTGCTATCAGATCTCGCAACAACCCTTCGAGACTTCCCTCTCCGCCCTCGATCAGTTCGGCGCCCAGCAACTGCGCGTGAAAAACGCGGACCTGCTCTGTGCGCCAACGGTGAAGCTCGCCTGGGAACGCGTGCAATAGACGCGAACATCAGTCTTGCGCCGTGTCCAATCACCGCGCTCGTTGCGCCTGCCAGTTGGACACGACTCGAAGCGCTGTTTCCGTGCCGCCGCATCTGCCAGCACCAGGTGGACGATGTTCGCGCAGCCAATCAGCATGATGAACACGAACGTCGCCACGAGCGCGCTCACCACGGCCTTAGCGTTCTTCAGCGCGCCCGACCTGAGCGGAAGCGCCCACTCGATCGACGAGGTCGGCATTGACAACGAGGAGGATTACTACCAGGCGCGCGCCGCCTTCAGCGCGCCGTCGTACGAGGTGCTTTACCGACGCTGGATCACCGAGGGCAATGCGGCGCCGGAGGTCGTGTCATCAGAGGCTATCGCCGATGCGATCCAGGATGGAAGCGGCCGTATCGAATGCCAAGTCCTACCGCATCACTATCGCCATCTCTCACCCTTGACCTCACCCGCCCGTCAATGGGTGCCACACGCGATTGTGCTGCAAAGGGTCGCGCGCACGCAGCTGGCCAGTCCCCGCAAGATCGCCTCGGCCGACGCCGGCGCGCGCGATACGGTCAGCGGCGCGCGAGCTCGATAAAGACGATGTCGGAAAGCTCCTGCACCTGCTCGAGGACGATGTGACGGCCGTCCGGAGAGATGTCGAAGTCGCGCACGCTGAAATCCGTGGAGAAGTTGGTCAACTGCCGTTCTGCCCCGGTCGTCAGGTCGATCAGCCAGAGGTTCTTGTGGCCCATCTCGCCTCGCAGCACCACGAGCGAGCGGCCGCCCGGCATGAAAGCAAGGTGTCTCGAGCCGCGGCTCAGTGTGAGGTTGGGTAGAGGGAACGCCTTCGCGGTGCGGCTGATGGCCTTTACCTGGAACATCGTCCCGATGTCGGGACCGGAGTAGACCACGAGATCGCCGTCGGGGGACCACACCGGATCGACCGAGTACTCCTCGGCAAATGGTGAAGGTGAGCCTCCGTCGAGAGGAATAGTGAAGAGGCGTGGCGCTCCGTTGACGATCGCGGCCACGGTGATCGATTGGCCGTCAGGCGCCCACGCGGGCGTGCCGTGCAGCTCCAGCGAACGCGCGACGACTCGCGCGTTCGTACCGTCGGCGTTCACGACGTACAGCGACGTCTCGCGATCTCGCCGCGTCGAAAAGCCGATGCGACGTCCGTCGCGCGCGATGGACGGCGCGCCGATGATCCGGGTCTGCGGCGCGCTCCACAGTTCGGTGGCCGCGTCCCCTTGCAGCTTCCAGATGACGTCGCTCTCACCCTTCGATGAGACATAAAGAAGATAGTCGGCGCCGAGCCGCGGCGAGGATCCGCTGCCGGTGGTCAGCGAGATGCGCGTGCCGGCGGATTCCACAGGTTTGTCGGTGATGGGGAAGCGCCAGAACGTGTTCTTCGCGCTCGCGAGCGTAGCAACGAGCCGTCGGCCGTCGGCGCTCGCCGCGAGCGACGTATACCTCTCGAGACCGAAGCTCACGCGGCGCGGCTGGCGGTGGTCGACGTTGAGGCTGTACAGCCACGGGCCGGAGCCGTCCGCATCGACAGCGAGGTACAGCAGCGTCCGCGCGTCCAAGAACACCGGGTGGCTCACGCGCGAATCATGATGGGTGATCTGTTCCGGAGTCCCGCCGGCCGTCGAGATGCGCCAGATGTCCATGCGATCAGGCACGGACCCTTGAACGAAATAGATGAACGCCTGGTCCGGCGACCAGACAGGGAAGTGACCGTGCAGGCCGGCCGGCGCTGCGAAGATCTGCTTCGCCTCGTGGCCAGGGTCGCGCACGAACAGCGGATCCCCCGGCCCCGGCGTGTGGTACGCGAGACGAGTACCATCGCCGGACCAGTCGAACTCGGCGACGCCCTCCAGGTAAGGACGCGAAGGTCCGCCAAGAACCGGCGCACTCCAGATATTGATTGTGGAAGGTTTCGAGGCGGCCGTGCCGCTGCGTGTCCAGAACGTGACCAGTGCGCCATCCGGCGAGAAGCCAAGCGTGCGGACCGACGAGTTGACGAGCTCCGCCACGGCGTTCTGTGTCAGGTTGTAGAACTGCCCCGTCCCGACCTGGGTAACCCAGACGTCCATTTGCCCGTCGCGATTCGAAAGGAACGCCACGAACCTGCCATCCCGCGAGAGCGCCGCCGCCTGTTCGTTGCCGCCGAAGTTCGTCAGCTGTAAAAAGCGGGCGTCGGCAAGAGGATTCCCCGGGGAGCGGTCACGCAGGCGCAGCAGCCCGAACACCAGGGCGGCAGCCACGATCGCCCCCACCGTCACCAATAACAAGGTGCGCCGCCGCGGCTCGGCACCTCGGCCGGCGTTCTCGACAACCGGCGCGGCCTTCCGCCCGTGCGTCCACGCATCGAGCTCTGTCCGGAATGCATAGACCGACCCCGCCTTGTCGTGCACGTGGCGGTGCACGGGCATCCCTTCGCGCCTTTCCCAGCGTTGGACCGTCGTGACGTCCCGCCGGAGGTAAGCGGCGATCTCTTTCCAGGATTCCAGCCGGTCGGGCAAAGGGGAGTCGCTCACCGAGGCCGCGATTTTAGTCCGGCGGCCGAGGCGCGGCAAACGACAGCATTCCACGGCACGGCGATGTGTCGTCGGCATTTCTGTGCTTTGCGCGTTGCCCGCCCCCGCGGAAATCACCGATCGTGCGCGAGCGGCTCCCATGGGGAGCCATTCTCAGAGGAGGACGAAATGCGTCAGAAATTCATGTGGGGTCTCATGCTTAACGCGGTTATCCTGGCGGCCGGATACGGAGCCGACGTCCTGGCAACATCGCAATCTGGATTCTCAGGCACGACGATCGCCGTAGGACGCTTCGGGGATATCGACGTCGCGAACCAGGTGCTGCGGGAATTCGGGGACTCGACGCCGCAGAAGGATTTATGGCTTTCGCTTCAGAAGACGAAGGGTCCGTCCGACCTGTACGTGCAGAACAACCTATGGGTCCCAAACGGAAGCACCGGCTGGCACACCCACCCCGGTCACAGCCTCATCATTGTCACGGCCGGAACGGTGACTGCCTATGAAGGGGACGAGACGTTCTGCACGGCGAAGGAGTATACCGTCGGGATGGGGTTCGTCGATCCCGGTGGAGACCATGTGCACCTGCTGCGGAATGAAGGGGCCGTCGACGCCAAGACGATCGCCGTCCAGTTGATCCCGGCCGGCGCGGCACGACGGATCGACGCCGCCAAGCCGGCTGGCTGCTCCGTGCTGTGAGGGATGACCGGTGGGGGCCGCTTCAGCCCGCTCCTGCGCGCGCGCGGCCTCGCGTCTCGGTCGCGAAAGAGTGATGGACGGCGTGGCGCCTTCGGAAGTGAAGGACGAGATGGACGCGAACGAGGCATCTTCTCACCGCGCTCGCCCAGGTCCTCGAAGCGCTCGTCGCCGATCGGACGATAGGAAATATTAGCGCCGTCTGGGAGTTAGCATAACGCCCGTTCTCAGCCCCTCGGCAGCCCCTCCCCTCACGACAGTGGACAGCGATGACGAGCGCGATGACGACGTCAGCGTAGATGCCGGAGTACGAGAATTCGAGCAGCTCCGCGACGGTCCGCGGACAGCGCGCGGCAATCGCCTGAATGCGAAGCCTGGCGTCGAGCGCGACCAGCGCGCGCTCCAGCCGCGGCATCGGACGCACGAACAGCAGACCGCTCGTCCAGTAGCCGATGAGGAGAACGATCGACGGCAGCAGCAGGACGTTGGCCACGCCGTCGGCCGGCAGGCGCGGCGACGCCAGCGCGATGGCGCCGCCCACGCCTGAGCCGGCCGGACGCGCCATTTCGTACGCGGCGGTAGATCGCGCAGCTCGGCGACGACCGCAGCGTAGGCCGAGAACACGACGGATGCGACGGGCCAGACCACGCTCTCCATCAAGGCGCAAAACTCCGGCGGAATAGTGCTATCTTAGTTTCATGGCCGCCGCATCTTCGCGACGGTTGCTGCGTGCGGCATCCCTCGCCGCATTCCTCGCCGCCGGCTGCTCGCATCAACCGAGCGCTCCGACATCGACCGGCGATGCCACACCGGTTCCGACCGGCACGTTGCATGGCATCGTTCGCGATGCCATTCCGACGGCCTCCGGGGCGCCGGTCGCCGGCGTTTTTGTACAGGTGCTGGATCAAAGCGGCGCGGGACCGTCGACGACGACCGACGCGAACGGAGAATATCGCCTCTCCGGCATCCCGCAGAACCAGACGCTGCAACTGAGAGTCTCGCGCGACGGTTATCAGGCGGCGTCGAAGAGCGTGGCGCTGTCGGGGGACGATGGTTCCGCAGACGTTCTGATCACGCCAATCGTGGTCAGCGTCTTCGGCGTCGTCACGGAGGCGCCGCCGTCGCAGGCGCCGGTCGCGGCGGCGGTGCTGACGATTGTCAGCGGCTCGAAGAAAGGCTGGACGTACTCCGCGGATGGCGCCGGCGCATTCCGGTTGGATTCGGTGTGGGGCGAGTTCGACGTCTCGGTCGCGCGCGCGGGGTACGACACGATCACGGCGCATGTCGTTGCGTATTCCGGGTTGCCGGTGACGGTGCGGATGACACCGCAGGCCGGGCGCGTGTCCGTCGCCTTCGCCGGCTCGCTGTGCACGACCGAGAAGCTTCCTCCCTGGCTGAATTGCACCGCGCCGTTCGAGCGCACGCACGTCCTTTCGATCACGCGTCCCGGACCCGTCGCGTTGACGGTGGACTACGTGTACGTCGGCGATTACTACGTCAACTCGCTGATGCTCGACATCCGCTGCGGCAGCCGCGTCGTGGCGCAGAAGAAGTTCGTCAAGCAGTGGGAGGCGCCTCCAACCGTGATGCCCGACAACGTCGTCGGCACCTTCGAGGTTGCGCTGAACGAGGCCTGCGAGTACGACCTCCGGCTGTGGAACTTCGTCGCCGACACGAAAGGCGGCAGCCAGACGACGTATCGCGTCGCCGCGGCCTACGCCC
>DASPXV010000203.1:0-6174 GCA_035637115.1 Vicinamibacterales bacterium
TGCCCGGATTGCGCTCGTTGTGCTTGAGCACTGCTTCGGTGATCGCATGGGCGATCGAGCTGCCATTGCCCTGCACGACAAAGCGCGCGCCCTCGTCGAGCGCCTTCTTGAGCTGAATCAGCGATTCCTGCGGATTGACCTTGTTGTCGAAGGAGAGCAGCTCGATTTTCTCGCCGTTGACCCCGCCGGCAGCATTGATGGCATCGGTGTAGAACTGATGCGTCTTCTGCGCCAGAATGCCGGTGGTCGCGGCACCGCCCGACAAGGGGTCGATGAAGGCGATCTTGACGTCGGCCTCCGCGGGCGCGGTCAAAAGCGCCGCGACGAGCAACAGGCCAGGTGCGACAAACGTACTTGCACGCATGGCTCCTCCTTCGTCGCCGGCGAGGTCGTCGCGAGGGTTAAAGCGGAGGAGAATCCGCGCCCGCGGCCTGCCGGTCGAGTGGAACGTCGATGCTACCGGGGCCGATGCACCATTTCAAGCGCTACAATCAGGCTGCGGACGAACCGGCGTAACAGTAACCCAAGCTGGTGAGGAGGAGAACCATGCAAGGCCTGATGATGGACGTGCCGTTGATGATCTCGTCGCTGATCCGGCACGCGGACCGCTATCACGGCGACACCGAGATCGTGTCGCGGACCGTCGAAGGTCCGATCCACCGCTATACGTATCGCGACGCACATGTGCGCGCGCGGCAGCTCGCCCGCGCTCTGTCGCGGCTGGGCGTCGCGCCCGGAGACAGGGTCGGGACGCTCGCCTGGAACGGCTACCGCCACTTCGAGCTGTACTACGCGATCTCGGGCATGGGCGCGATCATCCACACGATCAATCCGCGGCTGTTCCACGAGCAGCTCGCCTACATCATCGGCGACGCCGAAGACGCGATCGTGTTTTTCGATCTCACGTTCACGGCGTTGGTCGAGAAGCTCGCCGCAACGTGCACGCGCGTGAAGCACTGGGTCGCCATGACCGACCGGAGCCACCTCCCGCAAGCGGCGATCCCGGGACTTTCCTGCTACGAAGACCTGCTCGCCGCGGAGAGCGACGATTTCGAGTGGCCGGAATTCGACGAGAACACCGCGGCGTCGCTTTGCTACACCTCGGGCACGACGGGCAAGCCGAAGGGCGTGCTCTTCAGCCATCGGTCGACGATTCTGCACGCCTTCGCGATCTCGCTCCCGGACACCAAGAACCTGTCGGCGTCGAGCGCGGTGCTCGCGATCGTGCCGATGTTCCACGTCAACGCCTGGGGAATTCCGTACGCCGCGCCGCTGACCGGTGCCAAGCTCGTGTTCCCGGGCGCGGGGCTCGACGGCGCAAGCCTCTACGAGCTGATCGAAGGCGAGGCGGTCGATACCACCTCGGCGGTGCCCACGGTGTGGATGAATCTCATCAACTACATGCAGCAGAACAAGCTCAAGTTCTCGACGCTCAAGCACACGACGATCGGCGGCGCGGCCTGCCCGGCGGCGATGATCAAGACGTTGTCGGAAGACTTCGGCGTGCGCGTCATGCACGGTTGGGGCATGACGGAAATGAGTCCCGTAGGCACGCTCAACGCGCCCAAGGCCAAGCATCGCGGTTTATCGAAAGACGCCCGGTTCCAGCTCTCGCTCAAGCAGGGCCGGCCGCTCTACGGCGTCGAGATGAAAATCGTCGACGCCGAGGGCAGGGAATTGCCGCGCGATGGCAAGTCCGCGGGCAACTTGCTGGTGCGCGGGCCGTGGATCCTCCGCCGCTACTACAAAGACGCGGGCGGCGACCCGCTGACGCCCGACGGCTGGTTGCCGACGGGCGACGTGGGGACGATCGACTCCGACGGTTACTTGCAGATCACCGACCGGTCCAAGGATGTGATCAAGTCCGGCGGCGAGTGGATCAGCTCGATCGAGCTCGAGAACATCGCCGTCGGCCATCCGGCCGTGATCGAGGCAGCGGTGATCGGCGTGCGTCATCCCAAGTGGGACGAGCGGCCGCTGCTGGTCGTCGTCAAGCGGCCGGGCGCGGATCTGACGAAGGAAGCGCTGCTGGCCTTCTACGACGGTAAGATTGCCAAATGGTGGCTCCCCGACGACGTCGTGTTCGTCGACGAGCTGCCGCATACCGCGACCGGCAAGCTGTCCAAGCTCACGCTGCGCGAGCGTTTCAAGGATTACCGGCTGCCGGCGTGAGCGGGGCGCGTAACGCGAAACCTGTCGTCATCGCCGGCGGAGGCATCGGGGGGCTCTCCTGCGCGCTCGCGCTTGCGCTCAAGGGTTTCCGCGCGCTGGTCCTCGAGCAGGCTCAGGAGTTCGGCGAGCTCGGCGCCGGCATCCAGCTTGCGCCCAACGCCTGGTCCGCGCTCGATGCGCTCGGTGTCGGCGAGGACGTCAAGCAGGAAGCGGTGTTCATCGAGCGGCTGCTGATGATGGATGGCGTCAGCGGCGAAACGGTGATCGACATTCCGCTCGACGCGCGCTTTCGCAAGCGCTACGGCAATCCCTACGCGGTGACACACCGCGCCGACATCCACCGCTCTCTGCTCGACGCGTGCAAGCTGCACGCGGACATGCTCGAGCTGCGCACGCACAGCAAGGTGACCGGATTCGATCGCGTGGACGAAGGCGTGAGCGTGGAGCTCGGAGGCGGCGTTCGCATCGCGGCCGCGGCGCTGATCGGCGCCGATGGTTGGCGCTCCGCGGTGCGCGAGCGGATCATCGGCGACGGCGAGCCTCCGGTGTCCGGTCACATGTGCTACCGCGCCGTGCTGGCGATCGACGACATGCCCAAGGACCTGCGCTGGGCGGCCGCGACGCTCTGGGCCGGGCCCGACACCCACATCGTGCACTACCCCCTGCGCGGCTGGAAGCTGTTCAACCTGGTCGCGACCGTGGTGCGCGATCGCGCCGGCGCAGGACACAACGAGGAGGCGCCGCCGGAGGAAGTGTTGCCGCTTTTCGCCAGGAACTGCGACAAGCCGCTTGCGCTCCTGCGCGTTCCCAAAGCCTTTCGGCGCTGGATGCTGCGCTTCCGCGAACCGGTGGAGAACTGGAGCCTGGGTCCGGTGACGCTCCTGGGCGATGCCGCGCACCTCATGCTGCAGTACTTTGCCCAGGGCGCCGCGATGGCGATGGAAGACGCGATCGCGCTGGCGGCGGCAGCCGATGCCGCCGACGGCGATTTCACGGCGGCGTTCCAGCGCTACCAGGCGCTGCGCCTCGTGCGCGCCTCGCGGGTGCAGATATCGTCGCGGATGCTGGGGCTTCTCTATCACGCCGACGGTGTGTCCCGGCTGGTGCGGAACGACATCTACCAGGGCCGGCCGGCCGAGCGGTATTACGACGCGCTGGACTGGATTTTCTCGGCTCCCGACTATGTGCAGCGCTTCCGGTAGGTGAGAAAATCCGCACCTGGAGGACTCGCGCCATGCTCTTCGCGAAAACCGAGCTCACCGATGAACGGAAGGCGTTCTACGAGCGCATCGACAAGGACAGCCTCACCCCGCTGTGGGAGGTTCTGGGCAACCTGGTGCCGCCGCACCCCGCGCCGGCCTGCGTCCCCGCGCTCTGGCGCTACCGGCAGGTGCGCCCGTATCTGGTGGAGGCCGGACGCCTGATCAGCGCGCGCGAAGCCGAGCGCCGCGTGCTGGTCCTCGAGAATCCGGGCCTGCGCGGCGCCTCATCGATCACTCACAGCCTCTACGCGGGGTTGCAGCTCATTCTTCCCGGCGAGGTGGCGCCCAGCCACCGGCACACGCAATCCGCGCTGCGCTTCGTGGTCGAAGGCGAAGGCGCGTATACCGCGGTCGACGGCGAGCGCACGACGATGCATCCTGGCGACTTCATCATCACGCCGTCATGGACGTTTCACGACCACGGGAACCCGGGCGATGCGCCGGTGATCTGGCTCGACGGTCTCGACATCCCGATGGTGGCGTTCTTCGATGCGGGGTTCGCCGAACGCTATCCGCGGGAGCTCCAGCCCGTCACCCGGCCCGACGGCGATGCGCTGGCGCGTTTCGGCTCCAACATGCTGCCGCTTGAATACGCCGCGAGCTCGGGCAGCACGCCGATTTTCACCTACCCGTATGCGCGCTGCCGCGAGGCGCTGGAGCAGCTTCGTGGTCATGGCGCGCCCCACGCGAGTCACGGACTGAAAATGCAGTATTCGAATCCGGCTACCGGCGGTTACCCGATGCCCACCATCGGCGCGTTCATCCAGCTCTTGCCCGCCGACTTCCAGGGACTGCCGTACCGCGCCACCGACGGGACCGTATACTGCATCGTCGAAGGTCGTGGCGAAAGCCGCGTCGGCGACAGCGTATTTAAATGGGAACCCCACGATGTTTTCGTGGTGCCGTCGTGGTGCAAGGTCTCGCACCACGCCGAGGAGGAAGCGGTGCTGTTCAGCTATTCCGACCGTCCTGTGCAGAAGGCGCTGGGATTGTGGCGCGAGGAAGCACCGGCCTGAAACGTCCGGCCGGCCACATGCGGCGCGCATCCGCGCCAGGATCGTCGCCAGGAGGAGAACGTTGTGAAGAAATGGACGCGTGGAATTCGACTCGTGCTTGGCGCAACGCTGTTGCTCGCCGGGGGCGCGGTGTTCGCGCAAGCGACGGTCAAGATCGGCGTGGTGGCGGAATTCTCCGGCCCCTTCGCCGATTACGGCGCGCAGATCGTCGGCGGCATGAAGGCGTACCTCAAGCTGAACGGCGAGGTCTACGCTGGAAAGAAGATCGAGCTCGTTGTCCGGGATACGACCGGCGCGGCGCCCGACATTGCCAAGCGCCTGGCGCAGGAACTGATCACGCGCGACCAGGTAGACCTCCTGGCGGGGTTCGGCCTGACGCCCAACGCGCTCGCGGTGGCGCCGGTTTCCGCGGAGGCGAAAAAGCCGATGGTGATCATGAACGCGGCGACGTCGGTCATCACGACGCGCTCGCCGTATATCGTGCGCCTCTCGCATACGCTGCCGCAGGACACGCAACCGATCGCGCAGTGGGCGGCGAAAAACGGCATCAAGCGGGCGTTCACGCTGGTGTCCGACTTCGGTCCAGGCGTCGATGCGGAGACAACGTTCATCAAGGCGTTCAAGGCCGCTGGGGGCGAGATCGTCGACAGCGTCCGGACGCCGCTCGCTAACCCCGACTTCGCGCCGTTCCTGCAACGCGTCAAGGACACCCGGCCCGAAGCGGTCTTCGTCTTTCTTCCGCCGGGCAGCCAGACGATCGCGTTCATCAAGGGTTACGAGGAACGCGGTCTCAAGCAGGCCGGCATCCGCATCATCGCCACGGGCGATCTGACCGACGACGGCGTGTTGCAGGCGATGGGCGACCCCACGCTGGGCTTGATCACCAGCTTCCACTACTCCGCGGCGCACGATTCGCCCGAGAACAAGGCTTTTCTCAAAGCCTACGTCGACGCCAACGGCACAAAGCTCCGTCCCAATTTCATGGCCTGCGCGGGCTACGACGGCATGGCGGCAATCGCCGAGGCGCTCAAGAAGACGCGCGGATCGACCGAACCCGAAGCCTTCGTCGCGGCGCTCAAAGGGATGAAGCTCATGAGTCCTCGCGGTCCGATCATGATCGATCCCGAAACGCGCGATATCGTGCAGACGGTGTATATCCGCCGCGTCGAGAAAGTCGATGGCATCCTCTACAACATCGAGTTCGACAAGTTTCCCGACGTGAAGGATCCGGGCAAATAGTCAATCGTGACGCGCGACGGGCAGATGGATTCCACGCTGATCGAACGGCTGCGCATCCGCGAGGTGGTGGAGAACTGGGTGGTGTGGCGCGACGCCGGCGATTGGGACCGTTTCCGGAGCGTCTGGCATCCGGACGGCAGAATGATGGCGACGTGGTTCCAGGGACCGGCGGAACGCTTTATCGAGGTGAGCCGCGAGGGATGGAAGAAGGGCATCAGCATCCTGCATTTCCTCGGCGGTTCGTCGATCGACGTCGCAGGCGACCGCGCGATCGCGCAGACCAAGATGACGATTTCGCAGCGCGCCGAGGTCGACGCCATTGCCTGCGACGTTGTCTGCACCGGACGGTTCTACGATTTCTTCGCAAAGCGCAACGACGTCTGGGCGATTGTTCTGCGGCAGCCGATCTACGAAAAGGACCGCCTCGATCCGGTCGACCCCGGCGCGTCGCTGCGCCTGGACGCGAAGCTCCTCGGCGAGTTTCC
>DASPXV010000204.1:0-28710 GCA_035637115.1 Vicinamibacterales bacterium
TCGACACGCTGACGGCGCAGGTCGAGCGTGCGGCCGCAATCATTTCGAAACGGTAAGGCGCACGCTCCCCATTCGCGGCGTCACAAGCACGGTCGTCTCCGCCTGCGAGCCGTTCGGACTGGATCGTTCCAGGTCTCGCGCCGATTTTCACGTCTTCTATCGAGCGGTCCATCCAGAGATCGGTACCAGGCACTTTCTCTCCTCTACGCTCGCTCTCCACCGGCGCTGCCGGCGGCGCCGGAAGATTGCGTTCGAGCAGCTCGCCGCCCAGAGTGCCGGCGCGTTGAGGGGTTGTCAGCAGGAGAGCAGAAAGAACGAGGGCTCGCGTCACGCGAGGTTAGACACCGCGAATTCACCACTGGCGAAACGTCAGGTTGAATCGCCCCGGCCCGGTCCCCTCCGGAGCCGTTCCTGGCAGGATGCGCGTCACGCCGTGATAACGGAGGCGCGACGGGCCGCCCATCACGAGGACGTCGCCGGATCGGAGGGTTACCGGAGACGTCGGCTCCCGCCGCGACAACCCGCCGATCACGAAACGGGCCGCATCGCCGAGTGACACCGAAACGATCGGAATGCCCGCGGCGATCGTTTCGGGCCGCTCGTCCTTGTCCTGGTGCACGCCCATCCTTGCGTCCTCGCCGTAGAAGTTCATGATGCACAGATCGGGGTGCATTTCGAATCCCGCCTCCGCGGCTGCACGACACGCGATCTCGGACATCTCGTCGGGAATCGGCGGCACCGCGAGACGGTCGTAATCAGATCGCCTGTCTTCGTACTTGTACGTGAGCCCGTTCCAGTGCTTGCCGAGGCAGAGCATGCCGACGCTCATCTTCTTTCCACCGCGCACGGTCGGCGTGTACATGGGCACCGGGCCGGCCGCAAGATTCGAGCACATGGTCCACAGCTCGCGCTGGCGCGCCGGTGCCAGCCGCGTCTGAAACAGCACGACCCCCTCGGGTAGCACGAGTCCTGAGCTGTCAGCCATGAGCCCTTCCGCCGCGCAGTGCGTGCAGCGCGATCGATGCGGCGACGACCACGTTCAGCGAGTCGGCGCGCGGGTTGAGTGGAATGCGCACCTTCATGTCCGACGCGCGCATCGCGTCCGATCCGAGCCCTGCGCCTTCCGAACCGACGAGCAGGATGATCCGCATCGTGGCGGTGACATCCACCGCGTCGAGTGACACGGCATCAGGATGCGGCGTCAGTGCGATCACCTGGAAGCCGCGGGCGCGCAGCGCGTCGAGCTCGCCTGGCCATGTCGTTGCCCGCGCATAGGGCACGCGCAGCGTCGAGCCCATCGAGGTACGAATCGCCTTTCGATAGAGCGGATCGCCAGTCGCCGGATCGAGCAGGATGCCGTCGACGCCAAGCGCGAACGCCGAACGGAATAGGCCGCCGATGTTATCCGGGTTCCCAACGCCTTCGAGCGCCAGGATCGTCGTCGCGAGCGCCAATTCATCCCCGCGCTCCTTCCGGCGCGCCAGCGCAAGGCAGCCGCGGTGGAAATCGAAACCGGTGATCTCGTGGAGCAGCTCGGGATTGCAGACCAGCACCGTGATGTCCGGACGATTCTCGAATGTCGATGCCAGCGCCGCCGCGGCCGGAGGCGTGACGACAACAGAATGAACGCGGAAGCGGCCGTCCTCGAGGAGGCGCTGAACGATCAGGCGCCCTTCGGCAACGAAGAGTCCCGCCCGCTCGAGCGCCGCGTGATCGCCGACGTCGCGGTAAGCCGCCAGGCCATAGTCGTTCGCCGCACTGACGTGTCTGGTCATCGAGCTGACTTCCGCCTGAAGGCGGAAGCTACAGGACACAAACTAAGCTACAGAATACAAACCAGGGCTACAGGATAGAAATTAGCTGTCGCGACGGGTCAGCGATCGGCGGCTGCGGTGGCTGTCGACCACGTGCTGGCCGAGGCGCTTGCTCAGGAACAACTTCGATTCGCCATTGTTCGTCGTCGACGACACGAAGCGCACGACGTGATAGTGCAGCTGCGCGAGGGCCGCGCGCATCTCGTAGAACTTGTTCTTCGTCTTGACGAGGATCTCGTCGAACCCGTTGCCGAGCGCCCAGACTTCCTGCTCTTCGGTCAACGCGCGGAAATGCCCCTGGCCGCGCCAGTCGCTGCGCGTGCCGCCGATCCACTGGTAGAGTACGCGCCGGCCATCGAACTGGACAACGTCGTCGAGCTGCGCCACGAGATCCGCAAGCTTGGGATCGCTCTCATTGGCGCGCAACTCGTGGGCGACCTTGAACGACACCGGCACAACGGTGCCCGGGTCATCCGGCAACGGCGCTTCCGCCATCAGGATCTGGTGATCGCGGTCGCCGAGCCGCGTGATGACCTCGTTCGCGGTCTTCTTCCTCGGAAAATCGAGGAAGAACTCCTCGATGTACTGGATCTCGAGCGCTCCCTGCTGGAGCCCGTACTGCTTGAGCGAATATTCCACAGCCAGAAGTGGAAATATATCACTCCACGCGTAAAGCGACGATGGGATCGACGCGCGTGGCCCGCCGCGCCGGCAGATAGCTCGCGAAGAGCGCCACGGCGGCGAGCACTGCGGCGACGACGGCGAACGTGGCCGGATCCGTCGGCTTGATGCTGAAGAGCATCTTGCTCATTGTCTGCGACAGGAACAGCGCGAGGATCGTTCCTGCGGTCACGCCAAGCAGGACGAGGAGCATCGCATGGCGAACGATGAGGCGGATCACGGTGCGTTCCTGCGCTCCGAGCGCCATGCGGATCCCGATTTCGCGCGTCCGCTGTGAGACGGCGTACGAGAGCACGCCGAAGATGCCGATGGCTGCGAGCGTGAGCGCAACGGCGGCGAACATTGTGAGCAGCATCATGTAGAAGCGCTGCTGCGAGATCGACTTCGCCAGGATCGCATCCAGCGTGCTGATGCTCGACAGGGGCAGGTTTGGATCGACCGCGGCAACCTGCGCCCGCGCCGCGTCGGACAGCGACGAGGGCGGAACGGACGTCTTCATCACGACCGTCATGAATGACACCGGCCACTGCCGGAACGGCATGTAGATCTGCGGTGGGTTCGGCTCGCTCAGGCCCGCGTCCTTGATGTCGCCGACGATGCCGACGACTTCGCCGCCGGCGCGCGGCTTGCCTGGACCGCGTCCCCAGCCAAGCTTGATCGTCTTGCCGATCGGATCCTCACCCGGGAAGAACTGCCGCGCGGCAGCTTCCGTGATCAGCACGACCTTCGGCGTGTCGACACGATCGTCCTCCGTGAAGCCGCGGCCGCGTTTCAGCGGAATGCCGACCGCGCTGAAGTAATCGGGCGTCGCGACCCTCACCTGCATCGCGGGCTGCCGCGATGGCGGAACCGGAGGGCGACCCGCGACTTCGAAGGAAATGATGAAATCGAGCCCGCTGAGCGGCAACCCCATGACCGCCGACGCCGAGCGGACGCCGGTCAGGCCGCGGAGGCTCCTCAGCAGCTGATCGAAGAATGCGACCCTCTGGGTATCTTCCTTATACCGCGCGTCTGGCAGCGTCAGCTCGAAGGTCAGCGCCTTGTCGGTCTTGAACCCGGGATCTACGGCCTGCAGCTTCACGAAGCTGCGCATCAGCAGTCCCGCTCCCGCAAGCAGCATCACCGCGAGCGCGAGCTCCGCGACGACCAGCACGCCGCGCACGCGCACGCCGCCGCGGCTCGTCACCGCGCCACGCCCTCCCTCTTTCAGCGATGTGCTGAGTCCGCGCGTCGCCGCGAAGGCAGGGACCAGGCCAAACAACATGCCGGTGACGACGGCGATCGCGATCGTGAAGAGGATGACCGTGGCGTCAACCTTGACGTTGTCGAGCCGGGGAATGCCTTCCGGCTTCAACGCCGTAAGCATGTCGACGCCCCAGACGGCGAGGAGCAGTCCGCCCGCTGCGCCCACGACGGAGAGGAGCACACTCTCGGTAAGGAGCTGGCGAACAAGCCGTCCGCGTCCCGCGCCCAGCGCAGTGCGGACTGCCATCTCGGATCCGCGCGCGGCGGCGCGCGCGAGCAGCAGGTTCGCGACATTCGTGCACGCGATCAGCAGCACGAATCCGACGGCGCCAAGCAGGATCAGGACGGATCGCCGGATATCACGCACCATCGCTTCGAGCAGCGGGTACGTGGTCATGCCGATCTCGCCATCCGAATCCGGGTACTGGCGCGCGAGATTTCGGCCGATCGTCTCCACCTCCGCGGCGGACTGCTCCGCCGATACGCCAGGCTTCAGGCGCGCGACGACGTTGAGGAACCAGGCGCCGCGCTGTTTCGAGACGAAGTTCTGGTCGTACTCGATTGGCACCCAGGCATCCCGGCCGGCCGGATACGAAAACCCGGCGGGCATCACGCCGACGACTTCGTGCGGCACGCCATCGAGCGTGATGCGCCTGCCAATCACCGACGGATCGCTCCCGAAGCGCTGTTCCCATAAGGCATGGGAAAGAATCGCGATGTGAGTGCGTCCCGGCGTGTTCTCGTCTGCATTGAACGCACGGCCGATTTCCGGCCTGACGCGCAGCACGTTGAACAACGACGCGCTACTGCAGCGATCGGCAGCCGCGTCGGTTCTCCTTCGCCGGTCAGGATCATGCGTCCCGTGGAGATCGCGGCAATGTTCTCCAGCGTCGTCGCGGAACGCGCGATGTCCGTGAAGTTCGGCCCCGACATCACGGCGCGCTGCCCTTCGGTCGTGTGGTACACGCCGACGAGCCGCTCCGACTCGGGGTACGGCAGCGGCTTCAGCAGCACGCCGTTGACGACGCTGAAGATCGCGCTGTTTGCGCCGATGCCGAGCGCGAGGGTGACGACCGCGATGAGGGTAAATCCGGGGGCTTTGAACAAACGCCTGGCGGCGTAGAGAAGGTCTTGTTTGAGGTGATCCATGTATGGGCTTTGGCTTTAAGGAAAAGAAAGAGAGCCAACGGAGTGCCAACTGGCAACCGCGGAAAACCGCCTGATTTATCGCAGGTTGGCGCCGACCCTGTTCGGATCCGATTGCGCCAATTCCCACAACCGAACAGCCCTAGAAGAGCGACGGTCCATGAGCCTTGAGCCACCGCTCGGCCTCACGGAACCCGGGGCATGCGGCCTCGACGAGCCGCCAGAACCGGATGGAGTGGTTGGCCTGGCACAGGTGCATCAGCTCGTGGATCAAGATGTACTCGCGGACCGCGTCCGGCATGAGGAGCAGCCGGAAGTTGAGCGCGATGTGGCCGCGCGGGGAGCAGGAGCCCCATCGCGAGCGCTGGTTGCGGATCGAGACGTGGCTCACCGCGAGGCCGTGGCGCTCCGCGAGCGCGAAGAGCTGTGACGGCAGCTCGCGCACGGCGCGCGCGCGAAGCTCGCGTTCGACGGCCGCGGGCCGCCTTGCCGAGAGCACGCGCGAGCGCTGCCGGCGCGCCCAGTCGAGATGCTTGTCGGCGAAGCGCAGCGCTTCGCTTTTCGATCCGCCGCGCGGGATCGTCACACGCAGATCACCGTCGGGACGCACGCGCAGCACGTAGCGGCGCGCGCGACGCATGCGGATGAAATGAATGCGGAGCGGCTCGTCCGGCTGCTCGAATGGAAGTCCAGGCTGCACGTCAGTTCGCGAGGTACTTCTTCATCCAGCCGAACACGTGCTCGTGCCAGAGCTTGCTGTTCAGGGCCTTCAGCACCCAGTGACCTTCGTCCTCGAAGACCAGCGCCTCGCTCGGCACACCGCGCCGCCGCAACGCGGTGAAGAGCTGCAGTCCCTGATCCACCGGCACGCGGAAATCGAGCTGGTTGGTGATCACCAGCGTTGGCGTCTTCAGGTTCTGCGCCGCGCGATGCGGCGAGAGCTTCATGAACTGCTCGCGCGCGGTGGCGTTCGTCGGCACGCCGCCGAACTCCCACTCGCTGAACCACAGCTCCTCGGTCGCGTACGCCATGGACTCGAGGTTGAAGAGCCCATCGTGGCTGACCGCCGCTTTGAAACGATCCGTGTGCGTGATGAGCCAGTTCACCGCGTATGCGCCGTAACTCGCACCCGCGACACCCTGCCGCGTCGCGTCGACGTACGGCAGCTTGACGACGGCATTGAAGACGGCGTCGAGATCCGTCATCACCTTGCCCGCCCAGTCCTGCGTGATCTCGTCGACGAACTTCTGTCCGAAGCCGAAGGAACCGCGCGGATTCGGCGCCGCAACGACCCACCCCTGCGCGGCCCAGAGCGACGGGTTCCAGCGATACGACCACGCGTCTCCCCACTCCCCCTGCGGTCCTCCGTGGATGAGAAACACGACGGGATACTTCTTCGCCGGATCGAATCCGGGAGGTTTGATCAGCCAGTACTGTACGGGCGTCCCGCCGGCGCCCGCGACGGTAAGACTCTCCGGTTTCTCGAACTGCACGTCCTTCAGCCAGGCGTCGTTCTCGTGCGTGAGCTGCGTGTGATTCCGCGATGCGCCGTCGATGCGCCAGATCCAGATGTCCGCGGGAGACACGAGTGACGCGCGCGAAAATGCGATTGCGGAGCCGGCCGTCGTCACTGCGCTGATGATTCCGCCGTGCTGCCGCTCGACAGGGGTACCGCCGGCCAGCGGCACGCTATAGAGGTTGTCGGTTCCCTTGCTCGAGGCCGTGAAGTAGATCGTCTTCCCATCCTTGCTCAATGTGAAGTCGCTCACGGCGAGATCGGGCGTCTCGAAGACGGTGCGGCGAGCGCCGGTCGCTCGATCGTAGACGTCGAGGTACCAGCGATCGGACTCGAAGCCGGCACGGCGCTGCGCGCGCACGATCATGAACTTCCCGTCAGACGTGAAGACGGGCTGCACGTCCGCCGCTGGATTCGGCGTCAGCTTCTTCGCCCTACCGCCGGTGACGGGGACCGACCACACATCATTGTTGGTGGTCCACGCTTCCTTGTCGTTGCCTTCCCGGTTCGAAACGAACACGACCTCGCTGCTGTCAGGCGTGAACGTCAGCGCTGCGTCTTCCTGCTGCGTCGGAGGAGAATCGAAGTCCCCCGGCGTCAGATCGCGAGGATCCCCGCCCGAAACGAGCGCGACGAACACGTGGTGCCGCAGATTTTCGCGCCACTCGTCCCAGTGGCGGAACAGCAGGCGCGTGAGGACGTGCACGTTCGGCGGCGTGTCGGCGCCCTGTTTGACGTCCGACACGAACGCGAGCGTCGCACTGTCCGGTGAGAAGACCATTGGCGGCTGCACGCCCGCGGAGAGCTTCGTGACCTGCCGGATATTGTTCCCGTCAGCGTCGGCAAGATACACCTGCATCTCGCCGTCGCGGTTCGAGATGAAGGCGATGTGCTTACCATCCGGCGCCCACCGCGGCGTGTTCTCTGTCTTGTCGCCGCCGATTAACTGCCTGGGAGCGGCCGCGCCGTCCGCCGGGACAATCCAGATGTCCGCGTTGCGTTTTCCCGTCGCGGTATCAGTCGTCGTCCTGACGAATGCGACCGTCGCGCCATCGGGAGAGATTTGGGGATCGGAAACGCGCACAGCGCCCAGCAGGTCCTGAACCGTCATCGGCCGCGCCGCGAACGCCGGGGACGCTACGGACAGCAGCGCGGCCACGGCGACAGGGTGACATCTCATAGTCCTCCGGAAGAGATTCTACCGAACCTCGAACCCGAGAACCGTTATTCCGCGCGAAGTGCGATCAGTGGGTCCACGGACATCGCCCGGCGCGCGGGCACGTAGCTGGCCATGAAGGCAATGGCCGTGAGG
The DNA here is from genome assembly GCA_035637115.1 of Vicinamibacterales bacterium. Classification (GTDB taxonomy): domain Bacteria; phylum Acidobacteriota; class Vicinamibacteria; order Vicinamibacterales; family 2-12-FULL-66-21; genus JAICSD01. Next base: position 7,715 of record DASPXV010000204.1, read on the forward strand.
AAGAACGACACGCCAATGAAGCTGAGTGGATCCGTCGGACTGACGTTCACCAGCTCCGACTTGATGATCGGCGTGATGAAGAAGGACCCGACCACCCCGATGACGACGCCGACGATCGCGAGCCGAATGCCTTGAATGACGACGAGTCTGAGGACGTCCGAGCGGCCGGCGCCAAGCGCCATGCGCACGCCGATCTCCTGCGTGCGCTGCTCGACGGAGTACGACAGCACCCCGTAGACACCGATCGCCGCGAGCACGAGTGCAATGCCGCCATAGAGCGAGAACATCCATCCAAAGAGGAAGTACTGCCAATAACCGCGCTGGCGCAGCTCGTTCATCGTGGCGGCCTGGAAGACCGCCAGCCGCGGATCCGACGCGCGGATAGCTTCACGGGCAGGACCGGACAGCAGCGCGGGATCGCCCGCCGCGCGGATCGTCAGACCGGTGTTGGCGAACGCCCCGAATGAGAGAGAAACATAGGCACATGGCGGGATGGGATTGGTGTTATCCATCTCGCCGTGCTTGAAATCGGGCGCAACGCCGACGATCGTGAACCAGCCGCCATCCGCTTCGTTCAGCGTGCGGAAACGGTGCCCCAGGGGATCCTCGTTCGGCCAGAATCGCTTCGCCATCGCCTGATTGATCACCGCGTACGGCGCTTTCGTCATCGCTTCCGTGTCGGTGAGCTCGCGGCCGCGGATCATCGACAGCCCCAGCGTCTTGAGCATGTGAGGTGAGACGCCGACGTAATTGATGCCGGGCTCCTTGCCCTTGTCGAACGAGCGTCCTTCGATCAGGATGGCGCTTCCGCTGCCGCCGCCGCTCAAGGGGACGAGGTTCGACGCGAACGCCGCCTGCACTCCCGGCAGCGCCTCGACGCGCCTCAGGATATCTTCCGTTCGCCGCACCTTCGACTCGGGCGTCGCGTACTGCTCGTTGGGCATGTAGAACCGCATCGTCATGAGCGGCGCCGCCTCGAAGCCGCCGTTGGCCTGCTGCAGGTTCAGGAAACTGCGCACGAACAGCGATGCGCCGATCAAAAGCAGAAGCGAGAGCGCCACTTCGGCGACGACGAGCGTGTTGCGGATCCATGCGCGGCCGCCGCCTGCGGTTCCGCGGCCGCCGTCCTTGAGCGCCTCCTGGAGATCCGTTTTCGACGCCTGGATCGCGGGCGCGAGACCGAACACGATGCCCGTAAGCCCTGCGACGCCAATCGCGTACAGCAGCGCCCGCACGTTCAATTCCCAGTGAATGAAATACGGAATGTTATCCGGCGGGATCGACATGTCGATCAGCTTGAGCCCGCCGTAGGCGCACAGCAGGCCAAGCGGAACGCTGAACAGGCCGACGAGTACGCTCTCGGTGAGCAACTGGCGGAGGATCTGTCCGCGGCCGGCGCCGAGTGCCGTGCGAATCGACATCTCGCGCGAGCGGCTCGACGCGCGCGCCAGCATGAGGTTCGCCACGTTGAAACACGCGATGAGCAGCACCATCGTGACGGATCCCATCATCGTGAGGATGATCAGCTTCACGTCATCGGGTAGCGCCCACTTGCGCAGTGGCTCGACGTACAACCCCCAGCCCTGGTTCGTGTCCGGGAACGCGGTGGAGAGATTCGCGGCGACGGCATCGCTTTCCTGCTGCGCCTGCGCGACCGTTTCCCCGGGCTTCAGCCGGGCGAATACTTCGAGTCCGCGCAGCGCGCGCTGCTGGCTGATCGCGAATTCCGACAATGGGAGCCAGAGGTACTGGTTTTCCGGGAACTTGAATCGCCGCGGCATCACACCGACGACAGTGTGCGCACGCGAGTTGATCTGGATGCTGCGTCCGACGATGGTCGGATCGCTGTTGTAGCGGCGCTTCCACAAATCGTCAGAGATCAGCAGCACCGGTTCCGCCCCGGGACGATCGTCATCCGCCGTGAAGCCGCGGCCCAGTTGCGGCGACGTGCCGAGCATCGGAAAGAGATCGTGGCTGACGGCCGCACCCAGGTAACGGTCCGCATCCCCACCATCGCTGACGGTGAAGTTCCGATATTGCAGGCCGGCGACGCTGCTGAACGAACCCGAACGCTCCTTCCAGTCCTGGAGATCGAGCCACGAGAGGTTGCCCTGCCGGACGCCGTTCTGCTTCTGTGTCGTGTGCAGCGCAACGATGTTGTCGGGGTCGTGGTACGGAAGGGGCTGGACGAGCACGCCGTCGGTTACGCTGAACATCATCGTGTTCAGCCCGATGCCGATCGCGAGACAGGTGACCGCGAGCGCCGTAACTCCCTTATTCTTCAAGGCAGTACGGAGGCCGAAACGGATGTCCTGGAACAGCATGATGGGCTTAGACGCCCGGAACATCGGGCATGTTCCGGTGTCCACTAAGAGGATGCTCGAAGCCCGCGGTCTCACCAAGTACTACTCGGCCATCACGGGTGTCAGGGACGTGAATTTCCGCATCGGACGAGGCGCGGTCCTGGGCCTGCTTGGGCCGAACGGGTCCGGCAAGTCCACGACGGTTGGCATGCTGACGGGGCTGCTGGAGCCGTCGGGCGGGAGTGTCCTGCTGGATGGAACGAGCGTCCGCGACGACATCATTAATTACAAGCGCGGACTCGGCTACGTCCCCGAGGAGGCCCAGCTCTACACGTGGATGAGTGGTGCGGAGTACCTGACATTCTGCGCGCGGCTGCGCGGACTTTCGGACGCCGTCTCCTCGCGCCGCATCGATGCGCTGCTCGACATCTTCGGCCTGCAGACGGATCGTGACGCGCCGATGAGCGCGTACTCCAAAGGCATGCGGCAGAAGATCCTGCTCTCCGCAGCGCTCGTGCACAACCCGTCGCTGATCGTGCTCGACGAACCGTGCTCGGGTCTCGACATCGGTGCGACGCTGATCATCCGCAGCCTCATCCAGAAGCTCGCGGCATCGGGACGGATCGTCATTTACAGTTCGCACGAACTCGAAATGGTCGAACGCATCTGCACCGAAGTGTTGATCCTGCGCGAAGGGCGCGTGGCGGCGCACGCGGCGACGGCCACGCTTCGGCAGCAGGTCAACGCGGCCTCTCTCGAGGACGCGTTCAGGACACTGGTCTTCACCATTGACGTGGATGCGGTTGCGGGAGAGATCCTTGCCGCCATCACCCACTAGACTGCAGATCTGGACGATCGCGCGCGCGACGTTCGACGGCTTCCTGCAAAGCGATCTCATGCCCCAGGGCATGCAGGCACCCGCGCTGATCTGGGCGGCGGCGTTCCTCGTCGCGCCTTCGCTGTTCTTCCCCGCGCAGTTCATGGCGAAGTATCCATTCATCCGGCGGTTTCATCCCACGCTCCTCGAAGGCACGTTCTGGGGGGACCGGCTGCTGTTCCTCATCATGTCGGCTGGTGCGATGGGCCTCGTGTCAGTTGTCCTGTGGGAGACGCTCTTTCCTGCGCGCCGTGACGCCTTCGTGCTGACGCCGCTTCCAGTGCCGCTCTCCGTGCAGATGCTCGGCCGGCTGGCCGGATTGATGACGCTGTGCGTCGCCTTCGTAATCGCGCTCAACGCCATTCCGGCCGTCACGTTTCCTGTGACCTCGTCAGGCAGCTTCGCCGAGATGCCACGCGCGATGCTGGCGCACGCCGTCTCCACTTCCGCCGCCGATGCGTTCGTCTTCTTCTCCATCACATCGGTGCAGGGACTCGTCATCCTGGCGATAGGGCGGCGTTTCGCCAGTCGCATTGCGTCAGTCGCGCAGGCCGGCTCCGTGCTGTTCCTGCTGCTCGGATTGCTCTTCATCGGGGGAATCCGGGAAGCGACGAGGGACGCGCTCGTGCGCGGGACGCTGGCGGATCCAGTGCTCAGGTTCAGCCCGGTGGCGTGGTTCCTCGGGCTGTACGAAGTCATCGCCGGGACGTCGCGGCCGATCATGACGCCGCTCGCGCTCCGCGCGGTGCTCGCGACGGCGTTGCCGATGCTGGTGACTGGAGGAATTTACGCGTTTGGTTACAAGAGGCTGCTGGTACGAGCGGTCGAAACACCGCTGCGATCGACGAGGTCCTGGATGTCGAGGAGCGCGTCGCGAGCGGTGCGACTGCTCTTCGTGCGGCGGCCGGAGGAACGGGCGATCTGCGCGTTCTTCCTGCGCGCGATCTCACGCAGCGACCGGCACAGCATGCTGCTGTCGATCTACGTCGGCGCCGGATTGGCGATGATGATCACCTTCGTGCTTCCGGACGCGCTCCGCCTCGGATCCGCAGGATTCGCGGAGCCGGCGATCTCGGCCCTCGCGCTGCCGCTCGTCCTCAGCGTCGCGCTCGGGTGCGGCGTGCGCATCCTGATGACGATTCCCGCCGAGATGAATGCACGCTGGATTTTTCAGACGGCATCGCTCAGCATGAGGCGCGTCGACGCCGCGGCCCACAAGGCGCTGCTGTTAGTCGTAGTACCGCCCGTCATGGTGACCGCGTTCATCATTGCGGGTGCGCTGTGGGGCCTTCGTGTGGGCTCTCTTCACGCCGTGTATTGCGGCTCACTCGCACTGCTCCTGTGCGAGCTGCTGCTCGTCCGCTACCGCGGCATCCCGCTCACGCGTCCCTATGTGCCGGGCGGATCACGCTTCCACCTGCTGTGGGCGCTCTACTTCTCCGCGTTCCTGACCTACACGTTCACGTCTGCAAGTCTCGAGCAGACGCTGCTTCAACGAGTGGGCGCCGAGGGTGTCCTCGATGCAGCCGGCGTCTTCTCGGCGATAGGACTGGGCTTCTGGGCGTGGCGCAAGTTCAAGCTGCGCGAGACGGCCGACATTCCGTTCGAAGCGGAAATACCGAACGACCAGATGTTCCAGGGTTTCAATCTCTCGGAAATCCACGCGGCGCAGGCGGTGGCGTCGACGTCTTCGACGCTCGCTCCTTCTTCTGCTTCTCGACCATCGCCGCCACGTCACTGAGCAACTGCTTCGCGTCGTACACGATGCAGGGCGACGGACGCGAATTTCTTCATTGCGCCTCCTTCCGCCTGAAGGCGGAAGCTACGGGATATAGAGCCAGACGATGATAGCGACGACCCAGCCGACGAGCGCGTCGGCGGCGTAATGATACCGCCCAAAGACCGCTCCCGCGGAGATCGCCATTGCGTTGAAAAACATCCAGGCCACGAGCGGCGCGGGGCCGCCGCTGACCAGGAGGGCCGCCGCCAACGCCTCGGCAGCGTGGCCGCTCGGGAAGGTGTTGACCTGCACGCTGCTGGCGTCGAGCATTCGCTGGTTCACGATGCGGAAGCGCGAGCGCCACGGCGCCGGACTTCCGAGCGCGCGCGGGGGGCGCGTCTGGAACCAGGGCAGCATCCCGAAGCACACGTAATCCGTGACGACGATCATCGTCCAGAAACGATCGGCGTCGACGCCCTGCGCGAGCGCGAAGTACAAGGCGATCGGGATCAACGGATAGACGCCGGCGTAGGCGAGCTCGAGAAGTTCGACGACCGGTTGCGGAAGGCGACGCGAGACGGCCTCGATTCGCAGCCTCTCATCGATGCGACAGAGCCCGCGTTCGAGTGAGGGCATCGGCGCGACGAACAGTAGACCGCTCGTCCAGTAGCACGTGAACAGCAGCGCCGGCGGCAGGAGCCACGTGTTGAAGAACCCGCGGCCTGGCAAGGCTACGGAGAAAAAGGTCACTGCGGCGCCGGCGAGCACAGCGACAAGCGTCCGGGTCCGCGTGAGGCGGGCGAGGCGCGGACGCAAGAGCGCCGTCGCGCCGAGATAGGCGAGGAAAATAAACGTCGCCGCCTGCCACCGCATGATGGGCATCCGGTCAGCAGCATGACCGAGTATCGAGCACTCTGCCAGCCGCCGGATTTCCGGCAGGCCCATGGTCGCGCGCCCGGAACACGCCCGATTTCGGCGGTACCCCGCTTGCTCCGCACGAGTCTGTCCTCAAAACCGGTCAGGAGCAGCCTATGAAACGCCTCATGCTCGTTGTGTTCGTCGCCACAGCCGCGCTGATGCTTCCGCCCCGCGCCGCCGCCCAGCCGGCGCATCCCGACAGTCCCAAAGCCACGCTCCCCGTCTTCGAGGAGGTGCTCGTCGGCACGACCGTGCTCAGCCCTGGCGAGTACCGCGTCCAGTGCAGGACGATCGAGGGCAAGACCTTCCTCGTCATCACCTCGCAGGAGAACGGCAAGGAGATCGTCCGCGTTCCGTGCGCGGCGCAGATGCTCGACGCGAAGATTCCGGTGTCCGAGTTCCTCACGGTACGAAATGCGAGCGGAAGGCGCATTCTCACGTCGGTCCGGATCAAGGGGGAAATGTCCGAGCACCGCGTCGTGATCAACTAGCCGGTGGTGAATCGGCTAGAATCGGCCGAATGAGTTCGAGGCCGCGGCCAGGTACCATCTCGTGGCAGGACCTGACCGTGGAGAACGCAGAGCGGGTCCGCGATTTCTACCAGTCCGTGATCGGATGGGCGCCCGAGCAGCTGAATATGGGCGGCTACGCCGATTACGTCATGACGGCGGACGGATCGGAGATCGCGGGCATCTGCCACGCCCGCGGCGGGAATGCCGAACTTCCGCCAGTGTGGTTGATCTACATCACCGTCGAAGACCTCGATCACAGCATTGCCGAATGCCAGCGCCTCGGCGGCTCCGTCATCGCCGCGCCTCGCAGCTACGGCGGTGGCCGGTACTGCGTGATCAAGGACCCCGCCGGCGCCATCTGCGCGCTCTACCAGTCCCCGGATGCCGCGTAAGTGCTCGTTGTTTTCGATCTTGATGGGACTCTGATCGATTCCCGGCGGGATCTCGCCGAGTCGGTGAACGCGTTCATCGTCGAGCGCGGCGGGCAGGCGTTGCCGATCGATGCCGTTACGGCAATGGTCGGCGAGGGCGCGGCGCTGCTGGTAAGGCGCGCGCTGGCCGCGGCGGGGCTGGAGCCGGACGTCACCGCCGCGCTGCCGCGATTCCTGGAGATCTATGACGGGCGGCTGCTCGTGCACACGCAGTTGTATCCGGGAACGCGTGAGATGCTCGACAGATTGGCTCCGCGCTCGACGCTAGCGGTGTTGACGAATAAGCCGCAGCATCACACCGAACGCATACTCGAGGGATTGGAAATCCGACGGTATTTCTCCGGGGTGATTGGCGGAGATACTCCCGCCGGACGCAAGCCGGATCCCTCGGGACTTCGCTCGCTGATGTCGCACGCCGGCGCGCGCAGAGAGGAAACGACGCTTGTCGGAGACTCAGCGATCGACCTGAGAACGGCGCGCGCAGCGGGCACGCGGATCTGCCTCGTACGCTACGGATTCGGGTTTTCACTCGCGGCCGGTGAGCTCACCGGCGACGAGCAGATCGTGGATTCCCCCTCCGAGGTTGCGCCCTTGCTCCTCAGCGCTCGTACGACTCCCGGTGTGACGAAGCCGAGAGCTTGATCAGGTAGATCTCCGGCTCCGCCCAGAATTTCTCGCGCAGCTCGCGAAGGCTCGCCGCGCCGCCGTAGCTGATCGACGAGCACAAGTGCTTAATCATTTCTCGGACGATGGTGCGCGCAGAACCGCGCGTGGGCACGCTGATTTCCATGCCCTCGGCGCCGATCGCGTCGAGCTCGACCTCGTCCGCGTCCTCGACGTCGAGCCGATCGCGGATCGCCTCGAGTGACGCCATGCCGCGCAGGACCTTGAATGGCACCTTGACCGTCTTCTGCGACTCGGGAAGCAGAACCGATTTGTGGACGACTTCACCGGGCGTTTCTTCCGTGCCGGCAAACGCGCTGCCGAGCATCACGCAGTCACCGCCCAACATCAGGGCCATCGCGAGCGCGCCATCCCGTTTGATTCCGCCGTCGGCAATCAACGGAACGCCGGATTCGCTCGCGGCGATCCGGCAGTCGACGAGCGCCTGCCCCTGCGGCACGCCGAAACTCGTCGTCATTCGCGTCGTGCAGCCGCCACCAGGGCCGATGCCGACCTTGACGCCGTCGACGTCGCGTTCGAGCAGGAACCGCGTCCCTTCTGCCGTGGCCACATTGCCGGCGATGAGTTCCACTCCGCCGAAGCGCTTGCGGACTTCGGTAATGGCGCGGTCCATCACGATCGAATGTCCGTGCGCGATGTCGATGACGAGCACGTCCACACCGGCTTTGATGAGCTCCGCCGCGCGCTCGAGATAATCGCCGGTCGCGCCGATCGCGGCGCCAACGCGAAGCCGTCCCTGGTCATCGCGCGTCGCGAACGGAAGCCGGCGCTGCTTCATCAGGTCTTTCGCCGTCACCAGTCCGAGCAGCGTGCCGTCGGGGTTCACCAGTGGCAACTTCTTGATCTTCCGGCCGACCATCGTGCGCTCGGCTTCTTCCGGTGAGATCCGTCCGTGGTGGACGACCAGCTTGTCGATCGGCGTCATGCGATCGGCGACGCGTAAGTCCCGGCCGTGCACAAAACGAACGTCCCGCTCGGTCAGGATCCCTTTCAGCTTCCGATCTCCGTCGATCACGACGAGCGTGCCGACGCGCGATCGCGCCATGAGCGCCACCGCTTGTTCGATCGTCGCGGCCGGCGACACGCTGTAGGGATCAGCGATGACGCCGTGCTGCGTGCGCTTGACGATCTCGACCTCGCGCACCTGGGGCTGGATGTCGCCGGCGCGGAACCCGCGGTCGATGATGCCGATGCCCCCCTCTTCGGCCTGGACGATGGCCATTGGCGCGCGCGTGACCGTATCCATGTTGGCGGACACGATCGGACGCCGGAGCGCGAGGTGGCGCGAGACGCGGCAGGACAGATCGATGGCGGACGGGTCGCGGCGAGCGACGACGCTGCGGCGGGGCATCAGAAGAAAGTCATCGAACGTACAGCCGTGGACGAGCTCGGCAACCGCGCGTGCCTTCGCAGCGTCCATGCGAGGAAAGTCCTGGCTCGCCATGGGGGGATAATAATGGAAAGACATGCGCCTCTTCGCGGCCGCGTTCGGCTTATCGCTTTTCCTGCAGGTCCCCGCCGTGCCGCCGCTGCCGCAGCCGCCCTTCGCGGAATGGCTTAGCGTGGTGCGCGCCGAAGCACTTTCGCTGGGCATTCGTGAGGCGACGCTCGACGCGGCGCTGACTGGACTCGAGCCGGTCCCCACCGTGATCCAGCGCGATCGCAGCCAGGCCGAGATCGTGCAGACGCTCGATCAATACCTGAAGCAGCGGCTCTCGAAGAAGGTCGTGAAGACCGCGCTGTCCATGCGCACAAGTCATGCGGAAGTGTTGAAGCACGTCAGCGAGAAGTACGGCGTGCCTCCGGGAATCCTGGTCGCCGTGTGGGGCATCGAATCCAATTTCGGCCGGTTCAGCGGCGTCCGCCCGACAATCGCCACGCTGGCCACGCTTGCGTACGACCCGCGGCGCTCCACGATGTTCCGCGCAGAACTGTTCGACGCGCTGCGCATCCTCGACAGCGGCGACGTCGAGCCCGCCGCGCTGAAAGGATCGTGGGCCGGTGCGCTCGGCCAGCCACAATTCATGCCGTCCAGCTTTCTGCTCTACGCGCAGGATTTCGACGGCGACGGCCGCCGCGACATCTGGCGCTCGACTCCGGATGTCTTCGCGTCGATCGCGAATTACCTGGCGGCCCACGGCTGGCAGAAGGGGCAGCTCTGGGGGCGCGAGGTGAAAATTCCTCTGCCGCTAATCACGCGGCTGCCCGAGGTGGCGCCGATGCAGACGTCAGGCTGCCTCGCGCGCCGGCAGATGACGGCGCCGCTTCCGCTCGCGGAGTGGAACAAGCTCGGCGTGCGCACAGTGGCCGGTCGGCCGCTGCCGTCCGCCGATGTGCAGGCATCGCTCATCATGGGCGTCAAGCGCTACTTCCTCGTCTATCCCAATTACCAGTCCATCCTCGAATACAACTGCGTCAACGCCTACGGTCTGAGCGTAGGCCTGCTCGGAGATCGCGCAAGCCGGTAATGGCCGCGGATTCGCTGATCGAGTTGGAAGCGGCGCTGCGCGATCGGCTCGCCGGCACGCTGCCGGGACTCGAGGCGCAGCTCCGGTTCATGCCGACGCCGCCGCGCAGCGGCTGGAAGCCGGGGGACTTTCCCAGCGACGCGCGCATCGCCGCGGGACTGCTGCTCCTCTATCCAGGCGATCGTGGTCCATCGATCCCTCTTACGGTGCGGGCCAGCGGATTAAGTCGCCACGCAGGGCAGATCAGCCTCCCCGGCGGCGCCACCGATCCAGGCGAGACGCTCGCGCAAGCCGCGCTGCGCGAAGCGCACGAGGAGATCGGTGTAGACCCCGCAAGCGTCCGGATTCTCGGCGAGCTGACGCCCGTCTACGTGCTCGTCAGCGGCTTCACTCTCCATCCCCTCGTCGGCATTACGCACGAGCGTCCGACCTTCGCGCCCGCGGCACACGAGGTTGAAGCCGTCGTCGAAGTTTCCGTTGAAGATCTGCAGGACGCCTCCAGCATCCGCCAGGGTACGCGCACCCGCGAGGGGGTCGCGATCGAATATCCCTACTTCGATCTCAAAGGCCACCAGGTCTGGGGGGCGACGGCGATGATCCTGGGGGAGTTCATCTGCCTCTTGTAGGTTCTGGAGTTCTGAGGTCGACATCAGGTTACGTTCACTCGAAGGAGGCGAAGGCAGTCGAAGGAGCACTTCGATCGTCCGATACTTCGAAGGGTCGAAGGGGCGCACCTTCGATCTTCGATACTTCGAAGGGCCGAAGGTCGAAGGAGATCCTTCGAAGTTCTTCGAAAACTTCGATTCCTTCGAGTTCAGGAACGAGGATTTCGAGTTTAGAACTAGTAAATGAACGGCACCACTCGCTTCACGCGCCTCTTGTACGCGGCGTACGCCGGGTACTTCTGAGAGAGCAGGTGCTCCTCGATGTGCATGCGGACGAATGCGCCCGCGGTGATGAGTTCCGCGTACGCGAGGGCGCGCCAGGACAAGTGGCTGAGCGCGCCCGCCCAGATGAAATAGATGATGGCCGCGTAGATCGGATGGCGGAAGTAGGCGTATGGGCCGGTGGTGACGAGGCCACCTTCGGTAGGATTCGCGGCGGCGTGGAAGCTGCGGCGGCCGAACGTGATCCGCGCCGCCATCATGAGGAGGAACGCCGCGGCCTGCAGGCCGATCACCACGGGTTGCGTGGCGAAGAGCGCGCCGTCGTAGAACAGGCCGACGAGGCCCGCGACCATGGCGGCGAAAGCAACGACAGAAAGCGCGGGGAGCACCGCGAAAGACTATCGCAGCAGCGTCACGGGGTCCACGCGGATCGCGCGGCGGGCGGGCACGCAGCAGGCCGCAACCGCGACGACGGCGACAATTGCCGCGGTCGCAGCAAATGCCGCGGGATCGGTCGGCCGGACGTCGAACAGCATGCCGGTCAGCACGCCGCTGGCAGCGCGCGCTGCGAGCAGGCCGGCAAGGATGCCGGCCCCCGCGAGGCCGAGCGCCCTTCGCAGCACCATCTGCATCACCGACGAACCGCGGGCGCCGAGCGCGAGGCGTATCGCGAACTCCTGCCGCCGCTCGCTGACCGACCACGCCATCATCGCGTAGATGCCGACGAGCGCGAGCGTGACCGCGAGTGCTCCGAAAGCGGTCACGAGGGTCGACAAGAATCGCGGCCGTGCCAGCGATCGTTGCAGGTGCTCGTCCATCGTCTTCAGCCCCGCAAGCGGCAGGGTTGGATCGAGTTCCGCCGCCGTACGGCGAAGCGACGGAATCACGGATGCAGGATCTGCTTCCGTTCGGACGACGAACGCCATGAAGGGGAAGGAGCGCTGAGAATCCGGCTGGTACACCTCGGGACGCGGCGGGCTCGCCGGTCCGAAATGACGCACGTCTGCCACGAGGCCGACGACACGCGTCCACGCTGTGTCGGACGGATCGAACTTCAGACGCCGACCGATTGGATCCTGTCCGGGCCAAGCCTCGCGCGCGAATTGTTCGTTCACGACGACGACCGGTTCTGAGTCTCGCAGGTCCGACGACCGCAGGTCGCGGCCCCCCTTCAGCGGAATGCCCATGGCTGTGAAATAGCCGGGCGTGATCACCTGGTAGCCGGCACGAGGGACTGATGCGGCGTCCGGAAACGCGCGTCCTTCCGGACGATAGGGCGTGGCGAAATCGTCGCCGCCGATCGGCAGCGTCACTGCGGCGCCCACCGCGCGAACGCCGGCCACCTGCGAAAGCCGCTGCTGCAGCGCCTCGTAGAACTGCACCTGCCGGGACTGCAACTGAGCCCGCTCGCCGGTGAGACTGACGTCGAACGTGAGCAGGTTGCGTGTATCGAGTCCGACATCGACGCGCGACAAGTGCAGGAAGCTGCGGACGAAAAGAACAGATCCAACCAGGAGCACCACCGCCACCGCGATTTCGACTGCGACGAGGAGGTCGCGTGTGTGCCCCGCGCGACGGGAACCGGACGAGCGCGCGCCACCTTCGCCGAGTGCGCCGGCAAGCGCGTCGCGGGAAAGCTGCAGCGCCGGAACTGCGCCGAACCCGAGGCCGCAGATCACCGAGACACCCAGCGCGAACGCCAGCACGCGCGCGTCAAGGTGCAGCGAGTTGTCGGCGATGAAGTCGGTCGGCGCTGCCGCACTCAGGCTCGCCATTCCCCACCAGGCCAGGACGATTCCACCAAGCGCGCCGGCCAGTGCAAGAACGGTCGATTCCGTCAGCAACTGGCGGATAATGCGCGCGCGCGTCGCGCCGAGCGCGCGGCGGAGCGCGAGATCGCGGCGGCGCGCCGTGCCGCGGCCGAGCAGCAGGCCAGCGACGTTCGCGCACGCGATCGCCAGCACGAAGGCCACGATGCCCGACAGGATGACGAGCGGCCGCTTCGCGGGGCCGAAGAACTGATCGCGCACGCCCACGATCGTCGCGCCGCGTCCGCCGTCGTCCTGGTGCTCGCGCGACATGCGTTCGCCGATCGCCGCCACCTCGGCGCGCGCCTGGCCGAGCGAGACGCCCGGCTTCAGCCGTGCAATCGCCCTCAGGTATCCGGCGTTGCGGCTGCCGGTCATGTCGCGTTCCTCGTCGATCGCGGCGCGGGGAATATCGCCGATTCCTCCGGGAACCCACAGCTCGGGACCCGGAATGGCGGCGGGCTTCCCCGTGATCAGCGGCCAGAAGAAGTCGGGCCGCATCACGGCCACGATCTGCCTCGGCTTGCCGTTGAGCGTGATCGTGCGGCCGATGATCGACGGGTCGGATCCGAATCTGCGCACCCACAAGCGATGCGACAGCACGACGGCCGACCAGTCTGCGGCGTTAGTGTGAAACGGCTCGCCGAGCAGCGGGCGCGCGCCGAGCACATCGAAGAAGCTCGAAGCCACGCTCGATCCCATCAGCCGTTCCGGATCGCCGTTACCGATGATGTTGAACGACATGTGGCTGAGACCCGCGAATCCGCTGAAGCTGGTGGACTGCCTTCGGATGTCCATCATGCAGCCCGGGCCGAGCGGCTCCGGCGTGCCGTTGCGCGTGTTCCAGACGAAGACGAGGCGATCCGCGTCGACGTACGGGAGTGGCCGCAGCAGCGCAGTGTTGATGACGCTGAAAATCGCCGTGTTGGCGCCGATGCCAAGCGCCAGCGTGAGGACCGCGGTCGCGGTGAAGCCCGGCGCGCGGCGGAGGCCGCGTAACGCGTAGACGATATCCTGTCGCAAATCGGTCCACATGCCGGTCCGCCGTTTCCGCTGTGCGGACTGGTCGTCGATCCGCCGCACCTGCGTAGTGATGTTTTCGATGCTGCCGAAGCGGCGCTGCGCCGCCGCGCGCGCTTCCCCGTCCGTCATGCCGCGCTCGCGGAAATCCCGCTCGCGCATTTCGAGGTGAAACGCGATCTCGTCGTCTGCGTCGGCCTTCGTGTCGTGCCAGATCCGGCGCTCCGGACGTCCCGCCGTGTTCATACAGCTTTGGAGGGTTTGCGCGCCTGCAACGCGCGCGAGACGGCGACCGAGAAGCGCTCCCATCGCGAGAGCTCAGCGCGGAGCTGCTGCCTCCCCTGCTCCGTCAGGCTGTAGCAGCGAACGCGGCGGTTGGTTTCCGACGTAGTCCATTGCGACGTCACGAGGTCCCGCGCCTGCAGCCGGTGCAGCGCGGGATAGAGCGATCCTTCTTCGACGAGCAGCTCATCCTCGGTGACCTGCTGGATCCACCGGGCGATGCCGTAGCCATGTAAAGGCCCCCAGCTCAAGGACTTCAGGATCAGCGCGGCAAGCGTCCCCTGGAGAAGATCGACGGTCGTCCGTTCGTTCATAGGCCTGCCATCATATACCTATGTTCATATGTGTCAAGGGCCGTGCCGGGCACAAGCCTTGCTGCCTCGACGGTTCGTGATTCATGACCTCTGGTACAAGAACGCGATCATCTATTGCCTGAACGTCGAGACCTTCATCGACTCGAACGGGGATGGCTGCGGCGACTTCGTCGGCCTGACCGACAAGCTCGCGTACCTTGCCGGCCTCGGTGTCACCTGCATCTGGCTGATGCCGTTCTATGGCTCGCCGAATAAAGACGACGGATACGACGTGTCGGATTACTACGGTGTCCACCCGCGCGTCGGCACGTTTGGTGAAGTCGTCGAGTTCCTGAATCAGGCGCGACAGCTGGGTATGCGGGTGATCGTGGATCTCGTCGTGAATCACACCTCCGATCAGCATCCGTGGTTCAAGGCGGCGCGGAGCGATCCGGACTCTCCGTACCGCCAGTATTACGTCTGGTCGAAGACGCGCCCACCCAAGTGGAACAAGGGCATGGTGTTTCCCGGCGTTCAAGCGTCCACGTGGACGCGCGACGTGAAAGCCGGCGAGTACTACTTTCATCGCTTCTACGATTTTCAGCCGGACCTGGACACGCACGACGCGGCGGTCAAGGAGGAGATCACCCGCGTGATGGGGTTCTGGCTGCAGCTTGGCGTCTCCGGGTTCCGCATGGACGCGGTTCCCTTTCTGATCGAGCGAAAGGGAGCGAAGGTGCGGCCGACGCGCGATTACGACCTGCTGCACGACATGCGCGACTTCCTCCAGTGGCGCCGCCGCGACGCGATCATGCTCGCCGAAGCCAACGTGCCGCCGCAGCAGACGCTGCACTACTTCGGCGAGGAGGGGGACCGCGTGCAGATGTTGCTGAACTTCTGGGTGAACCAGCGAATGTTCTATACGCTGGCAACCGGTAATGCGGCTCCGCTGCGAAAGGCGCTGCTGCAAACCTACGAACGGCCTCATGCGGCCCAGTGGGGCATTTTCCTCCGGGCCCACGACGAGCTCGATCTCGGCCGGCTGACGGATCGCCAGCGCGAGCAGGTGTTCGCGCAGTTCGCGCCGCAGAAGCGCATGCTGCTCTACGACCGCGGCATCCGCCGCCGGCTTGCGCCGATGCTCAATAACGATCGGCGCCGCATCGAGCTGGCAAACAGCCTGCTGTTCACGCTGCCGGGCACGCCAGTCATCCGCTACGGCGACGAGATCGGCATGGGAGACGACCTCGATCTTCCCGAGCGGTATTCCGTGCGCACGCCAATGCAGTGGTCAGCGCAGCCTCACGGCGGATTCACAATCGGGCGCCGGCCAATCCGGAAGGTGATCGACGACGACGTGTTCGGGTTTCAGCGGGTCAACGTCGCGGACCAGCGCCGCGATCCGAACTCGCTCTTGAACTGGACGGAACGGATCATCCGCATGCGCAAGGAATGCCCGGAGATCGGCTGGGGCGGGTGGCAGCTTCTGCCGCGCATGCCTGGCCACGTTCTCGGAATCCAGTACGACTGGAACGATCGCTGTACCATCGTGCTGCACAATTTCGCGGATCGAACAACGAAGGTACGGCTGCGCGTGGACGGCCGCCCTCCCTGTCCGCTCGTCAACCTGCTGTCGCAGGATCGCAGCGAACCGGACGAAATAGGACGGCATGTCATCGAGATGGAGCCGTACGGGTATCGGTGGTTTCGGGTAGGCGATCCTGAGCGCCCGCTTACTGCCGAGAAAAATCGGCGGCGGTAGCTGCCATACAATGCGGGGATGTCCATTCTCTCTCGCGTCACGCTGACCGCCCTCATCGCGGCCGTGTTCGCTGCCGGCTGCAGCCGCGACCAGGCACCTCCGCAATCGGCCGCGCCCGCGTCCCAGCCCGCGGCACAGGGTACCGCGCCACCACCGGGCCTCGCGCTGTCCGCGATGCCCAGGATCGATGCCGCCGCGATCCTCGACACGACGAAGAAGATGTCGTCCGACAAGTTCCAGGGACGCGCGCCCGGTACTGTCGGCGAAGAGATCACCGTCGGGTATCTCGAGATGCGTTTCAAGGATCTGGGACTTCAGCCTGGAAACCCCGACGGGACGTACATTCAGAAGGTCCCGCTCGTCGGGATCACAGGCTCGGAAACGAAGCCGCTCACCTTTACGAAAGGCACGCAGACGCTGCCGCTGAAGTGGCGCGATGACGTGGTGGCGTGGTCCAAACATGTCGCGCCGGCCGCATCGATCACCAACAGCGACGTCGTGTTCGCCGGCTACGGCGTCGAGGCGCCGGAGTACAACTGGAACGACTTCAAAGATGTGGACGTGAAGGGGAAGACGATCGTCGTCCTCGTCAACGATCCTGCGGTGCCCGATCCAGGCAACGCATCCGCCCTCGATCCGAAGACCTTCGGGGGGAAGGCGATGACCTACTACGGCCGCTGGACGTACAAGTTCGAGGAAGGCGCCCGCAAGGGCGCGGCGGCGATCCTGATCGTGCACGAGACGGGTCCGGCCGGTTATCCATTCTCGGTCGTACAGGGGAATCTCAACGAGAAGTTCGATCTCGTCGCACCAGACAAGAACATGAACAAGGCGAACATCGAGGGGTGGATCACCCTCGATGCGGCGAAGAAACTTTTCGCCATGGGCGGCCAGGACTTCGACGCACTGAAGAAACAGGCGCTCACGCGTGAGTTCAAGCCCATACCGCTCGGCGTGAAAGCGTCGATGGCGGTGGCGAACAAGCTCCGCACGATCGACTCGCGCAACCTGGTCGCGAAGCTGGAGGGCAGCGATCCAGCACTGAAGGATGAATATGTCGTCTACTCGGCGCACTGGGATCACCTCGGCATCGGCGCACCGGTCAACGGCGACACGATCTACAACGGCGCCCTCGATAACGCGACCGGAGTCGCCACGGTGCTCGAAATCGCGAAGGCGCTGAAGCAGGTGCAGCCGCGGCCGAAGCGGTCGTTTTTATTCCTGATGGTGACTGCAGAAGAAAAGGGGCTCATCGGCTCCGAGTACTACTCGCTCAATCCTCTGTATCCGATCGCGAAGACCGCTGCGAACATCAATATCGACGGCGTCAACCAGTGGGGGCGCACGAAAGACATCTCGGTGATCGGGCTGGGCGCGTCGGATTTGGACGACTACTTGCGGCAGGCGGCGCAGGAGCAGGGCCGGACGATCACGCCAGACCCGGAGTCCGAGAAAGGGTTCTACTACCGCTCGGATCATTTCAACTTCGCGAAGCAGGGAGTGCCGGCGCTCGACCCGGACGCGGGTGTCGACTACATCGGAAAATCTCCTGAGTGGGGAAAAGCCAAGCGCGACGAGTACACCGAGAAGGACTACCACGCCCCCTCCGACGAGGTGAAACCGGACTGGGATCTGAGCGGGGCCGCCGAGGACGCACAGCTCCTGTTCGCCGTTGGTTACCGGGTTGCGAACGCCGACCGGATGCCTGAATGGAAGACGGGCAACGAGTTCAAGGCGAAACGCGACGCCATGTTAAAGAGGTAGCGCCCGGCAAACCGCCGCCGATCGCATAAAGGTGATCCAGTGGTCGATTGTGTGACCTGAACGCCCATGCGCACACGACCGCACACGGTCACGAAACGCCTCTAACGGACTGTAAGGTCAGCACTTCCCGGGGAAAGCTCGACAGAGGTACTCCGGTTGCTATCTGTTGGCGCGGAGGTCGCTGATGAGGCGATACACCTTTGCGTTGATGGCGGTTTTACTGGTCCTGTTTCCCTGGCACCAGTCCCTGCGGGCAGATGCGGCGCACTATACGGTTGAAAATCTGGGAAGCCTCGGCGGGCTGGTTCCCACGATTACCGGTATTAACGCCGCGGGGCAGGTTTCCGGATACGTGCAGGGACCATCAGGGCCTCGCGCCGTCCGCTTCACCAACGGCCACGGTTGGGAAACCCTCCAGGGCCTCGACAATACTTTCAGCCTTGCCTTTGGCATCAACGCCTCTGGCGACCTCGCGGGTTATTACTTCAATCCCGACGGCGCGCTGCACGCATTCCGCTATCGCGGCGTCGACGCCTTCGGCGTGGTCGACGACATCGCGCCGCTCGCCGGCGGATTCATGTCGTTCGGTTTTGCGATCAACGGCGCGGGGGATGTGGTCGGTTACTCCTACTCCTCAATCGGCACGACGGCCTTTGTCGCGCATCGCGACCTGCCCGCGATCGCGCTGCCGTCGCTCGGAGCAAACGCGACCGCGTGCGGCATCAACGACGCCGGCCAGATCGCTGGTTCCAGCCCGAACCTGTCGGGCGTGCAACATGCTTTCAGGCTCGATCCCGGGGCGACGGCGGCAGTCGAAATCGGCAGCTTCAACGGCCCGGGCGGGTTCAGCGCGGGCTGCGCGATCGATGGGGACGGACACGTCGGCGGCCAGGCCGACGGTGTCGGCGGGACGCATGCATTCCGGTTCGAGAGGACGCTGCAGAACCTCGAGGGCACGCTGCAGAACCTCGACGCAACGTTCGGCTCCTCGCTGGGCAACACGGAGTCGATCGCGGCCGGCACGAGCGTCGGCTGGTTCCTTCCGCCTTCGGCAAACACGTTCCACGCGTTCGTGCACACGGACGCCGACGGGTCCAACGACCTCAATACGCTGCTCGATAACGGCGCGGGCTGGCTGCTCACGCAGGCGAAGGCCGTCGCAGCCGACGGCACGATCGCCGGTCAAGGCACTTTCAACGGCGCCACCGCGGTCTTCCGCTTGACGAAGGTCGCCGCGACGGCCGACACGACGCCGCCTGCGATCACGTCGCTCAGCGCGAACCCCTCGAGCATCACTCCGCCGAACGACGCCATGGTGCCGGTCCAGGTCGCAGTGACGGCGGTCGACAGCGTCGATCCATCACCCGTCTGCGCCATCTCTGGTATCGACACGCACGGTGCGCCGAGCTCGTTCGCGAGCCTCACCGGTCCGCTGACGGCATCGGTTCGCGCGGCGGGAAGCGCCCTCTACTCGTTCGCGGTCCGTTGTGCGGACGCGAGTGGAAACGCGTCGACGTCGTCGGTCGACGTCGTCGTGCCGCCCGATACGACGGCGCCGGTGTTCACGAGCCTGACCGCGACGCCATCCGTCATCTACCCGCCGAAGGGGCAGAACGTGACGGTCACGACGGCGGCGACGGCCACCGATGACTCAGGCCAGACGCCTGTCTGCAAGCTGGCGAACATTACCGGACCTGGAACCGCGCCGACCGACTTCAACGTCACGGGCGCGAACACGGGCACGGTGCGCGCGGTCGGTGGACGCACCTATACGTTCAACGAGCTCTGCGTGGACGCGTCGAATAACGTGGCATGGTCATCCGTGAACGTCACCGTTCCGCCGGATACGACCGCGCCGGTGATCGCCTCCGTGACGGCATCACCCTCGACGATCTGGCCGCCGAACGACGCGCTGGTCGCGGTCAGCGTGTTGGTGTCCGCGACCGACGACGTGGATGACGCGCCGGTCTGCGCCCTGACGAGCATCAGCGCGACTGCGATGACCGCCGATGACTACGCGATCACTGGGCCGCTGACGGCGAAACTCCGCGCGGTGGGTGGACGCACGTATACCTTGATCGTGCGCTGCTCCGACGTCGCGGGCAACAGCAGCAACGGGTCCACGGCCGTCGTGGTGCCGCCGGATACGACCGCGCCGGTCATCAGCGGCGTATTCGCGACGCCGTCCGCGATCTGGCCGCCGAACGGCAAGTGGGTGCCGGTGGTCCTGACGGTGAATGCGACCGATGACGTCGATGCGAACCCGAGCTGCTCGCTGACATCCGTGACCGGCGCGCCGGCTACGGACTACATGATTACGGGAGCGTTGACCGCCAGCGTGCGCGCTGACCTGGACCCGAACGGCTCCGCGCGGGTCTACTCGCTGAATGTGAGCTGCAGCGATCGCGCGCGGAATACCTCGACCGCCTCGACGTCCGCGACGGTAACCAAGGACGCGCAGCAGCCCGCCAAGGCCTCCGTCAAGTAGAGCAACCTTCCGGGGCAAGTATACCGTCTAACGGTATACTTGCCCATGGCCGACTCCTTTTCCACACCGCTGACGCCCCAGGCGTTCCAGATCCTCCTGTCGCTCGTGGACGGCGGGGATCTGCACGGGTACGCCATCCTCCAGGACATCTCCGCGCGCACGGACGGCGAGATTCGTCTCACCGCGAGCACGCTGTATGCCGCGATCAAGCGGATGCTGGATGCCGGCCTGATCGCCGAAGTGGACGCGCCATCGGAGACCGGCGGCGCGCCACGGCGCTGTTACCGCATCCGCAGCGCAGGCCGCAAAGTGGCGCAGGCGGAAGCCGAGCGGCTGGCGCGGGCGGTAGCCATGGCTCGCGACAAGCGGCTCCTGCCACGTAAAGCATGACTGTTCTATACCGCCTCGCGCTGCGACTGCTGCTGCCCGGGGTCCACGATCGGCACGCCGAAGAGACGGTCGCGACGGCAGCGCAACTTGCGGAGGATGCGAGGCAGCGCGGCCGCATCGCGTGGGCGCGGTACTGGTCCAGCGAATTCGCTTCTCTTGCGCGCGCGGCCTGGCGCGAACGCCCGCAACGAAAGGGTTCCCCGATACCGAGGCGGCGACCAGATAGTCTCGCATCTCAGTATTCCTGCAAGACGGTGGAAAGGTTCCCTGCCCTATGCCCTCGGCCCGACGGGGATTACTTTTCTCTGGGCTCTTCGAGGTAGGTGTATCCCTGCAGCCCCTCTTCATAGAACTCGAGGAGCCGGCCGGATTCTTCGTAAGTCACGCGT
>DASPXV010000205.1:0-9860 GCA_035637115.1 Vicinamibacterales bacterium
GAAAAAGCTCGCGACGAGACCGACGACGATTCCGGGCAGCGTGATTACGTCGGGCAGGATCTGGTGCTCGAGATCGATCATGAAGAGCACGATCAGAGCGCAGCCCAGGACCAGACGTACAAGAAGCAGCGGCGTCAGCCCGAAGGCATACGAGTGCATGAGGAACACGATCGCCGTGACCAGCTCGACGATCGGGTATTGCATCGAGATCGGCCGCGAGCACGATCGGCAGCGTCCGCGAAGAAGCGCGTAGCTCACGACGGGGATGTTGTCGTACCAGCGCAGCGTGTAGCCGCAGTGGGGGCAGCGCGAGCGCGGGTGCACGACCGAGAGCTTCAGGGGCAGCCGATGGATGCAGACGTTCAGGAAGCTCCCGATACAAAGCCCGGCGAGCACCAGGACGATCTCCGGGAAGCCTGGAGGGAAGAGCATCAGCGTGGTGCCTGGATCTGTCCGGGAAGCGGAAAGAGCTTCGATTCCCGCGCGACGGTGATGTCGCCCGTTAATGGATCGATCGCGAACGGCGTGCCCGAGGGATCCAGCGGCAGGGGGGGCGTGACACCGCGTTGGCGACGGAAATTGCGCCACGCTTCCATGACTTCCATGGCATCGAGCTGCGCGAGGCGCAACGTTGCGGCGTCGCTCAACCACGGTTCTTCGGATTGCGCGAGCTGCTGCCAGAGCGCGCGTGACGCCTTTCGATTGCCACCTTCAGCCAGCGTTACCGCGGCAAGCGGTCGAAGCCAGCTCGGGGCGCCGGGCATATCCGCGGCGCGCTGAAATGCACTCGCCGCGGCGTTGAAGTCTCGCAGGTGCCAGTAGTAGACGAACCCGAGGTCCTGCATGTACTGCCACTTGGCGGGCTGCGCCGTGAGCCCCTTCTCGAGGAGCGCGACTGCCTCGTCTGGACGTCCAGGTCCACCGGGATACGGCTCGCCGAGAAAGATCGATCCGAATCGGTACGCAATGCTGAAGTACGGATCGAGCGTCGTCGTCAGATCGAGCAGTGGATACAGCAGCGCGTACGTACGGACGTGCTGCGGCGGCGACAACCGCTCTTCGCCAAAGTGCTGCAACGCCCGGATCCAGTAGACGTCTGCCACAATCGCGTCATATCCCAGCACCGCGCGCTTCACGACGGCTGGCGACCGGACGTAGAGCAGCTCGGGGCGATCGACGGAGGGCGGCGTCCAGCGGTCCTGCGCCGCGTGCAGCATGACCGCGCCACCGAGGCACATCGCCGCGGCGACGCCCGCGGTCACGCGCGTCACTTGAAGTCTCTCCGCGAAAAGATGACGACGGCCCCGCACAGCAGCGCCGCGACATAGAGAGCGGCGTACGCGGCCGTGGCGGCCATGTAGGTGCCCGAAACGGGAACGCCGTGGACGACGGCGAGCTTGACGTCGAACTTCGCGAAATCCGGCAGCACGTAATAACAGGCTTTCGCCACCGCAATCGCCGCAGGGGAATCCACGATGCGATCGAAATGCTTCAGATCGGCGTTGAACTGCCCGACGACGTATATGCCAAGGGTGAAGATTGCCGAGAGGATGGGACTCGAGTAGGTCGAGAAGAACAGCGCAACGGCGGTGACGACCGCAAGATTCAGATAAATGAGTGCGATCGCCTTGAGCAGCGCGGGATCGAGCGCCGGCGTGTCCCACGCACGCTGGAGCTGGGACGGGACGCCTCGCGCGAGGAAGAACAGCACCGCATATAGCGCGATCGCCATCACAATCACGTTCGCGAGCAGCGTCAGCAGGAGCCCGCAGTATTTACCGACGATGAACTCGGTGCGACGCACGGGCTTTGCGAGCAGCGGATAGACGCTGCGGCGATCGACCTCCTTCGACACGAGGCTGATGCCGACGAAGATGGCGATGAAAAGACCGAACAGCGACGTGGCCGCGAGTCCGAGGTCCTTGATGATCTTGACGTCCTGCCCCGCCGTGAGCTGTCCGATCAGGACGGAGGCGCCGACGAGGAGCACGGCGAACAGCACGAGGTTGTAAAACACCTTATCGCGTACCGACTCGCGGAAAACGGCGACGGCGACACAGCGTGCGGCGTTCACGGCCTGGCTCCATTGCCGACTTCCGCGACGCGGCGGACGAACAGCTCTTCGAGCGTCTCGCGCAGCGGGTTCAGCGACACCAGCGTCGCGCCTGCGGCGGTCAGCTCGCGCAGCATTTCCTCGGGCTTGCCGTCGGGCGGAAGATCGATCACGTAACGATCGCCTGCGATGGATTGCACGCGACGCGCCCGCGCGCGGATGCGATCCAGTGCGGCCGCGGGAACGCCGGACATCACCAGCTCCCAGCCGAGCACCGCGAAATGCTGCAGGTCGGCGAGGCGTCCGGCGGCGGCGAGCTGCCCTTTGGCGATGATCGCGACCTGGCTGCAGAGCGCCTCGGCATCCGACAGGATGTGGGAGCTGAAGAAGATCGTGCGGCCTTGATCGCGCAATTCGAGCATGAGCGCGCGCACGTCACGCCGGCCGAGCGGATCCAGTCCCGACATGGGTTCGTCGAGGAACAGGACCTCGGGATCGTTCAGCAGCGCCTGCGCGATGCCGACGCGCTGCAGCATGCCTTTGGAGAACTTTCTCAGCGCAAGACGCCGTTCCGGACCGATACCGACTCGCTCGAGCGTGGCGGAAATGCGCGCGCGGCGATGCGCGGCGGACATGCCGAAGAGGCGCCCATAGTAGTCGAGCAGTTCTTCGGCGGTCAGGTGGTCGTAAAAGTACGGATTCTCGGGGAGGTAGCCGATTCGGCGGCGGACGCCGACGTCACCAACCGGCCGTCCCAGAATCTCGGCGTCGCCGCTCGTCGGGAAGACGAGCTGCATCAGCAGTTTCAGCGTTGTCGTCTTGCCGGCACCGTTGGGGCCGAGAAAACCGAAGACGTCCCCCGGCGCCACGTCGATCGAGAGGTTGTCCAGCGCGCGGTAGGGGCGCGGGCGCCAGAAACCGACGTGGTAGTCCTTGCTGAGCGCGCGGGTGCGGATGGCGCTCACTTCGGGGCGCGCTTCAACTCCAGCTCGATGAGCGCGTCGAAGTACTGGGGCGCCATGCCCCCTCCCGGAATCCGCTTCCCGTTCACGAAGAACGACGGCGTGGAATCGACGCCGAGCGCGGAACCGATCGCGGCATCCGTCTTCACTTCCTGGATCGTCTTCGAGTACTGCGCGTCGAAGTCCTTGATGCCGCCGACGTCGGCCGCCGCGCGGCGAACGGTCGCCGGGCTCAGCTCCTCCTGGTGCGTGAAGAACCAGTCCTTCAGTTTGTCCGCCGTGCCCTTCGGTTTGGCCATGATGTACGCGGATGACGCCTCGCACGATGCCGCGAAGTGCACGCTCGGGACGCTCGCGTTGCAGTTGTTATTGAGCGGCCAGGTCTTGAAGACGAACTTCACGTCCTTCGGATTGGATGCCAGGTACTTGTCGAGGATCGCCTTGTAGCCGAAGTACATCTGCTTGCAGTGGGGGCACTGGAAATCGGCGAACTCGACGATCATCACCTTCGCGCCGTCGTTCGAAAACGGAAAGTTCGCCTTGACCGGCTGAAGCTCCCACCACTTTTCCAGCTCGCTGCGCTGATCCTGGTTGATCGGAGGGGCGAGGGGGACGACGGGCCGTTCCGCTTCGTGCGGGAACACGGACACGCTCCAGCCGGCGCTGGCCAGGAACACCAGCGTGATGACCAGCGCGAGCGGTGTCGCGACGAGCACCCGCATGTCGGTCAGGATGCGCTTCGGTAATGACGACATGGGCACGGAACTGGCTCCTCCCGAAACAATGAACACGCCGATCACCGCGACGTAGGTCGCGACGCACAGGGGACAGACTTCCTTGAGAATGAAGAAGGATGCGTAGGCGAGGTACAGCACGAATGCGAGTGCGAGCGTGGAACCCGCGAACAGATACGCCGGCGCGCTGTCCTTGATGCGGCTCTTGCCGGCCGAACCCCAGAGCATCAGCAGCACCCAGGCGAAGAAGATGACGCCGCCGACCGCGACGGGTACGCCCGCGATGGAACCGTAGCGACTCAGATACGCCGCCTTGCACGACACCGTGGCGTTGATGTCGCAGAAACTCGAGTAGTCCGGATTCCGAATCAGGTTGTAATGAACGTAGGTCGCCGCGCTCGAGGCGCCGAGGCCGAGCACGCCAAACAGAGTCAACAACTTGCGCGCCAGAGGTGACATGGGACGCAATATTCTACTTCACTTCCCCGCCGTGATTGGCCGCGCCTGACTCCCCGAGATTGCCCGTGTAGGTCTGCTGCTCGTCGACGTACAAGACCCGATCCGCGTTCACGCCATAGAAGAAATTTCCGCTCACACCGGGCTTCACCGGATCCGCCGTCGCCGCGTATCCCTCGGCCACCGCGGCGCCGTTGCACGCGGGCGGCGCCTGGTCCAGCGGCTTGGCGGCCATCTGGAACATGTAGCCCGACTTCTCGAACGCCTCTGCCGACGTGAGGTCGGGACTCAGAAACGCATGTCCAGTGACCGGCACCACCTGCCCCAGCCCCGGCAGCGTCGTCGCATACTTCCCGTTGGCGCACGTCGAGGCGAACTGCCACTGCGCCGTCGCGATCGCGCGCAAGGATCCAACCGCCGACGCATCATTCCCGCGCGCCTGCATGCCGCGATACTCAGTGAACGCAATGGCGAGCAGGATGCCGATGATCGCGAGCACAATCATCAGCTCAATCAGCGTGAACCCCGCCGACCCGTTTGAACCCCTTGAACCCTTTGAACCCTTTGAACTCACGACGATCAGCATCAATCCCGTCACCATCGAAATCATTAGACCGATGATGAACTCGCGCGGTCTGTAGGAGAACCTGATTATGTGCCGTCCGGGCGGCAGCGCCACGGCGCGGTAGAGCGCGTTGGCGCGGACCATGTCTCCAGGCACGCCGTCAACAGTGGCGTGCCACGATGGGTCGTAGGTGTCACGGAGAACCAGCACGCCCGCCGTTCGAAGCGTGGCGACAACCGTGACCGAATTCGCGCGGTCTTCGACGATCTGCACCGAGTCCGGACCGGGCGTTCCCGACGTACCTGACACGAGCGGCATTCGCTCGACACGCGCCGCGTCATCGCGGAGCGACAGATCGAAGAGCGCCTCGCGTTGCCACGAGAGGTCCGTCGCGTTCGACGCGACCGCCACGTTCGATGCGAGGTACGCGCGCGTTGCCCCGGCATTGCATTCGAAGACGCGCATGTTCCAGTCCCCCACGTCGGCCACGAGGCGGAACTGCCGCTGCTCCGTTTCCGGGTACACGCAGCGGCGCACGGCGCTTCGACGAAGGAACGCGGCGCGTTCCTCGGCGCTCGCCTGCTCGAAGCGGCGAACGGTCCCTTCGTACTCGGCGGGCCAGAGGTAGGGAAGGTCATAAGAAAGCGCCTCCCGCACGCGCCACCCGGACGGCGCCATGGGCAGAAGCGCGTTCAGTTCCATGCGCCCTTCGATGGCCGTCGCCTCTGCAGGGATCTGCCAGGTGGGAACACCGTCGCGATCCCCCCCATTCATGTAGCCGCGCATACGACCGCCGATATAGACCCGCTGGGAGCCTGCCGACGTGCGATACCAGGATGGGGGGGCGAGCTTCGCGGCGTCCATCATGATGTTGAGGGGCGCATTGGTAATCGCCAGGTCCGCGCAGACTGCCACGAACAGCACGGCGGCGACACGCCGCTGGCGCGCGGCCCCCGCGAGCAGTACGCAACCGCCCAGCAGAAGTCCGAAGAACCGCGCTGCAAGTGGCGGCGCGGATCGTGCGAGAAACGCGGCGCCGGCGGCGGGATCTTTCAAATGGCTGCTCACGGCGAGCCAGTGCGTGCGCCGCGTGACCAGCTCCGGCATCCGCAGTGTCGCGAGCGACAGAAGCAGTCCCAGGAGTGCAAGACCCCCTACCACAGGAAGCCACGAACCGACCGAGTGGCTTCCGCCTTTAGGCGGAAGGCCATTTCCTTTTGGCGGAAGGTCCTTTCCTTTTGGCGGAAGAATCGTGGACCACCCATGCGCGGCGAGCACCGCGCACGCGAATACCGCGAAGATGATGTACTTCACGGGGAAACGGAAGTACATCAGCGGCGGCACGAGTTTTCGAACCAGCGGATAGAGCGGCGTGTAGCCGCCGAGCGCGGCGATTACAGCGACAACAGCGACCACAACCCAGAACAAGCGCTTTGTCTTCTCGCGCCATGACAGCGCACCCGCAACGGCGAGCAGCAGCACCAGCGGGCCCACATAGATTGAGTAGAAAAATGGATCGCGCCCGAAGTTGAGCGCGCCCATCCAGGGCAGATCGGCGAGGAATGCGTCGTAGTAGTTGCCGAACAGGTTCGGCGCGATCGTCTCCCACAGGCTGGCTGGATGCAGTGACCAGAAATCCGGTGTCGCCAGCGCCGCGCGGTGCGCGCGGATGCCCGCAAGGAACGTCGGCACGAGTTGCGCCGACGCGAGCAGCGCGCCGGCGGCGAGGCCCGATAGCAGAAGAGTCCTCCGCCTGAAGGCGGAAGCTACAACGTTCGACTGAGTAGCTACAACGTTCGACTGAGTAGCTGCAAAGTTAGACTGAGTAGCTTCCGCCTTCAGGCGGAAGATCAAGAAAGCTGCCAGCAACCCCGTTGCCGTCCAGGTCACCGGCTCGCCGCACAGCGCCTGCAGCGCGAACATGAGAGCGACGAGCCCGGGACCCATCTCGCAGGCAAAAAGTACCCATGGCATCAGCGCCACGGACCACGCGAGATTGGGCAAATTGAGCATTGAGACGACGGGGCCGGACAGCGCAAAGATGCACGCACCCAACGCCGCCGCGGGGAGATCGAGCTGACGCCGCAGGAACGCAAACGTGCCGAGCGCGGCAATCGGCAGCGGCAGCGCGACCCACAGGTTGAACGAGACGACGTCTGACGGCAGGAGCCGCACCGCAAGCGTGAGCGGCATCACGAGCTGGTTCAACGCATCGGCAATCGCTGACTGCCCGCTTGCGACGTATGGATCCCACCACGGCATCTGGCCGCTGAAGATCGTGTCCCGCAGCCAGAGATGCCGCGACCAGAAAAAGAACGAGAGGTCGCGGACGAAAAAAATCCGGTGAGTCGTGAAAATCCCGAGAACGGGCAGGAGGGCGACGAAGGCGACGAAAAGGGACCAGGACCTCGCCCTAGTCACCCGGGCGCCTCCACGCACAGCAGATTGCGAGGAAGGCCGCCGTGGCGGTGCTGATAGCCGCGCCGATGTAGAACTTCCTCGGGCGATACGTGAACGTGACGGTGTGCTGCCCGGTCGCGATGTGGACCGCGCGGAACAGGCCGTTGGCGCGCATCAGCGCCGCCGGCTCGCCATCCACGGTGACGTGCCAGTCGGGGTCGTACGTGTCGAGCAGTGCGAGGTACGCGTCGTGCGGGGCGCCGGCGCGCAGGACCACGCGATTGAGTCCGTCTTCGACGAACGTCGCAAACGCGGGCACCGATGGCCCCGGCTTGCCCGCGGGCAGCGGCGGCGGTTCGCTGACGAGCACGCCGCGCGTCGGATCGAATCGCGCCAGGAACAGGCCGTGGATCTGCCAGTCCACATCCGGCCCCATGAGCGCGTCCGGCACGACATAGGCGCGGCGTGCGTCCGGGTTGTAGTCGTACAACTGCAACTGGTCGGCGCCGACCATGCGCGCGAGCGGGGTCGCTCCGGGATATGGCGGCGTCGGCAGGAGCACGAACCGCGTGCCCACGCGTGAAAGGAACCGCAGGCGATCCTCGCGCGGCGCGATCTTGAACCATCCGCCGGCGCGCGCGAAGTCGGTGGACCACAGCACGGGCAGATCGTATGACATCGACTCGCGGATCTGGTGACCGGATGTGTGAAAGACGAATTGCCCGACGATGATGTAGCGCTGCTCCAGTTCCGAGTATTCGTCGAGGTAGCGCGCGTATTTCGGCGCATCCACGTCCATCGTGTTGACGTAGCCCTCGAGACGACCGCCGACGTACACGCGCTCGTGCATGTCCTTGGGAATCAGTTCCGTCCACGCCGGATGCTGCAGGATCTTCGGATCCGTCGTCGGATTCACGCTCGAATTGGACGCGAGCAGATCCACGACGGCGAAGGCGGAAAACACGGCGAGCGCGAGGCGCCGCTCGCGCCGGGCCGAGGCCGCAAGCCACAGCAGGAATCCACCGCAGATCATTTTCAGAAGCAGTGACGTCAGGAGCGGACGCGCGCGATACAGGACGAACTCTGCTCCCTGGATCGGCGCCGGCACGTTCGCCCACACGGCCAGATGGAAGAAGCCCCTGATCGGAAGCGCGGGAGCGAGCAGCACCCACGCGACGGTGACGTAACTCAGTGCGGCGGCGACGCCGGTGACGATCAGGACGATGCGCAGCGCGCGGCGCGGCACGTCCGCGTGGAGCAACCACTCGAACGCCATGGCGGCGAGGGTCGCGATCCCGAACGCGGCCAGCGAGAAGTACTTCACCGGGAACCGGAAGCTCTTGAGCGGCGGCACCAGTTCCTGGAGCGCCGGGTAGATCGGTGTGTAGGGTCCGAGCGAGGCGATCGCGCAGCTGAGAATCACGACCGTCCAGAACCGCGTGCCCGGCCGCCCCGAAAATGTCGCGACGCCCGCAAGCAGCGCGATCGGCAACCCGACGTACATCGTGTAGTAGAAGGGATCGCGCTGGCTGTTCAGCGCGAGCATCCAGACGAGTTCTCGCAGGTTCGAGTGGAAGTAATCGCCGAAGAAGTGCGGCACCAGCAGCTCGATCAACGCGAGCGGATGGAACGCCCAGAAGTCGCTCGCTTCCATGGTGCCGCGCATCGAGCCGCGCGCCGCCGCCGCGAGCGGCACGTACTGGATCGCCGCGAGAAACAGCCCCGCGGCAAAGCCGGCGCCGACGAGGAGCACGAGCCGCCGGTCGCGCCAGCGTCCTTCCTGGAACACCGTATACGCGCCGGCGATGGCGAGCGTCGCCGCCAGCGACACGGGCTCCCCCGCCAGCGCCTGACAGCCGATCGTGATGGCTAGCAGCGCGACTGCACGCGGCGAACGCCGCTCGAACAGTCGTTCGAGCGCCCAGAACACGTACGGCACCGCCGCGACGGACCAGGACATGTTCGGAAAGTTCGTGGTGGAGATGATCGGCCCGGACACGGCGAACGCCACGGCGCCAAATGCGGACACGCGCTCACCGTGATGACGCCGCAGAAAGAAGTACATGCCCGCGGCGGCCAGCGGGATCGGCAACGCGACCCACACGTTGAACGCAGGAATTTCCGGAAGCAGCAACCGAATCAGCAGCGACGGCAGGTGGAACAGCTGGTACAGCGCGTCGTTCACGGCCGCCTGGCCATGCGCGGGGTACGGGTCCCACAGCGGGAACGTGCCGGAGTAAATGCTATGACGCAGAAACAGGAATCGCGACCGGAACGCCATCGTCAGGTCGCGGACGAAGAAGACTTTGGAAAGCGTGAAGACGTTGGCGACCGGAACGGTCGCGACGGCGAGCGCGAGAAGCAGCCAAAGGCCGCGACGGTGCTTCATGTAAGACGGAAGCAAGAAGACGGAAGCAAGAAGACGGAAGACGGAAAAGAAAACGGAAGAAAGAAGAAGCGTACTTCTTTCTTCCGTCCTCCGTCTTCCGTTTTGGGCGCTACTGAATCGCCGTGCCGCCTGAGGGTGACGCGGTGTCGCTGCCGCCCGCGCCGATCGAGCTGGTCGCCTGCCAGATCGTGCCCGTCGTGTTGGTGAAGAAGTAGCGCGTGCCCGTGGACGACGAGAGCGGGTCCGCCCACGCATGGTAACCCGAGGACAGGTTCGTTGCGCCGTTGCAGGCGGTCGAACC
>DASPXV010000206.1:0-41949 GCA_035637115.1 Vicinamibacterales bacterium
GTTGACCCAAACAGATCGCCGTTACCAGCGGCGACGGAGGTACGCCATGCAGGAGACTAGCACAAGCCCCGCGACGATTCTTCAGTTCCGCCAGGACATCGAAGCCCAGTTCCGCCGCCACATTCGAGAAGCGTGTCGCCCTCGCCGAGGAGCTTGCGGCGGCGCTCGGCTCGGAGCCGCACGAACGGACGGATCGCCGTCGTGGCTATCGGAACGGCAGCATCGGACGGACGATCACCACGCCGGAGGAAACGCGGACAGTGACGGTGCCTCGTGGACGGATCGCCGGCACGGACGGCGCCACTGAGGAATTCCGCAGCCAGCTGTTGCCGCGCTACGCACGCCGCACGCGGGAGATCGACGAGGCGATTCTCGGCTGCTTCTCGGCGGCGTGAATAGCCGCCGCATCCGGATCGCGCTGAAACCGTTGCTCGGTGAGCGTCATCTCTCGAAGAGCGCGGTGTCGCGCATCGTCGCCCGGCTGAAGGCGCGGCGAAGCGCGCCGCTATTGCGATCGATGGCCATCACGTGCGCGCCATTGTGCGTGACGGATGTGCTCATGTTGTCGCCGATGATCAACTGATCTTCGTAGATCGCCGGGCTCACGCGAGACATGCTGCCTGGCCGGCCGTTGTACTCGGAAATCTTCCGCGTCCACAGCAGTTGGCCCGTATCTGCCCGAAGCGCGAAGAGATTTCCTGCCCAATCCGGGAAATACACCGAGTTGCCGGCAACGGTTGGCGTGGCTGACACGTCGCTCCCCGCCGTGAATACCCATTTCTGAACCAGCCGGTTGACATTTGATGGACCGATCTGGCGCTCGGCCGGCTGATTCCTCGAGTTATTCAGGTCGCGGCCCGCAATCCGCCATCCCCCAAGACCGGCGGAGGTCGTTCCCTGCTGCGCCACCGTCGCACCCTCAATCAGCAAGATCGCAACGGCTGGAAGAAGCAGCCTCGCGCTGTGATGAACCTGCAATCGCATGTCGCGTTCCTTTCTTTCACCGCTCTGAACGTACACACGTCTCCTGCAAGCGCGTCGCGAGCGGTTTCGAGTCGTGCTCAATCTGGCAGGACGATCATCTCGAGCGGCGTCACCGGCTGAACGCTTGTGTGCACACTCCCTGGCGTCGCGGGAACGCAAGCGCCTGGCCGTGCGCGGTCTCCCCAAATGGGCCGTTTTTGACCTTTCGGGATATAGCCGACTTACGACGAATGTTTCGTGCTTTCCGTGTGTGTAAGATGATCGGAAGCAGCACCAGTTTCGATGCGCGCTCTGATTGTGAAGTCGCTCACACATCCGTCACTTCCCGCAACGTCCCCCGTGCGCGGCCATCACGCGAGAAGAAGCTGACCATCAACACGCCGATCGATCCGCATCACGATCGTCAGCTGACGTTTCAGGGCTACTCCGTCCTGCTGACGCAGCCGGACGGAACGATCACTGAGGGAACCGGTCTCGGACTATTCGATTACGACACTCGCATTCTGTCGAAGTACCGCCTCCTGATCGACGATGAAGCGCCCCGCTGCGATACGAGCGCGAATGTCGAGAGCGACTACTGGGTTGCCCACTTGACGGTCGACCGCTCGGGGCCGGATGCCGTTGGTCCACGACTGCCGCAGGACGTGCTCGCGATCGAGATTCGGCGGCGTGTCGGAAACGGCATGGCGGAGCTGATCATCCTCCGGAACTTCAGCATGGCGTCCGTCGACGCTGTGCTTCGGCTCGAGTTCGGCGCCGATTTCGCGGACATTTCGGACAAGGACCGCACACCGTCACATGGTGGGGCCACAACGAGCACCTGGGACGCGACTGCTCAAACGCTCACGTTCGACCACCACACCAGCCACCGCGAGCACCGGCTGCACCGCGCGGTTCGCATTCGCATCGTCCAGGCCGATTCAAAAGCGACGGGCCGTGCGGATGCGTTGACGTTTCCTGTTCGACTCGTGCCGAGTGGGATCTGGACGGCCACGCTCGCATTCGATTCGCTCGTCGATCATGTCTGGCGTACGCCGCAGGTTGGAGGTTTTGCCGATCCTACGGATCGCGATCGCATCCGCAATGCCTGGCGCAGCGCACGGACGCGCATCGAGGTGTTTCATCCGGTATTTGCGCCGGCATTCGAGGAAGCGGTCGAGGATCTGTTCGCGCTCCGCGCGTGGGAACACGACGTCGCTCCCGATGCGTGGGTGGTGAACGCAGGGGTGCCGACCTACACAGGTTTGTTCGGACGCGACTCACTCACCGTCGCGTGGCAAGGGGCGCTTGTCGGTCCTGAGATGCTCCGGGGCACACTCGCGCGCATAGCCGCCTCGCAGGCAACCGGCGATTCAGCCTGGCACGATCGTGAACCGGGCAAGATGGTGCACGAGATGCGGCGAGGGCCCCTGTCCGACCTGAACATCATCCCGCAACGCGCCTACTACGGCACCCAAACGGCTTCAGCGATGTTCGTCGTGGCGTTGACCGAGTACTGGCACTGGACCGGCGACACGGCGGCGCTCGACCGCTATCGTGATGCCGCGCTGCGGACGTTCGAGTGGGCCGAGCGGTTCGGCGATCGTGATGGCGACGGCTTTCTCGAATACGAGCGGCGCTCGAGCCGAGGTCTGAAAAACCACGGCTGGAAGGATTCCGACGAAGCGATCCGGTATCACGATGGGCGCCTGGTCGAGAACCCGATCGCAACAGTCGAGGAGCAGGCCTATCACTGGGTTGCGTTGCAGCGGATGGCGGAAATCCTGGTCGCGCTGGAAGACGATGAAGGCGCCAAACGGTTTGCCGCCAAAGCAAGGGAGCTCCGCCCTCGTTGGCACAAAGCTTTCTGGATGCCGGACGAACAGTTCTACGCCATGGCGCTCGGACCGGACAAGCAGCCCGTCCGATCGATTGGCTCGAATCCTGGACATGCGCTCGCGGCTGGTCTCGTTCCGCGAGAGCACGCGCGCGCCTGCGCCGACCGGCTGATGGCAGACGATCTGTTCTCAGGATGGGGCGTCCGGACGCTGTCTCAGCGACATCCGTCCTACAACCCATTGGCGTACCACCTCGGCACGGTCTGGCCGGTCGAGAACGCGACATTTGCGCTCGGGTTCAAACGGTACGGCCTCGACGATCACCTCGAGCGCCTCGCGCTCGCGATGTGCGATGCGGCGGCGCATTTCCGTAATTTCCGTTTGCCCGAGGCGATTGGCGGCCTTGGCCCCGCTGAATCGCCGGTGCCGACCGTCTATCCCAACTCGAACAGCCCGCAGGCATGGAGCGCGAGCGCGATGGTGCAGCTGGTACAAGCGCTCCTTGGGCTCTATCCTTTCGCGCCGGCGCAGATACTCGCGGTTGTCAGACCCTGCCTTCCCGAATGGCTGCCCGCCGTGACTGTTCGGCATTTGCGCGTCGGGGAGGCTGCTGTGTCGATCCGATTCGAGCGCAACCGAGATGGGTCCACCAGCTTCGAAGTCGTCGAGAAGCACGGGACGCTCTTCGTGACAGAAGTGCCGCCGCCGCAGGATGTCAATCCGCGCCGACAAACGTTTGCCGAGACTACGAAAATGTGGCTGCTCGATCGGGCACCCGGCCGGCTGGCCACTGCGTTGCGTCTCGCTCTCGGCGAAGACGAACAGGTTTCATGAGGTAAGCGATATGCGGTCAGACATTATTGCCGGGGGAGCGACAGGATGATCGCGGTGCATTCTTGAATGGTACTCAAAAGCCCTTGTCGATCTTTCAGACTACTCAGCTCCGATATCAGCCGCTACGCTGAATGGGAGGAGACGACAGAAATGCAGAAGCGCAAGCTGGGAAAGAGCAATTTGGAAGTGTTGGCTCTCGGGCTGAGGGTTGATGGAAGTAAGCTCGCGTCACTGCCCGATTAGGGATTTTGCGGTACTTTACTGAACGGAATCGTCAGAGATCCGGTCGCGCCTGTGCCAGCTTCCCTGACGACAATGCGCAGGGTCACGGCGCCAAGCTGTCGTGGAAGCGCGCGCTGGTGGATCAACCCGTGCGTCGTGACCTTCGCGTACGTCTCCTGCGTGAGCGCCAGACCGATGGTTTCGGCGAGACCTTCGCCTCGCGAGGCCCCTTCCTCGTCCTTCTGCACGTAGACGATATCGAGGTCCGCCTTCCACCGATCGCCGTCTTTCGTGAAGTGGAGCGTTGACGGATCGATCTGCAGGATGACGTTGACCGTGTTCGGATCGGGCTTCTCGAGAAAGTCGATCCGCGCGTTCACCACAATCGCCGTCGCGTCGAGCGGACTCCAGACGGCCGCGCGCATCTCCGCCTTGCGGCGCTGGGCACTGGTGTCGGACGGCTTGAACGCGAAGTAGCCCTTGCGGTATCTCACGTCGACGTGAGGGCGGTTTACCTTGATCTTGATGTCCCGGAATTTCCCGTCCTGTGTCTCGTCAGTCGAGTAGTAGCCGAGGGTATACGTCACCAGCGAATCGTCGACGGCGCGTCGTATCGCGCGTGCGAGGTCGTTGGTGTTGTAGGCGGCGCGCCCGCCGGTCCGGTCCGCCAGCTCGCGCATCGTGTCCAGGTTCGCGATCGTCGGCGCCAGCCGGATGGGAGGCGGCATTCTCGAGGCGGACCCGCGCGTCGCCGCGTCAAAACCCGGCATCGTCATGAGGCCCCGCGCGTCGACGGGATATACGGCGACGCCTGAATCGTTGAGGGCCCGGATGGCCGCATCCATTTCGCCCGTGAACGTCCGCCGATCGCGAGTGCTGCCGATTTCGGGCATCTCGTCGAAGCCGATGCTGAGCGGAAATCCGCCGGACAACCAGATCAGATTCTTTCGGCCGGGGAGGTTCCAGAGGTGCTGCGCGATCGCTTCCAGCGCCTGAAGCGTGTTGACGACGCGGCCGGCGGTATAGAAATCAGCCATGCGCTGCTCGGCGTCGGCGAGCGCGTCCAGCCCAAGGTCCTGAAGGGCCTGCTGGCTGTCGGGATTGACGGTCGATGCCTCCAGCTCCGGGAGGATCTGCCCTTTGAATCTGCCCACCTTGGCGACCAGCGAGGCGGCGTCGGTCGTGTAATCGTGAAGGACTGTCAGCCGCCCGGCTCCCAGGGCGAGAATCGCGATCCTGTCCTGGGGCTGAATCTGCTCGAGAAATTTCACGAGCGCCTTTCGCGCGTAGATCTGGTCGGCCCACGACGTATTCAATAGATCGATCAGCACCAGCGTCACGCTCGACGGCACGCCGGCACGCTGGGTCAGGGCGTTCGAAAACAGGTGCGGCGGAAGCGGCGGTGGAGGACTGGCTGGCGAACCGCCGGCCGCGACTGAAAAAAACCTGACCTCCTGGGGCTTGCCGCGCTCGGTGATCGTGAAGTCCTCTTTCTTCAAATCGGCCACCGGCTGCCCGTGGCCGTCATGCACCACGACGCTGACCTGCACGAGCCGGGTTGCGGCGCGAAATGTCGGAACCTGACCGGCTGGCGCGGTTTGCCCGGCTGCGGCGGCCGCGATGAACGCTGCGAAGAGAATCACCATTCTCCGACGCTATGATAGCCGCCACGGTAAATGGGCACCAGAACCCGCTGGGCCGTCCCGCTCATCCTGGCCGCAGCGATCTGGCT
The DNA here is from genome assembly GCA_035637115.1 of Vicinamibacterales bacterium. GTDB lineage: Bacteria > Acidobacteriota > Vicinamibacteria > Vicinamibacterales > 2-12-FULL-66-21 > JAICSD01. The sequence goes on from DASPXV010000206.1 coordinate 5,590, forward strand.
GCTGCCGCATGCCGGCTTCGGTCCGCGCAGCTGGGGTCTTCTGTGCCTCTTCGCCGCGACCGTGTGCGCGCTCGTCACCCGACCAATTCCCGCCGGCTCGCTCATCATCGTCGTGATCTCGCTGGGCATGCTCCTGCGGCTGTTCACCGTTCAGGACGCGCTCTCGGGATTTTCGAACGTCACCGTCTGGCTGATTGTCGCCGCATTCCTCTTTGCGCGAGGACTTACCCAGACGCGGCTTGGCGAGCGAATCGCGTACACCATCGTCCGGCACCTGGGGCGGAGTCCGCTTCGCCTCGGCTACTCCATCGTCCTGGCCGACCTGATGATGGCGCCGTTGACGCCGTCCAATACCGCGCGCGCGGGCGGGATTCTGTTTCCAATCACGCTGAATGTCGCGCGCGTGTTCGGCTCGGAACCGGGACCGACCGCCGTATGGATGGGCGCCTTCCTGATGAAGACGCTGTATCAGGGGGACCTCGTTGTATCGGCGATGTTCCTCACCGCGACCGCACCGAATCCGCTCGTCGCCGAATTCGTGCGTCAGGGCGCGAACGTCCGGCTTTCGTGGACGATGTGGGCGCTCGCCGCGTCGGTGCCCGGCATCGTCGCCCTGACGGTCGTGCCCTATCTCGTCTACCGTCTGTTTCCGCCGACCATTTCTGATACGACGCCGGCGCAGGCACTCGCTGACGACCATCTGCGTCAGATGGGCCCCGTCACGCGCGGCGAGCGGCTCGTCATCGCGATCTTTTCTGTGGTCCTGCTGCTATGGCTCGCGAGCGAGTGGATCGGTCTGTCGCCGACGGCGATCGCGTGTCTTGGCGTGTCGCTGCTGCTGCTCGTGCGCGTGCTCGACTGGAAGGACATCCTTGACGAAAAGGGGGCGTGGGACGCCTTGATCTGGTTCGGCGGGTTGATGATGCTGGCGGCGCAGCTCGAGAAGGCGGGCTTCCCAAAGGCATTTGCGCATGCGGCCGCGGGGTTCGTCCACGGCTGGACGTGGTTGGCCGCGCTCGTCGCGCTCCTGATCATCTATCTCTACGCGCACTATGCGTTCGCGAGCCTCGTCGCGCACGTGACGGCGATGTTTCCGGCATTCTTTGCCGCCGTCGTCGGATTCGGCGCGCCGCCGCTTCTCGCCGGAATGGCCTTCGGCGTCTTCTCCAGTCTGAACGCGTCGACGACGCATTATGGGACGGGCCCGGCGCCCATCGTTTTTGGCGCGGGTTATCTGACCCAGGCGCAATGGTGGCGGATTGGATTTCTCATGTCGCTGGTGCACCTGGCGATCTGGCTGCCGATCGGATTTCTCTGGTGGAAGGTAATCGGCTTATGGTGACAACGTATCGGATCGCCGTGATTCCGGGCGACGGGATCGGCCAGGAAGTCGTGCCCGCGGCGATCCGCGCGCTTGAGGCCGCGGCGGCGCGCTTCCAGTTCCGCTTCGAATGGCAATACTTTCCGTGGGGCTCGGAGCACTACTTCGCGCACGGCCGGATGATGCCGGCCGACGCGCTCGATTCCCTGCGGCCGTTCGATGCCATTCTCTTTGGCGCGGTCGGCGATCCGCGGATTCAGGACAACGTCACGCTCAACGGCCTGCTGCTGCCGATTCGCCGCGGCTTCGATCAATATGCCTGCGTGCGGCCCGCGGTCCTGTATCCGGGCGTCCGCTGCCCGCTCGTCGATCGCAAGGCCGGCGACATTGACTTCGTCGTGGTGCGCGAGAACACCGAAGGCGAATACGCGCAGGTCGGCGGCCTGCTCTACCCGGGCGGCCCGCAGGAAGTGGCCATGCAGGCGGCGATGTTCACGCGTCACGGGACGGAGCGGGTGATCCGGTTCGCGTTCGATCTCGCCCGGCGGCGGAACCGGAAGCGGCTCCTGACCTCGGTGACGAAATCGAACGCGCAGGGTTTCAGCATGGCGTTCTGGGATCGCGTCTTCAGCGAGGTCGCCCACGACTATCCCGATATTCGTACGGAGTCGCTGCTCGTCGACGCCGCATGCATGGATCTCGTCCGGCGGCCGCAGGATTTCGACGTGATGGTCGGCTCGAACCTGTTCGGCGACATCCTCACCGATCTGAGCGCGGCGATCACCGGCAGCCTCGGGCTCGCGCCGAGCGCGAATCTGAATCCGGCGAAGACGTTCCCGTCGATGTTCGAGCCGGTTCATGGATCGGCGCCGGATATCGCCGGCCGCGGCATCGCCAACCCGATGGCCACAATGCTGGCGGGTTCGATGATGCTGGATTTTCTCGGCGACCACGATGCGGCGGGCATGCTCGACCGCGCGGTCGTCGAGGTTCTGACCGATCGTTGCGATGTCACCCCGGATCTCGGCGGAACCGGGACGACGGCCGCGGTGACCGATGCGGTCGTCTCACAATTGATGTCGGTCCGCTAGTCGACGAAGAGTTTCATCAGCGCGCCGACAGCGGTCGCGCCGCTGCGGCGTGGTACTGTCGCCACGCGACGCTCTCGATTGCCTCCGTGCTGCGGCTGCGATGGCGGCGATCCGCACCACTGGCCGATCTCGGCGGCGATGTGCGTTACGCACTGCGCACCATCCGCTCCTCCTCACAAGGTACGGGCCGCGACTCTACAACGAAGCGCGCTGCTGGGCGTCAGAATTTTCTGTGGCTGAGGTGGAGCGTCGAGTGGGAAACTTCTTACTCGTGTTTCTTTGCCGACGGATTCTCGACCGGCAAGTTTCGCCGCGACCAGTCTTCGAACGATCCGTCGTACAGCATCACGCGATAGCCGAGCGTGCGCGCAGCGAAGAGCGTCGCGGTCGCCTGCTGGCCGATGTGGCAGTAGGTGATCACCGTGTCGCCCGGCTTCACGCCTGCTTTCGTGAAGGCAGCGGCGATCTCCGCGACAGGCTTCAACTGCACGTCCTGTGTGGTGAACGAATCGAAGGGCACGTTCACTGCGCCGGCAATGTGACCGGTCTTATGTTCCGCGGGAGCCCGCCCGCCGGTGCGGGATCCGTCGTAGAACGCGGGACTGCGCGCGTCGACGATCGCGAATGACGGCGTGTGCAGATGCGAGTTCACGAAGTCTGCATCCGCCACAACCGGCCGTAACCTGAGCGCCGACAGCGCTCCCGGCTTCTGTGGCGGGATCACCGGTGTCAGCGATCCACCCGCGGCGGTCCACGCCTTCTGGCCTCCGTCCAGCCACGACACGTTCGATAGGCCGGCGTAATCCAGCGTCAGCATGACGCGCGTCGAAGGTGTCCACATCTCGTCAGATTGATAGACGACGACGCGGGACGTGTCGGAGAGGCCAAGGGCTGCGAGCCGATCGTGCAGCACGTCGGCGGGCAGCATCTCGAGCGTCAACCCGTTCGCTCCTTCGACTGCCGCGAGCGTCGAACGGTAATCGACGTAGCGCGCTCCCGGAAGATGCCCGGCATCGTAGGTTTCCTTGTTGCCCACGTGCAGGAGCACAAGATTCGGATCGTTGACGTGTTGCTGGAGCCATGCGGCGGAGACGACCAGCGTGTCACGCGCGGGTTGCGCCGCTGAGCTCGGCGCGGCCAGTAGAAGCATCGTGACGCACGTCAGGAGTTTCATGAGACCACACTACTGCCGCTCTTGTAGGGCGTCAAGGGGAGCGACTCGATTCGCGTGTAGTACACTGAGACGGTGCGGTGCGCCGGATCGCGGTCCGGAACCTGTGCAAGTTCAGCCTACGAACCGCGTCAGGGCCGGAAGGCAGCAGCGCTAAGTAGATCCTGTGCTGTGCCGCAGGCCCTCCGGATCGCGGTCGGGCGCATTTTTCATCTTAGGGCCTCGCCCCTCGGCACGCCTCCGCTAAAGCTTCGGCGGTGTCCGCCGTAGCCTTGGCGAAGGCGGAACTCCCCGACAGCCTCACTCGTTCGCCGCTTCGCCGGCTCGCTCCGTTCGGCTGGCTCGGTCGCTACGCTCCCTCGCCGTAGTACACTTACAGATCGAGTCGTCCTTCCTTCCACATGGCCTTTCAAGTTCTCGCCAGGAAATGGCGACCCCAGCGGTTCGATGACGTCATCGGCCAGAAGGGTGTGACGCAGACGCTGCGCAACGCGATCACCGCGAACCGCATCGCGCAGTCGTTCGTGTTTTCCGGCCCGCGCGGCGTCGGGAAGACCACGACGGCGCGCATCATGGCGCGCGCGCTCAACTGCGAGAAGGGACCGACCGCCGACCCGTGCGGCGAGTGCGACGCCTGCATCGAGATCGCGCAGGGGCGCGACATGGACGTCCTCGAGATCGACGCGGCCACCAACACGCAGGTCGACAAGGTCCGCGAAGTCATCATCGCCGGCCTCGGCATGGCGCCCGTCCGCAATCGTTACAAGATTTTCATCATCGACGAAGTCCACCGGCTGTCGAACCACGCGTTCGACGCGCTGTTGAAATCCATCGAGGAACCGCCGCCGCACGTCGTTTTCATGATGGCCACGACGGAGCTCGAGAAGGTCCCGCCGACAATCCAGTCACGATCGCAGGTGTTCGAGCTCAAGACGATCGGCGTGAAGCAGATCGCGGACCAGCTCCGCACCATCGCGGAAGCGGAGAAGATCCAGATCGATGAAGCCGCGGTGATGCTGATCGCCCGCGCGGGCGACGGTAGCATGCGCGACGCGCAGAGCGCGTTCGACCAGGTGATCGCATTCGCCGGCACGACGATCACCGCGGACGACGTGTCCACCGTGCTCGGTCTCGTGCGCCGCGATCTGCTCATCGCGATTGCCGACGCCGTCGCGCGCGAGGATGCGACCGCGGTGTTCGATCTTGCGGCACGCGCCGTCGAATCCGGGTACGACTTGCGCCTCGTCGTCCGCGAGCTCGCGCGGATGACGCGCGACCTGCTCGTGCTGACGATCGATCCGTCCCGCGTCTCGGATCCGGAGATCGCCGCTGAAGGCGAACGTCAGGCGATGCTCGACCTGTCGCGGAAGTTCTCGGGCGAGGATCTGTTGCGCGCGTTCGACGTGCTCACGAAGGCGGAGTACGAGATCAAGGGATCGATGCAGCCGCGCTATCACCTCGAAATGGCGCTTCTGCGCTGGATCCATTTGCGCAAGCTCGTGCCGCTGACGGATCTGATCAAACAGATGGAAGGCGGAGCGCGTGCCGTCGGCTCACCCACGCCCGCGCGGCCGACGCCGGCGCCGCCGATTGCGCCCGCATCCGCGCCAGTCAGGCCGACACCACCGGCTCCGATGGCATCGCGCGCCGAAACCGTGAAAGCTGTCGAAGCGAAACGCGGAGCGACTGCTGCATCCTCTGCCGACTCGCTCGATCTGAAGGCGGTGGATCCCGCGGTCCTGAAGGAGAGCTTCCTGGCGGAGGTCCGCAAGGCGAAGAAGTTCTTCTTCGGTACGGTCGTGGCCCAGGCGCAGAAGATCGAATTCGAAGGGGACCGCGTCGTGTTTACGTTCGCGCCGCAGCACCGCGCGCTGCGAGCGCAGCTCGAACAGAACCGTCCATGGCTCGAGACCGCTGCGAGCCAGCTCGCGGCCCGGAGAATTACGGTCGCTGCGGCAGAGGGTTCAGCAACTAGCGGTCCGCCTCCGCCGGCTGGCGCCGGCTTCGGCGAGACGGCAGCGGCGCCGAAGACGGCGGACGCCGCTGCCAGCGGAGCACAGGACCATCAACAGACGTTAAAGGAACGCGCGCTGTCGGACACCGGTGTGCAGACGATGCTGGACGTGTTCGCCGCGGAGATCAAAGACGTGGAGGAGATGTAGCGATGAATCCCCAGCAGCTCATGAAGCAGGCGCAGCAGATGCAGGAGCGCATGCAGAAGCAGATGGCGGAGATGAAGGTCGAAGCCACTGCCGGCGGCGGCATGGTCACCGTCGTCATGAACGGCGCGAAGCAGATCCTGTCGCTGAAGATCGATCCCGAGGCGGTCTCAAAGGACGACGTCGAGATGCTGCAGGATCTCATCCTGGCGGCGATCAACGACGCGCAGCGGAAGGCGGACGAGGAGATGCAGAAGCAGATGAGCGGCATGCTCGGCGGCATGAAGATTCCTGGCATGTTCTGATGCAAGCGACGACCGGAGGGAACGAAGCGGCGGTCGGAGCGCGCAGCGAGCGTGGGGAAGTTGGGGCCCCGCGCGAGCGAAGTGAACGATGAGCCGACCCGATCCGCTCACGAAGCTGATCGAGCAGCTTCAACGCCTGCCCGGCATCGGCGCGAAGAGCGCGCAGCGGCTCGCGTTCCACGTCCTGAAGACTCCGAGGGAAGACATCGATCGGCTGGCGGCGGCGATGCAGGAGGTCAAGGATCGCGTGACCTACTGCTCGGTGTGCAGCAACATCACCGACGCCGATCCCTGCTTCTATTGCACCGACGCCGGCCGGGACAGACGCGTCATCTGCGTCGTCGAGGAGCCCGAGAACGTCACGGCCGTCGAGAAGACGCGCGACTTCAAAGGGATGTACCACGTGCTCATGGGCGCGCTATCGCCGCTGCACGGCGTCGGCCCCGACGACCTGAAGATCAAAGAGCTCCTCTCGCGTGTGGCGGCCGGCACGGTCGAAGAAGTGATCCTCGCCACCAACCCCAACGTCGAAGGAGAAGCGACTGCGATCTATCTCGCCAAGCTCCTCAAGCCGCTCGGTGTGCGCGTCACGCGCATCGCGATGGGCGTGCCCGTCGGCAGCGATCTCGAATACGCCGACGAGTTCACGATGCACAAGGCCATGGAAGGGCGGCGCGAAGTCTAAGCCGCGACGGCTTCGGTATCCTGGCGGAGCAGGTGACGGAGCTTCAGCACCATCGAGATCCAGTACGTATTGGATCCGATCGCCGCGAGCACGACGACCAGCGGCAGCAGGCCGAGCAGCGACAGCGCGAAGATGCCATACGGCATCGCGGAGCGCGTCGCCACGAACGAGATCCGCCAGATGATCCGCGACCACCAGGTCGGCTCCGCCTTGAAGCGTGTCTTCGCGATGGAGTGCAGCTTTTCGGGCTGTCCGGCGGTAATGCGGTTGCGGAGGAAGATGAGTAGCGCGAACGCGATCAGCGTGCCGGCGAGCGCGATTGCGCCGAGCCAGTAGAACCCCTGCCAAGCGGTGCGCCGCGCTGCGCCCACGGTAAGGCCTGTGAAGATCGCAATGTAGTACGAGTAGTCGCCGAACGTTTCGATCCAGCAGCCGAGGGCTGATTCCTGGTACTTCAGTCGCGCGATCTCGCCATCGCAGCCGTCGAGCACGCTGGCGGCCAGGGAAAGGAAACCGGCGAGCACGCCCGCGAGGTAATGGCCGGTGCTGAAGAGCCACGCGCAGTAGAAGCCGATCGCCACGAGCGCGACCGAAAGCTGGTTCGCCGTGAGCGGCGTCCTGATCAGCGCGATGCTGATCGGCAGCGACAGGCTGCGGTTCGCCCGCGCGACCTTGTTGTCCGTATCTTTATAGCTCGAGCGACGGATCGTTCGTTCCGCCGCGGGCAGGTCCGCGTCGCTTGCGACGTGCAATGCGAGCCGGCCGCGCCCGAACGACACGTCCTCGCCGGTCGGCAACGCAGCGCCGGAGAGCAGCCGACCGCGCAACTCGCGCGCGAGCATCGACACGTCACCCGCATCACTTGCTTTGACCCGAAGCAGGCCGGATGCCGGCCACTCGCGCCCCGCCGGCACGTCGCAGACATCTCCTGCGTCCGCGGCGATCTGCGCCGCGTCCTGGAACAGTGCCGGCGACACGACCGTCCCCGCCCCCGCGACGGTGAGCACTGTGTCCGGTGGAAGCTCCGACAGCGCGTTTCGCCAGTCGGCATCGGAGCCGAAGATGCGGACATCACTCCTGACTTCGCGCGCCAGGCGGCGCACGCCGCTTGCGACGCTTCCATCTGCGCGCACGTACACGCGCGAGTAGCCCGCCCGGGACGCAGAGCGAAGCACGCGTTCCGCAATCGGCAGTCCGGCGATGCGCGTAAGTGCCGATACCGCGACCGCGTCGTCCGTCGGGATGTAGAGGAGGATCGAGCCCGGCGCATGCGGCTGCACGGGCGCCGGCGCCTCGGCAGCTGGTACTGCGGGCCGACGGCCGCGCGGATAGATGGCGAGACCGATGCCGGCCCAGAACAGGCCTCGAAGCCGGCGCGCGAGCGCGAGCGGCGCACCCGCCGCTGCGGCGCCGACGGCGGTGACCGCGGCGATGCTGGACGCTTCCAGCGCGCCGAGATTCGCGGGAATGAAGGCGGACGCGAAGCTGGCGACACGCGAGAACGTCTCCACGGCGAGCGCGCCCGCGAACGAAATGGGGACGTTCGCCGCGCGCATGATGATCCACGCCTCGGCAGCCATCGACGCGTAGGCGATCAATGTCGCGAGCGTCAGCACTGCAAGCCGCAGCGGATGACTGCGAATGAGATCGAGCAGCTGGCGCTCGACCGCGCCGGCAAATCGGCCCACTCTTCCGCCGGCCATCGACGTGCCGAGCGACCGATCGATGCGTTCGACGAGCGCGAGGAAATAGGTGCCGTGTCCCGCGAGCACGATTCCGGTGAATACGGCGAGGACGCCCGCGGCGATCGCGAACCCGCGGAAGATGCGGAACCAGGTATGCGTGAGGGGCAGCGTTGCGATCGCAATCAGCGATCCGAGGCCGACGATCAACGTCGTCCCCACCATGTAGCCGATGCGTTCGAGCGCCACGGCGGCGGTCGCCACGCGCGGATCGATCTCCTGCTCGAGCAGTACGACCTTGAGCGGCTCGCCTGCGATGCCGCGCAGCGTCAGGTAGCTGAAGGCCTCGGCGGCCAGCCGCACACGCGCGAGGCGGAGGAACGACACCTTCGCGCCGCGCGGGAAGCACCACGACCACGCCCAGGTGCGCGCGAGGTGCCACGTGCCGCTCGCGAACAGCGACAGGAGCAGCGCGAGCGCGAGGCGGCGGCCCATGTGCGCGACGAGGTGGAAATCGACGTAGTAGAGCGTCGCGATGAAGAGCAGCGCGCCGACGGCGAACGCACCGAGCGAAATCAGTCTGCTGCGAGTGGCGGGATTCATACGGAGGGCGCGCCCAGCGCCGACTCCGCCGCGGCGAGATCCGACAACGTGTCGATGTCGCACCACGTGGCGTCCCCGATTTCCATGCCGCGCATGAGGCCGCGCGCGGCGAGCTGCCGCACGCCGCCGCTCAATGTCGTGTCGCCGAGCGCGCGCGCCCGCTCGAGCGCGTCGAACAGCACCGGCGAGAACACGAACATACCCGTGTCGAGCGCGTCGTACTGTTTGAGGTCCTTCCCGATGGCTACGATGCGCGCGCCATTCCGCCGCACCTTGGTCGCCTCGTCTGCCTGCGCCGGCGATGGGGGCCGTGCGTCGATCGCCAGGAGCGATTCGCTGGGGTCGACGTCGAGCCGCAGCATGCGCTGCAGCACCGGCGGTTCGAACACGTGATCCCCCATCAGCAGCGCGAAGCGGTCTTCGCCAATCGAGGCGCGCGCGGCGAGCGCGGAGACGCCGTTCTCGAGACGCCAGTCAGGATTGAGCGCGAAATCGATCTCGACGTCCGAAGGCCGGCCGGACTCGACGACCGCGCGCACCCGCTCCGCCTGATAGCCGATCACGATCGTCACGCGCCGGATCCCCGCCTCGCGCGCCGCGTCGAGGGTCCGCAGCAGGATCGGCCGGCCCAGCAACGGCTGCAGGAGCTTCGATTCGTGTGTGGGATTGTGGAAACGGTCGCCGTTGCCCGCGGCGAGGATGACGGCCCTGCTGACAATTCGCGTCACTGCTGCTCTCGTGTCTGCCGGTGCCTCTAGCCGGCGTGTCCAGGCATCGTGTCATGGGATTGGACGCGTGCCGTATGCCCCGCGTCTCCGCCGCGTCCATGACCTATACGCCCCGTAAGGCGATCTTAGTTCACGGAACAGCTCGTATGCATCCAAAGAGTGCATGGAATATGCCCGTTTTCGTCATGGGCTCAGCCTCTTTCTCTTTGATCCTGCGGGACTTGCGGCGCGCGATGGGTGAGTCCTTCCCGGACCAGGAGGATCCCGCCAGCCAGGGCCCAGAAGAGCATCCGGAGCTTCCGGATAATCGCCATCGACAGCCCCGGACGGGCACCGAGGCCGAGGACCTGTGCAATGTAGGCAGTCGCCGCCTCGTCCACACCAAGGCGGAGCGGAACGAACTTGAAGACAACAGTAATCAGGCGATTGGCCGTTTCGAGGATGAACGCCGTCAGCAGCGAGGGGGGCGCGCCGTTGAGGATCCACAACGTGAGATAGATCTCGGCGACGCCGAGCACGTGGAAGCCTGTTTCGGCCAACGCCAAGCCCGGCAGCCTGGATCCGTGCCGCGATGCGAACGTATAGATGCGGGTTTCGATTTCCTGGATGCGCGCGGAGTGACGTCGCAGCGGCGGTGCGACGCCGAGCGCGCGGCTGATCAAGGCGGGCTGCCGCCACAGCATCCACAGGCAGATCGCGAAGAGCGCCAGGGTGGCGGCCACCGTGATCTCTCCAACGCCGCGTATCGCCGACGGCGGCTGGAAGCGCACCAGCAGCGCGACCATCCCGGCGGCAATCATCGCCGCCGCAGAGAGCGTGTAGAGGACGTTTTCAATCGCGAGCGCGGTGACGGCCGGGCCGAGCGCGACACGTCCGCGCACGAACGCGGCCTTCGCGGGCTCGCCGACGAGGGGACCGAGCGGCGTGAGATTGCCGATCGTGTCGCCGCACACGACGGCGGCGAAGGCGTCGGCGATGGGCAGCGTATGGGGAGGATCGAGACAGAGGCGCCACGCGAGCGCGCGCAGCAGGAAGCGGAACCCGCCGATCGCGACGATCGCGATCAGCATCCAGCCGACCTGCCGCACGTCCGCCGCGATCTCGGCGACGCCGATTCTCGACACCATCCACGCGAGCAGGGCGAGGCCGCCGATCGCGGTCAGTACGCCAGAGAAGCTGGAGCGACGCATCTAATCCTTGGGACTATAATCGCAGGTTCATGCTTCCCGCGTCGTTCCAGACCCCGGCGGCCGTCATCCTGCTGGTCGGGGGCGTGATTTCCTGCTTCGCCGGCTATCGCGTCTTCCGGGTCGTCCTCGGGATTTATGGCTTCATCATCGGCGCGCTGTTCGCGAGCGGCATCGCCGGGCCGGAAAACACCTTCTGGATGGTCGTCGCGGCGATCGCCGGCGGCGTCGTCGGCGCCCTGATTCTCATCGCAGCCTATTTCGTCGGCGTCGCGCTGCTCGGCGCGGGGATCGGCGCGCTCGCTGTCAGCCTGATATGGGCGGCACTCGGCCGCGAGCCGGGCGCGTTGATCGTGATTCTCTTCGCCATTGCCGGCGCGCTCGCCGCGCTCGCACTTCAACGCTACGTCATCGTCGGCGCCACTGCGTTCGGCGGTGCGTGGACAATCATCGTGGGCGTGCTCGCGCTGACGGGCAATCGCGTCAGCGTGAATGCCGCGGCGCGCAACAGCGTCTGGCTCGCATACCCGATGAGCCCCGCGCCCGGCAATTACTGGATCCTGCTCGTGTGGCTTGCATTGGGAGTCACAGGAGTCATCGTGCAACTGGCTGTAACAGCTAAAGGAAGAAAATAGATGGCCACATTCTCCCGCAACGTCACCGTCAATTGGGAAGGCCCGATCATGGAGGGCAAGGGCACCGCGAAGGCCGGCAGTGGAGCGTTCAACCTGCCCGTCAGCTTTCCGCGCCGCATCGGCGATGCCCAGGGCATCACGAGCCCCGAAGAGCTCATCGCGGCAGCGCATGCCTCCTGCTACGTGATGGCGCTGAACGCCACCGTTGGACGGAAGGGCGGGCAGATCTCGAAGACAGACGTCACCGCCACGGTCACCGCCGACAAGGGTGACGCCGGTATCACGATCACCAACTCGAAGCTGACGGTCGTCGCGCACGGACTGACCGGCATTCCGAAGGAGCAGTTCGCGGAGGTCGCACGCGAGGCCGAAGGCAAGTGCCCGGTCTCGAACGCGCTCCGCGGATCACTGCAGATCGACGTCGACGCCAAAGCTCTCTAACGGCCGATCGAATAGAGATACTTGAAGCCTCGCAAGTAGAGCTCGCTGTCGACGAGGGCCGGGGATGCGTTGAACCCATCATCCAGCACGTTCTTCGCGAGCACTTCATAGGTGGGGCCATGCTTGATGACGAGCGTGGTCCCTTCCTGGCCCGCGAGGTACACCCGGCCTTTGGCGCCGACGGGCGATGCGAACACGTTCGGCACGCCCTCGAGCCGCTGCAGCTGATAGTGCGGCTTTCCGGTCTTTGCGTCGTAGGCGGAGAGGATCCCCGAGTTCGATTTCAGGAAATACACGATCCCGTCGTAGAGCAGTGGTGACGGCACGTACGGCGTGTCGTGATCGATCGACCAGACCTGCGCGCCGCTGGCCGTGATGTCTCCCTTCGCGTCGGCGACGCGGACCGCGCGCAGCGCGCTGCCGCGGAAGCCGCTCGTCAGAATCGCGATGCCGTCCTCGTACACCGCGGACGGGATCGGATTCATGGTCAGGCCCGGTCCCTCCCAGACAACCTTTCCCGTCTCCAGATCGTAGCCATAGACCTTGTTCATCGCGGTCGCGATGACCTGCGGTTTGCCGCCGACGTCAACGACGAGCGGCGTGCCCCAGCTGTCGATCTCCTGCCGGTTCGTGCGCCACAGTTCGGCGCCGGTCAGCTTGTCCAGCGCGGTGATGAAGGACTGTCCCTGATGATCCCATTGGACAACGATGCGGTCCCCGTAGAGGACGGGAGTTTGCCCTTCGCCGAACTCCTGGCGCATCTTCTTGTCGCCGAGATCTTTTTCCCACAGCAGCTTTCCGTTCATGTCATACGCGTAGAGGCCGAACGAATCGAAATACGCGTAGACGTGCTCGCCGTCGGTCATCGCGGAGGAGGACGACCAGGTACCCCACTGCGGGTGCGAGCCCTCGTGCGGCGTGTGCTCGCGCGCGGTGCGCTCCCACGCGACCTTTCCTGTCTTGCGGTCGAGCGCCATCACCACGAACTTGTGCGGAATGCGCGGCTGATTCCCCTTTGGCTCGTGCAACGCTGCGCCATTCTCGACGGCGGGCACGGCCGACAGCACGAACACCTTGTCCCCCCAGATCACTGGCGTGCCGGACCCGCGGCCGGGAATCTCCACTTTCCAGTGGATATTTTTCGTCTCGCTCCACTCAACAGGAGGATCCGCCGTCTTCGACACGCCTGTCGCGTACGGTCCACGCCACTGGGGCCAGTACTTTTCCGCTGTGGTATCGGCAGCAGCCAGCGTCAGCGAAGAAAACGCCAACGCCGCAAGAATCCCGTTTCGCATTCCAGCCTCCAACCTCCCGCCTCCGCCAAGGCTCCGGCGGGCAAGCCAAACTCCGACCTGCCGCCTCGGCTACTATCGTCTCGTGACCCGAGTCGTTGACGGTGACGGCGCTCTTGAACAGGTAGGGACGCTCGCGAGGGAGCTCTCGTTTACTCGCGCGCTGATTGTGGCGGACAAAGGCATCGTCGCGGCCGGGTTCGCCGAACGAACCGCGAAGCTCCTCGCGGCCGACGGCATCGTGCCATTGATTTTTCACGAGTTCGGCGCCAATCCAGACACGCGTATGGTCGAGGCCGGACGGGTATTTGCCGCGCAAGAGCGCGTCGACGGTATCGTCGCGCTCGGCGGCGGCAGTTCCCTCGACTGCGCGAAAGGGATCAACTTCGTCCTGACGAATGGCGGGTCCATGCGCGATTACCGCGGCCACGGCAAGGCGACGAAGCCGATGCTGCCGTCGATCGGCATTCCGACCACGGCGGGCACCGGCAGCGAAGCGCAGTCCTACGCCATCATTTCGGATGCGGAGACGCACGCGAAGATGGCGTGCGGGGACGAGAAGGCCGCGTTTCGCGTGGCGATCCTCGATCCCTCGTTGACCCTATCGCAGCCGCCTGCCGTGACGGCGATTGCGGGCTACGACGCCATCTCGCACGCGGTCGAAGCGTACGTCACGAAGAACGGAACTCCCGAATCACAGCAGCTCGCCGCGGCAGCCTGGCAGTTGCTCGAACGGAACTACGAACGCGTGCTGAAGAATCCCGCCGACATCGAGGCGCGCGGCGCGATGCTCAAAGGATCCAACCTGGCGGGCACGGCGATCGAGCTGTCGATGCTCGGCGCGACACACGCGTGCGCGAACCCGCTCACGGCGAAATATGGCACCACGCACGGCATCGCGATCGCCGTCATGCTGCCTCACATCGTGCGCTGGAACGGGGAAGTTGCCGGCGATCGCTACGCGCTCCTGCTGCGCGCGAGCGGCCGCGTATTCATGGACGATCCCGCCGAGAGCCTTGCCGGCCGCCTCGAATACTTCCGCCACCTGGGAGGGCTGCCGACGACACTGCGGGAACTGGGCGTCAACGCTTCAGATATTCCCGCGCTCGCCGCAGACGCAGCGACGCAGTGGACCGGGACGCATAATCCGCGTCCGTTCGGCGAAGCCGACGCACGCCGGTTGTACGAGGCCGCTTTCGGATCTTCCGCCTAAAGGCGGAAGCCACTCTGTCGGGTGTGCCAGAGGTCACCATCAGAGTGGCTTCCACCTTCAGGTGGAAGATCTGACCTACTCCGGCAGCTGCTCCTGACTGGGTTCCGGCAGCCACCAGCTGGCCATGAAACCGATCACATAAACCGACGTGCCGACGAGGGCGGCGGCGTGCGCGAGTTTGATCGGCGGCGTGGCGCCCGGCATCGATAGGACGAGCGTGGTCGTGACGAGAGCGGCGGAGGTGCCGATCATCCGCCCGCCGATGTTTGCCGCGAAGCTCTCCCCCGTGCCGCGCAGGTGCGTGGGATACACACGCGGCAGGTAATTACCCCAGAAGCTGAACTGCGCGACCGTCAGCAGTCCAACGAAGAAGATCCCCCATCGAAGCATTGCAAGATTGCTCGTCGCCGGGAACAGGAACACGAGCGGCAGCAGGATGAGACCCGGAATCTGGAACACGTGCAGAAGCTTTCGGCGGCTCACGATACGGACGGCGAGGAACGCCAGCAGAATCCGGCCTACGAGTCCGCCGATTTCCTGGACCAGCTGCACCGAGGCCGCGGTCTGCTCCTGCGCGGGCCGTGGAAGGATACGTACTTCCGGTAAGCCCGGGACGATGCGGGGCACCTGCTGGATGGCGCCGAACGCCGCGGCGAATGCGCACGCCATCATGATGGTCGCAATGATCGTCGTGCGGCTGAACTGAGGACGGAACAGCTCCGCGAAGCTTGGTCGCTTCAGCGTGCCCGCCGCTTTCTTTCCGCGCCATGCGGGTGATTCCGGCAGGAACGGCCGGATCACGATCAATG
Source organism: Vicinamibacterales bacterium (assembly GCA_035637115.1). Classification (GTDB taxonomy): domain Bacteria; phylum Acidobacteriota; class Vicinamibacteria; order Vicinamibacterales; family 2-12-FULL-66-21; genus JAICSD01. The sequence continues at coordinate 20,912 of DASPXV010000206.1, forward strand.
GGATCGCCGGGACGATGCCGGACATGAGCGTGTAGCGCCACGCATCGTGCGCGCCCCGGACGAGCGGCAAGTGGTCCGAGTACGTGACGATCAGATAGTAGGCGCCGCTGACCATCAGCCCACCGAGCGATCCAAACGCCTGCGTATAGCCGATCACCGCTTCGCGCTGCTTCGGGTTCGCGAACAGCTCTGCGAGCCACGCGACTGCGGCGACGAACTCGACGCAGACGCCGACGAACATGCAGCAGCGCCAGAAGAGCAGCTGATAGACGGTGGTCGAGTACCCGGCTGCGAGACCGGAGATTGCGTAAAGAAGAATGCTCCAGACAAGGACCCGCCGGCGTCCGAAGATGTCGGTCAGGTAGCCGCCAAGCAGACCGAAGACGCCGCCTGCGACCGCGGGCCAGTAGAACAGGTAGCCGACCCATAGGTTGATCGACGGATCGGCCGGCGACACATGCAGCAGCGCCATCAGCGCGGGCCGCACGATCAGCGGCAGCATCAGGAGCACGTAGGAGTCGAAGGCAAAGCCAATCGCGGCTGTGAGGCAGATCGCCCACTGCATCGGCGTCAGCGGCGCGGCCTGGGTGGCGGGTCGTGTCGTAGTCATACGTTGTACCGAAGCCGTGTTGATGGTGACGGGCGCGAGCCCTGCGTCACAGACGATACGACGAACATGAGCAGAGCGGAAACGAGCGTCATCGGTACCACCGGCAGCAGCCCCAGCACCGTCGTCCCCGCCGCGATCCGCGTGATCACATCTACGCCACCAACGGCCCAGACCGTTACAGCTGCGCCGGGTGCGGGAGCGGGCACCGCCCACTGCAGTACGGCGATGCCGAGCACCGACGCGGCCGTCCAGAGGCTCACCGCAAGCGCGCCCCATTTCGTGCTGCGCTTCCAGAACAGGGCCGCTATGAGCAGCGGCGAAAGCGCCGAATAGCCAGCGAACGCGTACTGGCTAGCGATGTCGAAGATTGACTGCGGCGCCGTCAGCGCGATGGCGTAGGCGACGATGGTCAAGAGAATCACAAAAACGCGACCCGTCTGGACCTGTACGGATGGTCCGAAGCGCGCCTGTCCGCCGTAAAACGCGAACACGTCCTCGGTGAACATGGTCGAGAGCGCGAGGATCTGCGAGTCGCTGGCCATCACGGCCGCCATGACTGCCGCGCCAAGCAGCGACGCCAGCCACAGCGGCGCATAACCCTCGACGAGTTTCAGGATCACGTCGTCGCCGGACGCCGTCGCGCGAAGCTGGGACCGGCGTTCGGGCGTGAGGCTCGGACCCTGCGTCGCCAGCGTCGCGCGCGCCTCCACCTTGGCGCGGATCGGCGGCAGATCGACGGCCTTGTTTGCCACGACGCCGAGGAATACCGACGGCAGCCAGATCGCGAACATGCAGATCGGATACAGGACGACGGTGCGGCGGAAGTGCGACAGGCGCTTCGCCGTCAGGCAGAAGATGCCGATGTGAGGAAATGCAAGTGACGAGAGCGGGATGAATGTGTAGCTGAAGAAGTAGAGCGGGGACACGCGCTCACGCGTGAGGAGCGGCGCAGTCGCAGGCGACGCGAGCAACCCCTCAATCGCGTTCCCGAACCCGCCCATCCCTCGTGCGATGACGGCGACGGCTATGGCGCCGAACGAGAGAAACAGGATCGTCTGGAACGTATTGACCCACGCCGTCCCGCGCATGCCGCCGAAGAAGACGTAACCCATCACTACCATCGACACGATCGCGCCGCCCAGCCAGTACGGCACCAGTCCACCGCTCACCGCGCGCAGCGTCGTCCCGCCCCCCATCACGGCGATCACGATGTATGGGATGAGCAGCACGGCCTGGACGAGGAAGATGACGGTGCCGATGTGTCCGCACTCCCATCGGTCGCGGAACATCTGCACCGGCGTCATGAAGCCATGGCGCTTGCCGAGCGCCCAGAGGCGCGTGCCGATTACGAAGATGCCGACGGGTATGACGAGCGCGGACGATGAGGCCATCAGGCCGTATGTCACGATGCCGTTTGCGAACGCGTGACCGGACGCGCCGAGGATCGAGAACGCGGTCATGTTGGTGCCGAACAGCGACAGCAGGAACACGACCGGGCCAATCGCGCGGCCGGCGAGAAAATAGCCCTCCGCATTTTCATGTCCAGCGGAGCGTCCGCCGAAAATGCCGATGCCAAGTACCACGGCGAGGTAGGCAAAGACGACCGCGGCGGCAATCATTTTTTCGCGCGGGGCGTCGCCCCGCCGCACTCCCCGACACGCTCGCTCGCGTCTTCGAGGTGCGCGGGCCAGTGGCGGCGCACGAGGTACAGCATCAGCAGCGAGATGCCAACGGTGTACGCCGCGTGATACGCGAGACCGATCGGCAGGAAGCCGAAGACGAGCGGACGAGCGGTGCGCCAGAACCAGAAATCCTGGTGCAGCACGTACACGAAGGCCGTGATGAGCGCCACGAGTGCGATGCGCAAGGACGATATACTACGATGCCATGCAGCCTTCGCCAATAAGCCGGCCGCAGGACGCACTCGATCGCTGGGTTCGCGAAGTGGTCGACTGGCATTTCGATCCCGCCACGGGCTCTCCCTTCTGGCTCGAGTTTGCGAACAAGGCAGGATGGGATCCGCGCCGCGAAGTACGCACGTTCGACGACCTGCAGCGGTTCGGCGAATTCCAGGATGAGTGGTTACGGGGCGGTCCTGTGCAGCGCTGGATCCCGAAGGGGCTTGCCGGCAAACCGATCTACGTCTTCGAGACCGGTGGCACGACCGGTATCCCGAAGACGCGCATCGCGTCCGAAGACTTCCGCATCGACTACGAACTCTTCAGCCAGACGCTGCGGGACGAGCACTTTCCAAAAGGGTCGAACTGGCTGATGCTCGGGCCTTCCGGTCCGCGGCGGCTGCGGCTCGCCGTCGAACATCTCGCGCAGTTCCGCGGCGGCATCAGCTTCTGCGTCGATCTCGATCCGCGCTGGGTGATCAAGTTGATCAAGAAGGGCTGGATGGAGCACCTGCAGGCCTACAAGGATCATGTCATCGACCAGGCCGTGACGATCCTCCAGGCGAACCACGACATCCGCTGCATGTTCACGACGCCGAAGCTCCTCGAATCGCTGGCGTGGCGCCTCGAGTCGATGGGCACTTCGATCCGCAAGATCGGGATCACCGGCATTTTTTCCGGCGGCACTGAGTTCACGCCACAGTGGAACCGGTTCGCGCACGAAGAGCTCCTCGACGGCGCGTACATGACACCGACCTACGGCAACACGCTGATGGGACTCGCGGCAAGCGCCCCCAGCGGACCCGAGAACGGCTACAAGATCACGTATTACGCTCCGCAACCGCGCGCCGTCGTGCAGGTCGTCGACTTCGACGATCAGAACAAGATCGTCGACTACGGCCAGACGGGCCGCGTGAAGCTCACGACGCTGACGCGCGAGTTCTTCATGCCCGGTTTTCTCGAGCGCGATGAGGGAGAGCGCGAGCCGCCGCACGACAAGTATCCATGGGACGGCGTCAGCGGCGTCAGGCCATATCGGGGCTTTGCTGCGACGACGACGGTTGGCGTGTATTGAACTCGAAGGAGTCGAAGGGGTCGAAGAAAGTCGAAGGTAACCGGCTGGTGGCCTTCGCCCTTCGGAGGCTTCGAAAATCGAAGGCGATTTGCTATTTCCTTCGACTTTCTTCGACCCCTTCGACTTCTTCCAGTGCGAAAGACAAGTACGATGCTTCACTTACCGATTCTCCGCTGGGGGCAGCCATATGAAAGTCTCGAGAAGGACGAAGTCGTCCACTTCTCGACGGGCGAGCCAATCGCCACGCTCAGCCGCGCCAATGGCGGCCTGATCCAGCGCGACGCACGCAAGGCGCAGCGGGCGCGTGACGTGCTGCGCGAAATCCCGATCCACGAGCTGATCGACCGCGCCGGCAAGGCGGGCGAGCTCTACATGAACGCGACGCTGCCGATCGGCGACGGGACGCAGACGCCCGACGAATTCGCGCGGGCCCAGTCGGCAAGCACGGGACTTCCCGAGCGCATGTGCCGCGCGAACATGAAGAAGAACGCGTTCGTGCTCGCGGAGATGCGCAAGATCCTCGAGTCGCTCACGCGCGGTCTCTCGCTCGACGTGTTGTCGTCCGGGTACGGCGAAGAGCGTGGCGTGCCGATCAGCTTCCAGGTGCAGAGCCCCGTCGTCGGCCTCGTGCTGCCGTCGAACTCTCCCGGCGTGCACACGCTCTGGCTGCCGATCATTCCGCTGCAGATCGGCCTCGTGTTGAAGCCGGGACCGCAGGAGCCATGGACGCCCTATCGCATGACCGAGGCGTTCTTCCAGGCGGGCATCCCGCGCGAGGCCATCTCGCTGTATCCGGGGGGCGCGGACGTCGGCGCCGCCGTGCTCGATGCCGTCGATCGCACGATGATCTTCGGCGGGCAGCCGACCGTCGATCGCTACCGCGGCAACCCGAAGGTGCAGGCGCACGGACCCGGGTTCTCGAAAATCGTCCTCGGTGATGACGTCGTGGACAGGTGGGAAGAGTTCCTGGACATGATGGTCGACAGCGTGTTCCTGAACAGCGGACGCGGCTGCATCAACTGCTCGGGCATCTGGGCCGGCCGGCACACGCGCGAGATCGCCGACGCGATCGGGCAGCGCCTGGCGAAGATCGCCGTGCTGCCGCCCGATCATCCGGATGCCAGTGTCGCCGCGTTTACTGTGCCTGGCACCGCGGAAGCCGTATCGGGGGCAATCGACGCGGATCTGCAGGCGCCCGGCGTGACAGACGTCACCGCGAAGTATCGCAACGGTCAGCCGCGTCTTGTCAAGCAGGGGCGCGCCGACTATCTGCTCCCCACCGTCCTCCACTGCGATTCTCCGGAGGCCGCGGCGGCGCACAAGGAATACATGTTCCCGTTCGTCACGGTCGTCCAGTGCCCCGAGGCGAAAATCGTCGAAGCAATCGGGCCGACGCTCGTCTGTACCGCGCTGACGAACAACGAAGCGCTGCGCCGCAAGCTGCTCGACGCGATCCACGTCGACCGCCTCAACATCGGTCCGGTGCCGACGACGCAGCTCAACTGGCTGCAGCCGCACGAAGGGAATCTGATCGATTTTCTGTTCCGCGCGAGGGCGTTCCAGACCGCCGCGATCTAGATGGACATCCTCTCGATTACGGCCGGCGCCGCGGGCATGTACTGCGGATCGTGCCTGCGCGACAACGCGCTCGCCGTGGAGCTGCTGCGCCGCGGCCACCGCGTGACGCTGCTCCCGCTCTACACGCCGACGAATCCCGACGAGCACAACGTCAGCCGCAATCGCGTGCTCTTCGGCGGCATCAGCGTGTACCTGCAGCAATACTCGTCGTTCTTTCGCAAGACGCCGCGATTCCTCGATCGCCTGTGGGACTCGCCGCGGGTCATCAACGCATTTGCCACTCGCTCGTTGTCAACGGATCCGAAGCTGCTCGGCGACTTGACCGTGTCGATGCTCGAAGGGGAGAGCGGCGTCCTGCGCAAGGAGTTCGACAAGCTGATGGTATGGCTTGCCGACGAACCGGTGCCGGACGTCATCAACCTGCCGAACTCGCTCCTGATCGGCCTCGCGGCGCCGATCAAGAGAGCGCTGAAGCGTCCCGTCTGCTGCACGCTGCAGGGGGAAGATCTGTTTCTGGATGGACTGGTCGAGCCGTATCGCGGTCGCGCGATCGAGCTGATCCGCCGTCAAGTGTCCGACGTGGATCGATTCCTCTCCGTGAGCGAGTACTACGTCCCGGTGATGTCACGAATGCTGTCGATTCCGCCCGAGCGCATTTCAGTCGTCCCGCTCGGAATCAACCTCGAAGGCTTCGAGCGGAAGCCGCGGCGTGATGACATCTTTCGCGTGGGCTACTTCGCGCGCCTGTCGCCGGAGAAGGGGCTGCACGTGCTGGCGGATGCCTACATCGAGCTCCGCGCGCGTGCGCAAGGGTCGCGCATGCGTCTCGAGGCCGCCGGCTACATGGCGGCGGCGCAGGCGGAGTATCTCGATCAGGTCAAGCGGAAGCTCGCCGCGGCCGGACTCGCGGATGAATTCACCTACCACGGCGCCGTCGATCGCGACGGCAAGCTCGCGTTCCTGCAGTCGCTCGACGTGCTGTCGGTTCCCGCACCGTACGAGGAACCCAAAGGCACGTTCCTGCTCGAAGCGATGGGAGAAGGCATCCCCGTCGTCCAACCGCGGCGCGGAGCGTTTGCTGAGATCGTGGAACGGACGGGCGGCGGCCTGATCGTGCCGCCGGATGACGTGGGCGCGCTGGCCGGAGCGCTGCACCAGCTATGGAAGGATCCGGAGCTGGCAAATCGGCTCGGCGAACAGGGTTTCAGAGGAGTTCGCGAGCACTACAGCATTGCTCGATCGACCGATCGGCTTCTAGAGGTTTACCAGGAAGTCGCGCGCTCTGACTTCCGCCTAAAGGCGGAAGCTACAAGACCAGTTATATAAACCAAGATCGCTCATATGAAACAGACGCCTTCTATGAATCTGTATAGCTTCCGCCTTTAGGCGGAAGAAACAGCGATAGGCCGAATCCCTTGCTCAAGGTCACTGATCTTTCGAAGGACTATCCGACCGCGCGCGGGCCGCTGCGCGTGCTGTCGCACGTGTCGCTCGAGATGGCGTCGGGCGATGCAGCGGCGATCATGGGCCCCTCCGGCACGGGCAAGAGCTCGCTTCTTTACATCCTCGGCGGTCTCGAGCCGCCGACGTCGGGCACGGTCGCGCTGAACGGGACCAATCCCTATCAACTGGACGCGAAGGCGCTTGCCGCGTTTCGCAACAGGGCAGTCGGCTTCGTGTTCCAGGACCATTGCCTGTTGCCGCAGTGCACGGTGCTCGAGAACGTGTTGATTCCCACGCTCGTCGCTCCCGACGCGGCGAATGACCTCCCCCGCGCACGCGATCTCATCCAGCGCGTCGGCCTCGGCGATCGCATCGACCATAGGCCGGCCGCGCTGAGCGGCGGCGAGCGTCAGCGTGTCGCGATCGCGCGCGCCCTGGTTCGCCAGCCCGGCCTGCTCCTCTGCGATGAACCGACGGGCAATCTCGATCGCGCCGCTGCCGAAAACGTCGCGGACGTGCTGCTCGATCTTCACCGCGCGCAGAAGACCATCCTCGTCGTCGTCACGCACAGTGCGCCGCTCGCCGGGCGTTTTCCGATTCGGTTCGAGCTCCAGGACAGCACCCTGCACCGCTCATGACTCCTCGCGCGCTGGTCCTCCGCAACCTGCGCCACTACTGGCGGACCAATCTCGCCGTCATCGCAGGCGTCGCGACGGCAGTGGCGGTACTCGCGGGCGCGCTGCTCGTCGGCGACTCCGTACGGGGAAGTCTTCGGGACCTCGTGCTGCAGCGTTTAGGGCGCACAGATCGCGTCGTTGTCTCGACAGGATTCTTCCGCGAAGCGCTGGCAGCGGACCTCCAGAAAGATCCGGCGTTCCGCGGACCCTTCGCCGGCACTGTGCCCCTCCTGGTGATGCAGGGGCTGGTCACCGACCAGGCATCCGGAAGACGGACATCGAAGGTCCAGGTCTACGGGATCGACGATCGGTTCTGGCGGTTTCACAACTTGCAGCGGCGGACCGGGCCCGCGAACAGGGATGCTCTCCTGAGCCGCGCACTCGCGACGGACATTGGCGCGGCCGACGGCGGAACGATCCTCCTCCGGCTGGAGCGGCCATCCGCGATTCCGATCGAGTCACTGCACGGACAGAAAGAAGATCCCGGCCGCACGCTGCGTCTTACGATGCGCGGGATAGTGAGCGCGGCCGACCTCGGCGACTTTTCGATCAGGCCGCAGCAAGGTGACGTCCGCGCCATCTTTGTTCCGTTACGGCGGCTGCAGCAGGATCTCGATCTCACCGGCAAAGTGAACGCGCTGCTCGTGTCGGATCAGCCGGGCGCGCTAGCCGACGATCCGACGTCGTTGCTGCAGATGATCCTCAAGAAGAACGCACGGCTCGAGGATCACGGATTGTCGCTGCGGCTGCTGGATCACGATCGCGGCATCGCGCTCGAAGCGGATGCCGGCGTGATCGACGCGGCGCGCGCGACCGCCGTGTCCCAGGCGGCGAAGCTTGCAGACGTCGGCGAGAGACCGGTGTTCACGTACCTGGCGAACACGCTTCGCAGCGGCACCCGCGAAGTCCCGTACTCCCTGGTGAGCGCCACGTTTATTCCATCGATCGTGCCTCCGATGATGCTCGATCAGTCAGGCGTACCGGCGCGGCCTCCGATTGTTTTGAACGACTGGACCGCGCGCGAACTGGGCGTGAACGTCGGCGATCCGTTAACGCTCGAGTACTACGTGTGGCGCGATCCGGGTTACCTGGAAACACAGCACGCAGACTTTGCGGTTGGTGCGATCGTCCCTATCGATGGCGCCGCGGGGGACCGCGACCTGGCGCCGGTCTATCCGGGCATCACCGAAGCCGACACGCTCGGCGACTGGGATCCGCCATTCCCGATCGATTTGAAGCGCGTCCGCCCGCAGGACGAGGACTACTGGAAGAAGTACCGGACGACGCCGAAGGCGTTCATGTTCTTTGAAGTCGGCCGCGATCTATGGCGCACTCGATACGGCGATCGAACGTCCGTACGCCTGATACCCGCGGCAGGACAGACGCTCGAGGCCGCCCGCGACCGGTTCACCTCGGCATTCCTTGCGGCGGCCGATCCCGCCTCAATCGGGCTCGTCGCGCGGGCCGTCCGGGCGGACGCGATGACGTCGTCGCGCGGCTCCACCGATTTCGGGGAGTACTTCGTCTACTTCAGTTTTTTCCTCGTCGCCTCCGCGCTCGTGCTCGCGGCGTTGTTCTTCAGGCTCGGCGTCGAACAGCGGGCGCGTGAAGTGGGGTTGTTGCGCGCCGTCGGGTTCAGCACGCCGGGCGTTCGACGCTTGTTCACCGCCGAAGCGCTGCTGCTCGCCGCGATCGGCAGCGCCATCGGTATCGGGGGCGCGGTCCTGTACGGCGCGATCATGATGGCCGGCCTGCGTAGCTGGTGGTCCGGCGCCGTGGGGACGACCGCGCTGACGCTGCACGTGTCGCCGATCTCGCTCTTTGCGGGAGCGATCGGTGCGTTGCTTGCCGCGATCGGATGCATCTGGTGGACGCTGCGCGGTCTCTCGCGATTGTCCGAGCGCGCGCTGCTGGCTGGCTCGATCCAGGAGGAGCGCGTCGAGCACGCCGGATTACCCCGCCGAAGCGCCCTGGGCGCGAAGGCGGGGGTGGTGGCCTTCGCGGCGATCGGCCTGGGGCTGATCGGAGCGGCGCGTGCGCATGCGATCGATCCCGCCGGCGCGTTCTTCGGCGCAGGCGCGTCGATTCTGATCGCCTGCCTGTGCCTCGTGACCTGGCGTCTGCGCGCGCATTCGGCGGGGGGAACACCCAGCATCGTCCGACTCGGTTTCCGCAACACGACCGAGCGTCCCGGAAGAAGCGTGCTCGCCATCGCCGTCATTGCGTCCGCGACGTTCATCCTGATTTCCGTGGATGCCTTCCGTCGCGGGGCGATCGATCCATCCGATCGTCATTCGGGCACCGGTGGCTACCCGCTGCTGGTCGATCTGCTGCTGCCACTCGTACACGATCCGGACTCCCGCGACGCGCGCGAGCTGCTCGGGCTGCAGGAGGCCGGCGGAGTTTCGGTCGAGGCATTCAGGGTGCTGCCTGGCGAAGACGCGAGCTGCCTGAATCTCTACGAGCCGGTGAACCCGCGAATCCTCGGCGTCAGCCAGCGTCTGATCGATTCCGGCCGCTTCGTGTTTCAGGGGTCGCTCGCATCGACTGATGCCGATCGTGCGAATCCGTGGCGGCTGCTGGCGCAGCAGGGCACCGACGGCGTGATTCCCGTTGCCGCGGACGCGAACTCCATGACCTACGTGCTCCACAAAAAACTGGCTGACGAGATCCCCCTCACGCATGGCGCACAGCACATTCGCCTGCGGCTCGTCGCGGCGCTTGCCGACAGCGTGTTCCAGGGAGAGCTGTTGATGTCGGACGCCAACTTCGTCAAGCTGTTTCCGGAACAGCAGGGTTATCGGTTGCTGCTGATTGATGCGCCCCTGGCGCAGGCGGCGACGATCGCGCAGACGATCGAGCGCACGGCGGGCGATCTCGGCGCGGATGCGATCCCGACGTCGCAGCGGCTGGCGGAATTCCACGCTGTCGAGAACACATTCATCTCGACCTTCCAATCGTTGGGAGGACTCGGCCTGCTCGTTGGCACTGTCGGACTCGCTGCAGTGCTTCTGCGGAATGTGCTCGAACGTCGCCGCGAAATCGCGCTGCTTCGCGCGGTCGGCTACGCGCGCGGCAACCTCTTTGCGATCGTCCTCGCGGAAAACGCGGTGCTGCTCGGGCTGGGACTCGCCGTCGGCGCGATCAGCGCCTTGATTGCCATTGCACCCGCCGCGCTGGAACGCGGCGCGCGAATCCCGATCAGCGCTGCAGGCTGGCTGCTCCTGCTTGCCGTGCTCGGAGCGGGGCTGCTATCGTCCGGAATTGCCACGCGCGCGGCGCTGCGAGAGTCGCTGCTCGCGGCGCTGAGATCTGAGTAAGACGGAGCCAAAGATGCGCAAGACGTCCGTGATCGTGCTGTTCATCGCATCCTGGGCGATCTCGCTGCGCGCCGAGAACTGGCCCCACTGGCGCGGACCGCAGCGCAATGGCATCAGTTCCGAGAAGAACCTGCCGATCAAGTGGACACAGACCGACGGCGTTCTGTGGAAGCTTCCGATGCCCGCGCTGTCAGGCTCGACGCCGATCATCTGGGAAGACCGAATTTTCCTGAATGTCGCCGATGCGCTGCCGGATACCGGTCAGGGCGCGAGTCTGCACCTGTGGTGCGTCGACCGGACGAAAGGCGCCATTCTCTGGCAGCGCCCGCTCGGCGGCGGCAATCGCATGCAGCGGAAGCAGAACCAATCGACACCATCGCCCGTCACCGACGGCACGAATGTCTGGGTAATGACAGGCACCGGCATCCTCACGGCGTTCGATTTCGCCGGCAAGGAGCTCTGGGCGCGCGACATCCAGGCGGACTACGGGCGCTTCGGACTCAACTGGGGCTACGGGTCGTCACCGCTGCTGCACGGCGATTCGCTGTTCGTCCAGGTGCTGCACGGGATGCGCACCGACGATCCCTCGTACCTGCTGCGCATCAACAAGGCGACGGGGAAGACGATCTGGCGAGTGGAGCGGCCGACGAAGGCGCGGTTGGAATCCCCCGACGCCTACACGACGCCCGCGCTCCTCACGTACGGCAACACGACCGAAATCGTGGTGACGGGCGGCGACGTCGTGACGGGACACGATCCGGAAACCGGCAAGGAGCTCTGGCGTGCGGAGGGACTCAATCCGCAGGACGATCCCAACTACCGCATCGTCGCATCTCCGGTGGTGCACGGCGATCTGATCATCGCGCCGACCCGCGAGCGGCCGATGCTCGTCCTGAAGGCAGGGGGACGCGGCGATGTGACGAAGTCGCACCTGCTCTGGACCTTCGACAGCGGACCGGACGTGCCGACGCCCGTCACTGACGGCACGTTCGTTTATGTCATCAACGATCGTGGCATCATGTTCTGCCTCGACGCGCGCACGGGGCGGGAGATCTACGGCCGGCAGCGGCTGCGGCCAGGAACCTACAGCGCGTCGCCGGTGCTCGCCGACGGCCGGATATACATCACAAACGAAGACGGCGTCACAAGCGTGATCAGGGCGGGCCCGGAATTCCAGCTGCTCGCCGAGAACGAGTTCGACGACTATACGCTCAGCTCACCCGCAGTGTCGGGCGGGCAGATGTTTTTCAGGACGACGAAATACTTGTGGGCGATTGGCGCCCGATAAATTGGATCCTGTAGCTTCCGGCTAGATCCTGTAGCTTCCGCCTTCAGGCGGAAGTCATCGAGGTTTGAATGACGAAGTATCTCGTTCTCGTGACAGCGTTGTTCGTCGCAGGGAGCGATCCTGACTGGACGCGGTTCCGCGGACCGAACGGCACCGGCATCTCGAATGCTTCAGGACTGCCCGCGGAATTCGGGCCGCACAAGAACGTGATGTGGAAAGCCGCGGTTCCGGCAGGTCATTCCTCGCCCGTGCTCACCGCGACGCACATCTTCATGACAGGCGTAGATGGAAATGCGCTCGTCGTGTTCGCGCTCGATCGCGCGAGCGGCAAGGAGTTGTGGCGGCGGGACGTGCCGAGGAAGCAAGCGGGGCGTCTCGAGAACGTCAACGGTCCGGCGTCGCCGTCGCCGGTCACCGACGGCACGAACGTCTATGCGTTCTTCCAGGATTTCGGCCTGATCGCGTTCTCCGCTGATGGCAAGGAGCGGTGGCAACTCCCCCTCGGCCCGTTCAACATGTTCTATGGCTTTGGCGCGTCGCCGATCTTCGTCGACGACACAATCATCCTGCCCGTCGATCAAGACACAGGCTCGTACCTCCTCGCAGTCGATGCAGAGTCCGGCAAAGTGCGCTTCAAGGTCGATCGCCCCGGCGTGATCTCCGGCTACTCCACGCCCACCGTCTACGAACCGAAGGGTGGAGCAAAGCAGGTTCTCATTCCCGAGTCGTTCCAAATGTCGTCCTACGATGTGAAGGACGGCCATCGCGTCTGGTGGGTCCGCGGCCTGGCGTGCGAGATGAAGTCAGTCGTGTCGATCGAAGGAGACACCGCGTGGATCAACGGCTGGGGCTTTTCCCAGAATCAGCCGGGGCAGCAGGTGCCGACGATCTCGTGGGAGGAAGGTCTCAAGGTCTACGACAAGAACGGGGACAAGGTGATCGGCGACAACGAGGTCACCGGTGGACCGGCGGCGCTCGACAAGATGCTCAGCCCCAAGTACGGATTCCCGGCGTTCGACGGCAATCGCGACGGCAAGTTGAATGAAAACGAATGGGGCGTCATGCGCGCGATGCTCGCGGCGGAAAACGGACTGCTCGCGATCAAGCTTGGCGGCAAGGGAGACGTCACGGACGGCGCGGTGAAGTGGAAATACACGCGCCCCGTGCCGCAGGTTCCGTCGACGCTGCTCTACAAGGGCGTGCTGTTCATGGTGAACGACAGCGGCATCCTCCTATCGATCGATCCCGCGACCGGCAACGTCCTCAAGCAGGGGCGCTTGAAGGGGGCGATCGATAAGTACTTCGCCTCACCGGTCGGCGCCGACGGCAAGGTCTTCCTCGTCAGCCAGGACGGCACCGCGTCGGTGGTTGACGCGAAAGGGGAATGGGGGATCCTCTCCGTGAACCCGCTGGAAGACGAAGTATTCGCCACCCCCGCGATCGCGGATGGTAAGATCTATCTCCGGACGAAGTCTTCGCTGTATGCATTTGCGGCGGGGAGGTAGATACGGGCTTGGATGGTGGATCTCCCGCCTGAAGGCGGGAGCTACCTATTGCTTCTATTCATCCCTATGCTGATTTTGCATCGCCAGGAGCTGATTTGGATCGGTAGGATCGGATCGGATCGGTAGGATCGGATCGCATCGGTAGGATCGAATCGGATCGGTAGGATCGGATCGGTAGGATCGAATCGGATCGGTAGGATCGAATCGGATCGGTACGATCGGGTCGGATCGGTAGGTAGCTCCCGCCTTCAGGCGGGAGATCCCCCCTCGCGCGAATCACCCGAACGCCGGCCTGACGTACGCCGTCAATTCTTGGCGGCTCCATCGCTGCGATCCCATGAACGGATAGTCGTTGGCGAGCGCCACGAGACCGGCGGCCACGGGATTGTTGACGACATACCGGACGCGATCGCGAAGGTCGACGTCATCGCGAACGATGTGGTCATGGCTCCCGTGCTGCCAAAGCTTTCGGCCGTTGTGCGAGCGGGCGTAATAGTAGCCTGCGTATTGCTTCGCCAGCTTCACGAATGCCTTGAGATCTGAATCGTCTGAAAGGCCACTGACGATCAGATGCAGATGGTCGGGCATGAAGCAGTACACAATTATTTCAAACCGCTTTTCTGCCGCAGCGCGCAGGATCTGCGCCCACACCAGCTCGACGATCGATGCGTCCGTTAATACGGCCGTCCGTTCAAATGTCACGAATGTAAGCACATAGCGATAGCGACCGCGATATTGGAAGGTGGGACAGTATGGCGTGTACGGATGTACCATGCGCGCGTAGTGGCAGGACTCGTGCCGAAGCGGACCAGACGGGCGTTGCGCATCGCTGTCGCCGCAATAGTCGTCGCCGCGGCGACCGGTGCGGTCTACGAGTGGATCGGCGAGCGGCCCGATCGCGAACGGCTTCCCCAGATCGGCCGGTCGGTCGACATTGGCGGGCGGTCGCTGAACATCTATTGCTCCGGCCAAGGATCGCCGGCCGTCATCTTCGACTCGGGCGCCGGCGAATCGGGGTTTGCGTGGTCGCACATCCAGCCGCGGGTCGCGGCGCTGACGCAGGCGTGCTGGTTCGATCGCGCTGGCTACGGCTGGAGCGATCCGGGGCCGTTCCCGCACACCAGCGCCGCGATAGCGGCTGATCTCCACGAGCTGCTGCGTCGCGAGGCCATCCCCCGCCCCTACGTCATGGTCGGCCATTCGCTGGGCGGCCTGAACATCCGCGTCTATAACGCGATGTATCCGGCTGAAGTCGCCGGCGCCGTACTCGTCGATGCCGCGCACGAGGACGAGCCGCGCCGCGCGCCGAAAGCCATGCTCGGCCACACCGCGCCGCGGTTCCTGTGGCGGCCGATCTGGATGGCCGCCGAGGGGGCGAGAATGGTGGGGATCACGCGCCTGCTGCTGCAGCGCGTCGCACTGTCTGACGATCCAGGCCAGCGCACGCGTGATCAGATCATCACGGCGCTCCGCGCCCAGCCGAAGACGGCCGCGACAGTTGCCGATCCGTCGATGAACGAGAGCTACGCCCAGGCCGAGCGCACCGGCGGATTCGGCAATCGGCCGCTCGTCGTGCTGACGCGAGGGAGAGCTCCGTCACATCCGCCGCAGACACCGGCGGAGCGCGAGCGCGCGGCCTACGAACAGATCTGGATGCACGAGATCCAGCCGAAGCTCGCCCGCCTCTCGACGCGCGGCACGCAGATTATCGTCACCAAGAGCGGCCACTACATTCCCGAGGAAGCGCCCGAATCCATCGTCCAGGCCGTGCGCGATGTGATCGGCACGGTGCATCGCGACGCGCAGCACGGAAGTGGCATAATCCGCTGACGTCGACCAAAGGGGGCCTGGATGTACGAGAACCCGTCCGCGGGAAAGTTCGATCCGCCGCCACCGCCTGTCGATCCGAATGCGTCACAGCCCGTGTCGAAGCGCTGGTGGTACGTGGCGCTCCTTTTCCTGACCGGTTATCCCGCCTCGTACTGGCTCCTTCACTATCGCGGCCGCGGCGGAGTATCGCTGCTCGCGGCGCTCGCCGCACTGCTCCTTACCGCAGTTCACTATGCCCTGCAACGGAAAGCGCACGTCGATCGGGGCGGGGGCGATCCGTTCACGCCGCCTGCGCACCTGACAAGGTGATCCATGTCGAACGACCTTACGCGGATTCATGTGGCCAGCGGCAATATCGAAGCCGAACAGGTGCGCGGATTCCTCGAAGCACACGGCATTCGTGCTTTGCTGCGCGGCGAGACGATCCGGACGACGCACGGGCTCACGATCGACGGCCTCGGCGCGGTGGTGATTGAAGTCGACCAGGGCGACGCCGAGCGAGCCCGCGAGCTGCTGCAGGCGGCCGACGCCGGGCAGCTCAGGATCGACGACGGATCGCCGGACGTATAAGCGTGTGAACGAACAGCGAAGCGCTACGGCTTGATCGCGTAGACGTTCTTCAATCCGCGGATGATGATCAGCCCATCCGAGATCGCGGGTGTCGCCATGATCACTTCGCCGATCGGATTCTTCGCCAGCTCCTGGTATTCCGGACCTGCCTTGACGACGTAGACGTCGCCGTCTTCGCTCGAGCAGTAGATTTTGCCGTCGGCAGCGACCGGTGAAGCGCTGAAAGAACCGGCCGTTCCGCCGAGGCGCTTCTGGTACACCTGCTCGCCGGTGGCGACCTTGTAGGCAGACAGCGTGCCGTTCCCCAAGAGGATATACATGTATTCGCCGTAGATCACCGGCGTCGGAATGTAGGGTCCGCCGCGCGTCGTGGCCCAGCTGATGTACTCGTTCTTTGTCTCACCCTGCTTCAGCGTGATGTCCCCTTTTGCGCCGGGCTTGACCGCGACGATGGGCTGCACGCCGCGGTAGCCGTTGGTGATGATGACAATGCCGGGCCCGACAATCGGCGTCGGAATCGCGACCTCGGAGTTCCCCGAGTACTTCCACAGCTCGGTGCCGGTCATCGGATCGTAGCCGCGCGTGAACGTGGTCGCCTGCGTGACGAGCTCCGCCTTGCCGTTGACCTCGAAGATCGTCGGCGTGGACCATGAAGGGATCTCTTCGCGCGCCGTGCGCCACAGCTGCTTGCCGGTCTTCGTGTCGAACGCGGCGATGAACGAGGCCCGCTGGATGTCGCACTGCACGATCGCCATGTTCTTGTAGATGATCGGTGAGCTGCCGAAGCCCCACTCGTAGTCCGGATCGAAGAACCAGCCGGGATTGAGGATGCCCAGGTCCTGCTTCCAGAGCTGTTTGCCGCTGAAGTCGTAGGCGTAGAGGCCCTCCGAGCCGAATGAGACCACCACGACGTTGCCGTCGGTCGCGGGGGTCGCGGATGCCTGGCTCGATTTGGGATGACGCTTGGTCTTCGGGAGGCCCTCGTGCGCGACCTTGTCCCACACGACCTTGCCGGTCTCCTTGTCGAGCGCGATCAGGTGCCACGTGTGCTTCGACGAGTCGCTGACCGGCTCGACGTCGCCGTACTGCCCCGTGCGGATTCCCTGTTTTGGATCGCTGCTCACCGCCGTCGACACGAATACACGGTCGCCCCAGACGATGGGACTCGAGACGGCGACGCCCTCGACCGGCGCCTTCCATGCGATGTTTTCGTTGGTGCCCGCATTCCATTTCACTGCCGTTGGCTTGCCGTCGGCGGTGCCCGCGGCGTTGGCGCCGCGGAACGAGGGCCAGTTCTGCCCCTCGACTTCGCTCGGGGCAGCCCTGAGGCTCTCGAAGGGCTGTGCCGAGAGAGACGTCGATGCGAGGACGACGAGAAGGAGAGAGAGGACTTGGTTCACGGCTATTTTCCTTCGACGCGGTTATATGTAACGGTCGGCCGCCCCGGTCCCGAAAGCGCGAAGCCGGTCACCTTGTCGCCGTCCATGCTGAACGTCAATGTCGCGCCCGACTGGCCGATCAACCGGAATGTCTTCGCATCGCGCGGCGAGAGCTGGGATGGCGGACCGCCGACCGGCGTTCCAATCAGCCGACCTTTTCCCGCGGTGATCACAACTTCGTTGGGTCCGTTCGACAGCCGATACGTTCCCGAGAATCGCGCGAGCTGCGCGTCGTCCATCTTGAATTCTTCGTACGGCTTGGCGCCGCTGTTCTCCAGCAGCGTCACAACATCGGGCTTGTTGAGAGCCTTGGCGGTTTCGAGTGCGTCCGTTTTGGCCTGGTCGGCGACGCCGGCGTCGAGAATCACCTTGGCCAGCGCGAGGTCACCGGATTGCAGCGCGGGACCTAGGGCGTTTTCTCTGCCCGGCGCACCCTTCATGATTAACAGCCTGGCGATCTCCGCGTGCTCCGGCTTCTTCTTCTGCGCCGGACTGACCGCGAGCGCGAGTGGCGTGAAGCCGTAGAACGTGTCCTTGAGGCTCATGTCAGCCCCCTTGTCGAGCAGCACTTTCACGACCTCGAGGTTGCCGTGGTCGCACGCATAGAACAGCGCGGTCGCGCCATAGCGGAACTTTGTGTTGACGTCCACTCCTTCGTCGAGCAGTTTCTTGACGGCGACCGCGTCTCCCTTCCGCGCGGCTTCCTGGAGCTGTTCTGCCTTGGTGAGCGGGGCCGGCTGGAGGAGGGCGAGGGCCGCGGTAAGTGCGATCAGAAGTTTCATGGTGTGAGCCTCATGACGCCGGACGCGTCGCGAACGATCAGGCTGTCTTTCATTACGACCGGGACCGCCCACGTCGGGCTGTCGGCGACAGTGTAGCGCCGTTCCTCCTCGTACCTGGCGGGGGAGCGTTTCGCCAGCACGAGCTCTCCCGCGGTCACCAGGAGTAATACGTTCGACGGCGTCAAAAGGATCGCCGCCTGGTCGGCCGCCCGTCCCTCCGTCGCCCGCGACGGATACTTCGACTGCCACGCGACTTTGGGTCGTCGAAAGCGACAGGGGACGCGAAGAACGTGCCTGGCACTGGCGGACGCCCACCCTCGTATTTGCGTTCCCCGGTGACGGCGTCGATGCACGTCATCAGGCCGGCGTCGCTGACGAGATACAGATAATCGCCGATCGCGATCGGCGAGGGCACGTACGCGGCCCCCTTGTTATAGCGCCACATCAACAGATCCTTCGAGTCTTTCAGATCGACGCTGCCACCGGGCCGCATCGCGAGCACGACCTTCGCCTGGCTGCCGGCGGTCAGGAAGACGAGGCCTTTTGTTGCGACGGGGCTCGGAATGGGATGGCTCTGCGTCCCGTTGGAGCGCCACAGCTCCTTGCCGGTTGCCGGATCGTATGCCACGACCATCTCGGCGCCCGATGCAATCAGTTCATCGCGCATGCCGGTGTTGACGATCAGCGGCGTCGCCCAGCTCCGGCGGTTCGTGCGCGTTGCGCGCCAGACCTCGTCGCCGGTCTTGCGATTCAGCGCGGCGATGAACGAGCCGTCGCCCATTTCCTGATCGCACTGCAGGATCACAAGATCCTTGTAGATGATGGGGGACGTGCCTGGTCCCAGGCCTGCCTTGATAATCCCGCCTAAGGATTTCTTCCACGCGAGCGTGCCGTCGAAGTTGTAGGCGTAAAGCCCGGCGGATTCGAAGAACGCGTAGGCCCGCTCACCATCCACCGCCATCGTCGAGGAGGCGTACGTGTTCTTGCGATGGCGATCGTCCCACATGTCGCCGTCGTACGCCGTCTTCTCCCACAGCACTTTGCCGGTGTTCGCCTCGATCGCGAGCACCTTCAGGGCGTGCTTGTAGTCGACGTCTGTCGCATCAGGATGGAGGTATCCGGGCTGGCGATTGAAGTCGAGATGGACCGGCGCCTTCTTTCCGGGCACCTGCTCCCTTTGATCGACGTCGTGAGAAAAATACGATTGCCCCACACGACCGGCGACGAATGCCCGCGGCCCGGAATTTCAGTCTTCCACTTGATGTTCTTCTCAGGCGACCACTCGGTCGTGAGGTTCTTTTCCGGGGAAATCCCCAGTCCTCCCGGACCACGCCACTGCGGCCATTGCGCGGAGAGCGGTGCCGCGGCCAGCCACACACTCGCGGCGAGCAGCGCGGCGCGGCGCATCAGGCGCTCGGACGGAAGTAGAGGACCATCGCGGCGCCGACGGAGGCGAACACGAGACCGAGGTAGAGCATCGGGTTGATCGGGCTCTTCGGCGGGTGCATGACCATCGACAGAAAGACGTTTACGATCGGCGCGCCGCCGAACACGAGGGGCATGACGTAGAGCGGCAGGCCGCCGAACTTGAACGCGTAGATGATGCACGCCGCACCGATGGCGCCGAGCGCGCCGGCGACGGTCGCCGTCACGAGGCCGCCACCGTTGAAGTTCGACAGCCCTCCCTGCGCCGACAGCGCGCCGACGGGCACGAGCACGCCGATCAGGAAGTACGCCACGCCGACGCAGAGCAGCGCCTTCAGCGGATTCCCGAGCTGAACGCCTCCCTGGTGCAGCAACACGCCGTACGCGCCCCACGACAGAATCGCGCCGGCCACGAACAGGACCCAACCCATACCTTTCCTCCTCATCCGAGGGACTTCGCCCCTCGGACTCCCCGACACGCTCTCTCGCGGGGCCCCTTCGATCCCCGCTCCGTTCGCGTGGCTCACTCGCTGCCGCTCGTTCGCTTTCCTCATTTGAACAGAAGGCTTATCGCCATGAATTTGCGGGTGATCCTATACCCGGCGACTGAGATCCTGCGGAAGGAACAGCTCGTTGGCCTTCTCGGGCGCGCCGTCGACAGGGAGTCCGGCGTTCCACGACGGGATGACGTGCTTGTTTTCGGGATACATCGCTTCCATCGGCGCCCACACCTTGTCGACGCGATCCGTGAACAGGTCGCCAATCAGCAGATCGGTAACGGTGCCGCGCATCTCCGGATGTTCGCGGATGAAATTGCCGAAGCTGAATCCGGCGTAGTACTCGCAGACGAGCCGGCGCATGCGATCCACGCCGACGTTGAACTCCGGCGCCCACTTCCCGAGCTGCGCGCCCGACGTATCTCCCTTGGCGATGCCTTCGACGATCGCCCCGGCGGCCAGCTCGCCGGACTTCAGCGCGAGCAGCACGCCGGATGAATAGAGCGGGTCGAGAAACCCCCACGCGTCGCCAACCAGCACCCACCCGTCACCCGCCGCGCGCGTGGTGCGGTACGAGTAGTCCTTCGTGGCGAAGTAGCCGGTGACTCGCGTGGCATTGTCGATGCGTTTCTTGACCGCGGGCGTGCGCTCCACCTCTTCGTTGTACGTCTGCTCGAAGCCGCCGCGATTCTTGAACAGGTAATCGAACGGCGCCACGACGCCGACGCTGACGACGTTGTCGTGCTGCGGGATGTACCAGAACCAGCCCTGCTTGTCCGGCGTCTGCAGGACCATCGTCGCCCCTTCGTCCTTGCCGGTGTCGCGATACGCGCCTTCCCAGTACGTCCAGATGGCGCCCTTGTTGAGAATCGGATCCCAGACCCGCAGGCGCAGGCGGTTTGCGATGAGTCCGTTCTGGCCGCTGGCGTCCACGACGACCTTCGCGCGCACCTCGCGATCCTTCAGCTTCACGCCGACCGCGCGACCTGTCCCAAGCCCCGTCGAGGGGTCCTGCTCGAAAATTACATCCATCACCCGCACGCCCTCGTGCGCGGTCACGCCGTGCTCGCGCGCGTTGTCGAGGAGCATCTGGTCGAACTC
>DASPXV010000207.1:0-10903 GCA_035637115.1 Vicinamibacterales bacterium
CGTTCGACATCGTCCTGCGAGAGCAGCTCGTCGAGCATGCGCGCCAGGGGAGCATTCGTCGTCGCGACCGGCCGCAGAAAGATCGGTCGCGTGAAGCGCTGCACGAGCGTCAGCGCGGCAAGTGCGAGCGGAAGCATCGCGACGATCGCGCTCCACTGCGCGAATTCCGCCGGCATGAGTCCGCGTGCCAGCCAGAAGGCCCCGGCCAGCGCGGCGCACACCGCCACGTGCACGCACGCGTGCCATCCGTTGCGGTCGCTGAGCCGTGTGATCTTGAACGGGGAGAATTCCGATCCGAGCGCGGCCAGCAGCCAGGCGGGCAGCCGCAGGATCGATTTCAGGTTGAGGCCGACGACGTCGCACGCGCGCAGGTTCCGCCACGCGCGCTCGGCATCGTCCAGCCGTCCGGCGCCGAGGCATACCGCATTGATCGCCCCGACGGAACTGCCGGCGATTGCCTCGAAGCGATCGAGGCCGCGCGCGCGAAGCGCCTTCAGGCACCCGATATGGTAGGCCCCCTTCGCGCCGCCTCCCGAGAGTACAAGGCCGACGCGGCGGATCCCCAGGTCGTGGATTGTCATCCGGTGCGCCGATGATAGCCGATTGGCGGGAAATGTTTACACGTGTTTTTTTGCAAAGGCCACGATGGACGATTCGGCCCAATACCCGTCGTCCTCCCCGGCGGGCTGCGCGATGAAGCCACAGTGTCCGCCGTGGCGCGTCATGATTGTGGTGATACAGGGATTCTCGCGCAGGGCGGGATCGTCGAACATCGCGGCCGGAACGAACGGGTCGTCCTGCGCGGCAATGATTAGCGCCGGGATGCGGATCCGGCGGACCACGCGCATCGCGCTGGCGCGGTGGTAGTAGTCCTCGGCATCCTTGAACTTGAAGTACGGCGCGGTGAAGATCTCGTCGAACTGCCGCACCGTCCGTACCGACGGGAGCCGTTCGATGGGAAAGGCCCCCGGATACAGGGCGGCCTTGCGTCGCATCCGCGCCCGCAGGTCCTTCACGAAATTCCACTGATAGATGATGTTGAGCGGCCGCTCGAGCGCGTGGACGCACTTCGAGATCTCGAGGATCGGAGACACGGCGCACACTGCCCGCAACGCGCGCGGCGCGTCCGTGCCGAAATCTCCCGCCAGCTTCAGCGCGAGGTTTCCTCCCAGCGAGTAGCCGGCGACGACGACGCGGTCGACGCCGTCGCGCGTGCAGATCTCGTTCATCACAAAGATCGCATCGTGCGTCAGCCCCGAGTGATAGAGGCCGGGCGAGAGGTTCTCGGTGCCGCCGCAGTTGCGTTGGTTCAGGAGCACGGCATTGAATCCTGCGGCGTATGCCTTTTCGGCGATCCCCGTCATGTAATGCGCGGCGCTCGAGCCCTCGAGACCGTGCAGCACGATGAGCGCCGGGAACCGGGCGCGGTCCGGCTGCCAGAAGCAGTCCGCGGAGACGCGCGTATCGGCGGCAACATCGAAGAGGCGCGTCTCGACGGGCGGCAGTTTCGGCGCGAGCCGCTTGCGGCCCCACGCGAAGACGGTCATGACGTGCCCGTTGCGCAGGCGCGGATGCGGAACGAATGGGTTCATTCAGTGCAGGCGATAGATGTAAAGCGACCCGGAACGATGAACGAGCGGAAGATCAATTTCGCGATCGGCCACCAGATAATCGAGCGCGTACCGCCGTGCCAGCGCGCGAGCGCCGTCGGGCGTGTTCCATTGAAGCGCGGCGAGCGCTCGCAGGCGATCTGCGATGCGCAGCGCCACATTGCGATCGTACATCGCGATGGCGCGGTCTTTGAGCTCTTCGATGAGGACGTCCCGCCGTCCGGCTGCGCGCACGCTGGAGCCGTACTTCGCCGCGTGAATTGGATCCGCGAGCCATCCGCTGCCCGGCTCGGTCGAGGACGCAAACGCCATCGCGTCGCGCCAGTCATCGTTCTGAATGTCCACGGCGAAGACCTTCCGATCGTGAAACTCGATGAAGCAGGCGTACACGCCGCGGCCCAGCGAAAGTGCGAGCACGAGCGCCGCCACGGCAGCGGGGCGCCGTGATGGCGTAGCCTCGGCGAGCCACCAGACCAGGTAGATCGTCCCAAATACGTCGAGCAGCCAGAAGATGCGAGCCGTTTGCATCTGCACGGCCAGCGCGACGTGCGCGGCGTTGAAGGGCAGCCACGCCACGAAGAGCAGGACCAATGTCATCGCGCCGAGCACGAGGGGGGTTTCGCCAGGGATGGTGATCCCCTTCCGCGATCGCATGCGCCAGCAGAACAGAATCACCGGGATCGCCGCGAGATTCGTGACCCAGACATCCGGCGGCCACGCCAGCGGGAACAAGTCCTTCTCGCCGATGGCCGCCAGCCACTCGGCGTCCATTCGGACGAAAGGGCCCGCGAGGGCTCCGCGCAACGCGAGCACGCCTGCGAAGACGAGTGCAGCGACCGCTGCGGCTCCGATCGCGATACGCCATCGAGGCTTCCCGAAAAACGTAGCGGCTCCCAGCCAGATCAGGAACCAAACCATTGTAGTGGGATGAATGGCACCCGCCAGCGCGAGCAGCACGATCCATGCGCGGTCGCGTCGTTCGAGAAACATCGCCACGGCCCACAGGCCGAGCGCGAAGGCGAGCTGCCGTGGATGGAAGTAGCCCTCGAGCGTGTTGGCGCCGGTCTTCGCGATTGCATGACGAAGCGTCAGCGCAGCGAGCAGGGCGGCGACGGTCCACGCGTTACGGTAAAGGTGCGATCCGATGCGGGCCGCGGCTGCTGCGAGCAGCAACAACGAAATCACGTAGAGCGTGAGGAAGAGATGCTGCAGCGACGCGCCCGTCACGCGCACGAGTCCCGCGACCGCCTCGTCGACGATCGTCAGTCGCGCCTGCGAATCGATCAGCGTGGCATCACGCGGATAGGCCGCGGGGTCGAGATGGCGGACCACGGCGGGAATGTAGAACGCCTGATCGGACGCCGCGTAGCGATATCCCGCCGCGTTCAGCGTCGCGAGCAGGACGAACAGGACAGCGGCACTAACCTTCGTCAGCGGTCGGTCCGTAGAGCGCGGGCAGCGGCACGTTCCGCAACCGGAGGTAGACGGTCAGCTGGCCGCGGTGGTGGATCAGGTGATTCATGATGAAGCTGCGGAACACCGCCACCTTCGGCATCGTGAGGATCTCGTGATCGCCGTTCTTCATCGTCCACGTGCTGAGCATCGCGCCGTCGGGCTGCGCGTCGAGCTTCGCGCGTGCTTTCTTCACGTTGTCGTCGAACGCGTTCAGGATCACCTCGATCGAGTCGGGTTGCTTCGGCCGCGCGTCATCGCCGATCGTCGCGAGATCGAACACCGTGTAGTCGAGGGTCGCGTCGATCCAGTGAGGGATGTTCGCGACGTGTGCGGCAAGCTGGCCGAGACTGAAAGACTTGTCGTGCGGCTTCCACGCAAGATCCGCGACCGGGACGCGCTCGAGCACGCGCCGCGTCGCGCCCATCTCGTGGTCGAATTCGGGGAGCAGTGCGTCCTTCAGCGCCATGCACCGAAGTATAAATCGGATGTCGGTTAGAGTTTGAACTCGAAGGAGTCGAAGGAGTCGAAGAAAGTCGAAGCTCCGAGAGGGTTCCGTTCCTTCGAACTTCGAAGCTTCGAAGCTCGAAGACTGAGATCCTTCGACTGCCTTCGACTCTTCGACTCCTTCGAGTTGAGCGCCCGAGTCCGGTCGTCTGATCGGGAGCCGGGAACAGAGGACCGTACCCCCGCCGTCTGACCGCGGCAGATTCCCCCCTGATGAGACGGGTCTTGCGCCCGCGCGTTGAGAGCGCTGAACGGAATGGCGGCGGCGCCAGCCAGCGTGCTGGCGCCCTTGAGAAACGAACGGCGATCCATGCAGACCTCCTGAGTGCGCGGCGCCGGTAGTCGAGGCCGCATGCAGGAGTCTGCCGCGCGCGCGTGTCGATGACGCGGCGACGATGTAAAAAGGGTACGTCAGTCGTCGCGCAGCGCCGCGATGGGATCGATGCGCATGGCGCGTCGTGCGGGGAGATACGTGGCAAGCAGCACGACGCCCCAGAGGAGGATGGCGACGACGACATATGTCGCCGGATCCGCCGCGCCGATCCCGAAGAGCATCGCGCGGATCAGGCGGGTCAGCGTCAGGGCGCCGGCCGATCCCAGGGCCGCGCCGGCAGCGGCCAGCACCATCATTTCTCCTACCAGCTGCCGGAAGATGAGAGGACGCGTCGCACCGAGCGCGATGCGTACCCCGATTTCCTTCGTTCGTTCGGCGACCGCCCCTGACGCCACGCCGTATATCCCAATGGCCGCGAGGATCAGTGCGATCCCGGCAAACCCGCCGAGCAGGATCAGCACGAACCGGCGAAGCCGGAGGGATTCCGAATCGTGGATCACCTGTGACATCGCGCGCACATCCCACCAGTCACGAGTCGGGTCGACGCCGGCCAGTTGTGAGCGCAGGTCGACGGCGATTCGAGCCGCGTGCGCCGCCGAGCCGGCGCGCAGCAGCAGGAACATGTCGTGCTCGACGATCTGGGTGTACGGCCGATAGACCGTCGAGGCCGGCTCTTCGTCGAGGTTCGCCTGACGCACGTCGCCCGCGACGCCGACGATCTCGCGCCACACGCCCTCGACGGGAGCAGGGGCGCTGCAACAGGTCATCGGCGAACGCTCGAGCATGCGTATGTGCCGGCCGATCGGATCCTGATCGCGGAACTGCCAGCGCGCCACGCTTTCACTGATGATGACGACCGGTCGCGACCGCTCGTTGTCGGCCTCGGTAAAGGCGCGACCCTTCAGGATCGGAATTCCCATCGTCCGGAAATAGTCGGCGCTGATCAGGATGTCGCCGGCTTGCGGGGCGTCTGCCACTGACGCTACCGGGCGTCCCTCGAGCGCGAGGTACTGGCGTCGAGCACCGTGCAGCGGCGGGCGCGATGTGACTGCGACGGAGGCGACACCTGGAATCGCGCGGGCACGCGCCAATGTGGAGCGCCAGAACTCCACCGCCTCGGGAAACGAGCGGCCTCCGTCGGATCCCGTGACCAGGACGCTCTCCGGATTGAATCCGCGCGACGCCGCATAGACCCGCTCGAAGCTGCGGACGAGCAGGCCAAAGCCTGCGAGGAGCACCAGTGACAGCGCGAGCTCCAGGACGATCAGCAGGCGCCTCGCGCGGACGCGGCGCGGCCCGCCGGTCAGCGTCTGGGTCGAGTCCCGGAGTCCGACATTCAGGTCGACTGTCGATGACTGAAGGGCGGGGATCAATCCGAAGGCAAGACCCGCGAGCAGCGAGACGGCCAGTGCGACTGACAGCACCCGCAGATCGACCGCCACGGCCATGCGCTCGGGAAGGTATCCACCGGAAATGGCCAGAGCGGTCAGCGAGTCCAGCGACAGGCGCGCCACGAGAACGCCCAGTATGCCGCCGAGTACGAAGAGCAACGCACTTTCAGTGAGAAACTGCCGCAGCAGCCGTCCACGCGACGCACCGAGCGCCGAACGGACGAACGATTCCCGGCGCCGCGCATTTGCGCGCGCGAGCAACAGGTTGGCGACGTTCCCGCATGCGATGAGCAGCACGAGTCCAACCGCGCCGAGCATCAGGACCAGGCCGGGCGTCGCCTTGGCTTCCACGGACGCGTAGTACTTGCCCAATGGCTCCAGATCGAAGCGACGCCCGTTGTTGCCGCGCGGAGATTGCTGTTCGAACTGTTTACCGATCGTCGTCACGTCCGCACGGGCCTGCGCCACCGTCACACCCGGCCTCAGGCGCGCGAACACGTCCAGACTCGTGTCGCTGTAACCAGTGATAACGAGCGGCTTCAGGATGTCGGCGTAGCTTCGGAGCACGTTGGGCGGGAGCACGCCGATGACCGTGTGGACCGTGCCGTCAATCACGAGCGCGGTTCCGAGAACATTCCGGTCGGAATTGAAACGGCGCCGCCAGAAGCCGTGGGTCAGAATCACGACGCGATCGCGGCCGGATTGGCCCTCCTCCGGGAAGAAGTTGCGCCCTGCCAGCAATCGAACACCAAGAGTGGAGAGCCAGTTCTGCGAGACGAGCCCGACGCCCACGGATTCGCGCGAACCATCCGGGTGAACGACAACAGCCCCGAATCCATCGTCGGCTGCGACCTCCTCGAAGACGGCGCTCCGGTCCCGGATGGCCTCCAACTCGGGACGTGAGAAATCATCGTCGCAGGCTCGATCGCGCGGCCCGGTGCCGCAGATCTTCACGAGCCGGTCGGGTTGCTCGTAGGGAAGCGGACGAAACACCACTGTGTCGACGACGCTGAAGACGGCGGTGGTGGCGCCGATGCCGAGCGCGAGCGTGATGACTGCGATGGCGGCGAAACCGACGTTCCGGCGGAGCATCCGCACCGCATAGAACAGGTCCTGTCGAAGCTGCTCGATCACGAATCCGGATCTGGCGTCGCGCACCTGCTCCTTGACCTGCTCGAGCCCGCCGAGTTCGATCAATGCGGCGCGACGAGCTTCCTCGGAAGACACGCCGGCGCTCCGCTTCTCCTCGGCCGACAGGTCGATGTAGGCGCGCAGCTCCTCATCGAGATCCTTCTCGACGCGATCGCGCCGCAAGAGATTTCTGATGAAGCTCGCCAACCGTGACGTCATAGACATGCTTACTCGTGTCTGAGCGCCGTGAGCGGGTCGATATGCGACGCGCGGCGCGCGGGGAGATAGGCGGCGGTGACCGCCAACGCGAGGAGCAGCGCGGTCGCGGCGAGGAGGGCCGCGGGATCGTATGGCTGCACGCCGAACAATTGCGCCTGAAGCAGCCGCGCGACCCAGACCGTCGCGCCGAGGCCGGCGGCGATGCCGGCGATAACGGTCCATGCGCTTTCCCGGACGACGAGCCAGCGTACCGCGGACGGCTGCGCACCGAGCGCCATGCGCAACCCCAGTTCCGCCGTCCTTTGTGTGACGCCGTAGCTCAGGAGTCCATACAGCCCGATGCACGCGAGGAGCACGGCGAAGCCGCCGAAATAGCTGGTCATCAGGGCAAGCAGCCGCTCGCGGGCGAACGAATCCTCCGTCTGACGCTCCAGCGTTTTGACCCGGAACATCGTCAGGCCGGAATCGGCACGCGCGACGACGTCACGGATCGACGGCAGCAGCCCGGCGTCCCCGCCCGCGTAGCGGATTTCGAACGTGGCGGCATAGAAGATGTCCTTCGGCTTGACCTGGAAGATCGGGAAGTAGACGACTTCGCGTTCCGCATCCTTGACGTTGGCGTACCTGACGTCCTTGACGACGCCGACGACCTCGGACGCGCCGGGTTCCTTGCCGATCCGCTGTCCGATCGGATTCCCCTCGAAGTGGCGCGCCATGCGCTCGCTGATGATGGCGACCTTCGGCGCGTCCAGCGTGTCGTGTTCGTCGAAATCGCGGCCGGCGATCAGAGGGATGCCGAGTGTGGCGAAGTATTCAGGAGCGACATGATTGAATGCGGCGCGAATGCCGCGTTGCGTGTCGGGCAGGTGTCGGCCGCCGATGTCCCTGAACGACGTGACAAAATAATAGCTGTCGCTGACGGGTGCGACCGCGGACATCGTCACGGCCTGCGCTCCATGTACGGCGCGCAACTCATCGAGCACGCGCCGATACGTGCCCGGCACCTGGTCGCCTCTCTTGCCGGCGAGGCGTGGATCGATGGAGAACAGCAGGACGTTCCGGCGGTCGTAGCCAGTGTCCTGCGTCCACAACTTTCCGAGCGTTCGAAGAAACAATCCCGCGGTGACGAGGAGCACCAGCGACAACGCCACTTGCGAGGCGACGAGCGTTCGATCCATCAGACGGCGCTGGCGCCCGCCGCCAACCTGCCGGTTGCCGGCCAGACGCCGCGGCGACGTGGCGCGAATCGCCGGAATGAGCCCGAACAACAGGCAGGTCGCCACGGAGACGGCGAGCAGAAACACGATCAACCGCCAGTCGGTGGCGAGCGACACAGGTGGGCGTTCGGCGGTCGGCGTTGCGATGCGAAGCATGGCGCGGCTGCCCCAGACCGCGACGCCCAGCCCCAGCGTGCCCGCGGCTGTGGCGAGCACCAGCGACTCGCTCAGCAACTGTCGAACGATGCGTCCACGCGCCGCCCCAAGAGCCAGCCGCGTGGCGATCTCGCGCTGCCGCGCGTCGGAGCGGGACAGCAGGAGGGTCGCGACGTTCAGGCTCGCAAGCAGGAGAACCGCTCCCAGCATCATGAGCAGCAGGCGCAACCAGCGCTCGTAACCATCGCGCAAGTCGCTGTTGTTGCCGCGCGCTCCGGACTCCAGCCTGAGGCGCCACTCGCGCGCGAGGCGGATCTCCGACGCCGTATGGGCGGCATCGAGGCCGGCCTGCATGAAAACCGGCGAGGCCTCCCGCTCCGCGGCGCTCACCGTGACGCCAGGCTTGAGGCGCGCCATGATGTAAATCCACGTGGCGAACGCCTCGTTCCAGAGCGGCTTGCCTTCGTTCAAGAGCTCGATCGATCGCATCGGGACGCTGATGTCGTAGGGGCGTCCCACTTCCGTTCCGGAGAATCCGGCCGGCTCGACTCCGACGATCGTGAATGGCACGCGATTCAGCAGGATCGTCGTGCCGACGACGTCCGGCCGGCCGCCGAACCGGCGCTGCCAGTACGCGTGGCTCAGCACGGCCGTCGCCTGGCCCGGGCGATCGTCCTCGCGCGTCAACAGGCGGCCCAAGGCCGGCGCCAGCCGCAGCGTCTTGTAATAATCGCCGGTCACATACGCGCGGTTCGCGGCCTGCGCGTCGCCGCCGGCCGTGACAGTGACCCTGCCGGCGGGAGTCAAGGCGAAGACGCCGTCGAAGCTCGTGGCGCGATCCCTGATGGCTTCGAAGTGCGGATAGGGGAGCGAGTAGTTGAATCTGCCTTCCGGTCCGCCGAACGAGGCGACGACGAGCCGGTCAGCCTCGGGGACAGGCAGGGTCCTCAGCACGATGCTGTCGAAGAGCATGAAGATCGCGCCTGTGGCGCCGATACCCAGCGCCAGCGATCCGATGGCGAAGATGGCGAACAGGCGACTGCGGCGGAGCAGTCGAACGGCGTAACGGACGTCCTGAATCCACGTCTCGACGAATGCGCCCGCCTTGACGTCTCGGACCTGTTCTTTCAGGGACTCGACGTGGCCGAATTGGATCGTGGCGGCGCGCCGCGCCTCGTCCGGATTCAGACCCGATCGCCGATGTTCTTCCGCGATCGCGTCGAACGTGCCGCGCAACTCCGCGTCGAGATCGTCATCGACACGCCCGCGATGCATCAGATTCCGCCAGAGGCTGCGAAAACGAGAAAGGATCGCCACGCCTGTCTCCTCCCTTATTCGTGCCGCAGCGCGACCAGCGGGTCGACTCGCGATGCGCGCCAGGCCGGAAAGGCGGCGGCGATCGTCGCTACGGCGAGGAGCGATGCGACAGCGCCGCCGAGCACGCGCACGTCGGAGGACGTTACGCCGTAGAGCAGACTCGAGAGCGACCGTGCCGACAGCATCGCCGCCGGGATGCCGGCGGCCGAACCAATCGTGACCACGATCAACGACTGTCGAAGCACCGAGCGAAGTACGGCGCTGCGCGTCGCTCCGAGCGCCAGGCGAAGTCCGATCTCGCCGGTTCTGCGCGCGACCGAGTATCCAAGCACCCCGTAGAGACCGACGGACGCCAGGACGAGCGCCAATACTGCGAATGCGCTGAGCAGCCGCGCGATCAGCCGTTCGGTGGCGAGCGAGCGCTCGACCTGGCTCGAAAGCGTGCGGGCCTGTGAAACCGGAACAGCCTGCGCGATCGATTGCACCTGATCGCGGATCGCTGAGGCAAGCGCCAGCGGCTCGCCGGACGTCCGCACCGAAAGCGTCAGACCGCCGGGCTCGCCGGTGTTCAGCGCATACAGATAAACCGTCGGTCTATCGGCGTCACGGAGCGACAGGTACTTGGAGTTCGCGACCAGACCGACGATCTCGAGCGGTTGTTGATTGCCGAGCATGAACCGCCGGCCGATCGGATTCTCATTCTTGAAGTAGCGTTGCGCGAGGGCATCATTGACGACGGCGACGTTCCCGCGCGCGTCATCTGCCGGAACGAAATCGCGTCCCAGCAGCACCGGGATCGACATCGTGGCAAAGAAGCCTTCTGACATGAGGTTGGCGTAGACCATTACGCCCGGCTCGCGCCGGCGTCCTTCAATCGTGATGGGCAAGTCAATTCCGCCGCCCGATATCGGCGTGATCTTGGAGAGGCTCGCTGCCCGCACACCGGGCACGCTCCGGACGCGGCTCAAGACGTCGCGGTAGTACTGGACGAGACGATCGCCAGTGTAGCCAACCCGGGTCGGATCGACCGTGAGAAGGACGACCTGTTCGGCGTCGAAGCCCGGATGGAATCCTCTGATATTCCGAAGCGTCGCAACGAGCAGCGCCGCGCCGGCGATGAGCACCAGCGAGAGCGCGACCTGCGCGGCGACCAACGCATGGCCCCAGCGCGTCGATTCGCGGGTTGCCGATAGTGAGCGGGCATTTGCCTGGAACGACGGCGTGATGTCGGCGCGCGCCGTGCGCAGCGCCGGAAACACACCCGCGAGCAGGGACGCTCCGAGCGCAACGGACGCGGTGAAGAGCAGGACGCGTCCATCCGCCGCGACATCCAGGTCCAGCGGCGAACCGCCATAAAACGTGAGGGAGACGATCAGCGGCGCGCCCACCCTGGCGAGAATCAGCCCAAACGCGGCGCCGGCCAGGCCGAGGAGCGCCGATTCCGTAAGCAGCTGCCGGATCAGCCGCGGCCGGCTCGCGCCGATCGACAGACGCAGCGCGATCTCCCGCTGCCGCGCCACGCCGCGCGCGAGCAGCAGGTTGATCACGTTGGCGCAGGCGATGACGAGG
>DASPXV010000208.1:0-43076 GCA_035637115.1 Vicinamibacterales bacterium
AGAAGAATGCTCCCTGCATCGTCTTCATCGATGAAATCGACGCGGTGGGCCGTCATCGCGGCGCGGGTCTCGGCGGCGGGCACGACGAGCGCGAGCAGACGCTCAACCAGCTGCTCGTCGAGATGGACGGCTTCGAATCGAACGAGGGAGTCATCCTCGTCGCGGCAACGAACCGTCCCGACGTGCTCGATCCGGCGCTCCTTCGTCCGGGACGCTTTGACCGCCGGATCGTCGTCAACCGTCCGGACGTGAGGGGACGCGAAGGCATCTTCGCCGTCCACACCAAGAAGATCCCGTTGTCGGACGACGTGAACATCCACGTGCTGGCACGCGGCACGGCCGGCTTCTCCGGTGCGGACATCGCGAACCTGGTGAACGAGGCGGCGCTGAACGCCGCGCGTTACAACCAGAAGGTCGTGCGCATGCACGATTTCGAGTTCGCGAAAGACAAGGTAATGATGGGTACGGAGCGCCGCTCGATGATCATCTCCGAGGAGGAGAAGAAGGTCACGGCGATTCACGAGGCCGGGCACGCGCTGCTCGCGGTCGTGCTGCCGCACGCCGATCCGATTCACAAGGTGACGATCATCCCGCGCGGCATGGCGCTCGGCGTCACGATGCAGCTGCCCGAAGGGGACAAGCACAATTACACGCGCGACTACCTGAACGATCAGATCGCGATCCTGCTCGGCGGACGCCTCGCAGAGGAGCTGACCAACGGCGGGATGACGACTGGCGCGGGGAACGATCTCGAACGTTCGACCGAGCTCGCGCGCAAGATGGTGTGCGAGTGGGGCATGAGCGATGCGATGGGTCCGCTCACGTTCGGCAAGAAGGAAGAACAGATCTTTCTCGGCCGCGAGATCGCGCAGCACCAGGACTACAGCGAGGACACGGCGATCCGCATCGATCACGAGATCAAGCGGTTCGTGACGAGCAACTACGAGCGCGCGAAGGAAAAGATCGAGGAGCACCGGGTCGCGCTGGATCGCATCGCCGAGGAGCTCCTCGCGCGCGAAGTGCTCGACGCCGAGCAGGTCCGCCGCATCGTTGCGGGCGAGGCGCTCGAGGCGCACAAGCCGACGCCGACGCCGGCTGCCGTTGCCGAAGCGGCGCGCACCACGGCCAAGGAACGGCCGGCGATGGTTCCGCTCAACAAGCCGCTTACCCAGGAGTAGTGCGCAGGCACTACTCCATCCCGCTTCCGCGGCGCGAGCCGCTTCAATTGGGTCCCCGCACCCTCGTGATGGGGATCCTGAACATCACTCCCGATTCGTTTGCTGACGGCGGCGTCCATTTCGACGTGAACCACGCCGTCGACGCAGGCGTGCGCATGGTCGAGGATGGCGCGGACATCCTCGATGTCGGCGGCGAATCCACGCGCCCCGGCGCCGAGCCGCTGGATGCCGGCGAAGAGATGCGCCGCGTGTTGCCTGTGATCGAACGGCTCTCCTCTTTGGTCGAGGTTCCACTTTCCGTCGACACGTACAAGGCGTCAGTGGCGCGCGCAGCCATCGCTGCGGGGGCGTCGATCGTCAACGACATCAGCGGTCTTCAGTACGATGCAACGCTCGGAAGAGTCGTGGCTGACACGGGTGCGGCGGTCGTGCTCATGCACACGCGCGGACGATCGACCGGAATGTACGAGCTTGCTCAGTACGCCGACGTGGTCGGCGAAGTGACACGTGAGCTCAGTCAGGCGATGACGCGCGCGCGCGACGCGGGAATCAAGGATGAGGCAGTGATTCTCGATCCCGGACTTGGTTTCGCGAAGAAAGCAGTACACAGCGTCGACGTTCTGGCGCATCTCGATACGTTCGCGAACCTTGGCCGTCCCATACTCTCGGGTCCGTCCCGCAAGTCGTTCCTCAAGGCGGCGCTTGGCGAACGCGAACCCGCCGCACGTGAGTGGGGCACGTCCGCTGCCGTAACCATCAGTGTTCTGCTCGGGGCGCATATCATTCGCGTGCACGGCGTGCGTGAAATGCGTGACGTCGTCCAGGTCGCGGATCTTGTCCGCACACAGCGCGGTCGACGAGCGCCTCCGTGAGATACAGCGCGGCGACCCGGATGAACGCGTGGTCTGCGTGCTGCGTCCCGAGGGCAATGCGCAGGGGGATACGATAAGCTACGGCCGGATGCCGGATTATCTCGCCAACCTGCTGCGGCGGCCACCCGTCGGCTGGTGGGACGTTCTCGACATCCTGATCGTTTCGTTTCTCATTTATGAGTTCCTGAAGCTGATTCGGGGGACCCGTGCCGTGCAGATGGCCGTGGGATCGCTGCTGGTCATCGGGCTCTTCTACGTCTCGCAGCTGGCGCCGCTGCAGACGCTGAATTGGCTAATCAGGAACGCCCTCGTCTATGTCGGTTTCGCGGCGATCGTCATTTTCCAGTCCGACATCCGGCGCGCGCTCGCCCACTTCGGACAGGCGCCGTTCTTCCGCTATTTCAACCGCCAGCAGGCCGCGAACGAAACGATCGAGGAGGTCGTCGTCGCGACGACGATGCTGGCGCAGCAGAAGGTCGGCGCGATCATCGCGATCGAGCGCGAGATCGGCCTGCGGAACTACATCGAGAGCGGGATTCCGCTCGACGCGATGCTGACCTACGACCTTCTCGTCACGATCTTCAGGCCCGGATCGCCGCTGCACGACGGCGCGGTGATTCTTCAGGAAGGGCGCGTGGCAGCCGCCGCGTGCTTCCTCCCGCTGACGGTCAATCCGCGCCTCAGTCGCGAGCTGGGCACGCGGCACCGCGCCGCAATCGGTCTGACGGAAGAGAATGACGCCGCCGCGGTAATCGTCTCGGAAGAGACCGGACTGATCTCGGTCGCGTTGAGCGGCGGGATCGAACGCGGGTTGTCGCCGGATCAATTGCGCGAGCGGTTGAAGGGGCTCGTGCAACAGCGACGCGGCGCGCTGTTCGGGCAGGGGGGGCGCGGCTGATGCGCTACAACCCGTTCCGGCAGCTCGGGCTGAAGGTGCTTGCACTGGTACTCGCGACCGTCCTGTGGTTCACCGTTGCCGGCGAGCACGTCGTCGAGCGCAGTCTGCGCGTGCCGATGGAGTTCCGCAATATTCCCGCGGCGCTGGAAATCGTCGGCAACGCGCCCGACAGCGTGGACGTGAGGCTGCGCGGATCGTCGGCCGTGCTGAGCCGCGTGCAGCCGGGGGAAATCATGGCGGTGCTGGATCTGAGCAGTGCCCGCGCCGGCTCGCGCCTGTTCCACATCCGCTCCGAAGAAGTCCGCGCGCCGTTCGGCGTCGAGGTCGCGCAAGTCGTGCCGTCGACGCTCGCGCTCGAACTGGAAAAGTCCGCACGACGGCGCGTGCCGATTGTTCCGGCCACGGAAGGGGATCCCGCACCAGGATTCGTGATCGGCCGGATCAGCGCTGATCCCGCGACTGTCGAGATCGTCGGGCCGGACTCACGCGTCCGGCAGGTGGCCGAAGCCACGACGGAGCCCGTGTCGGTCAAGGATGCGAAATCACGCGTGCGCGACGGTGTCGCGGTCGGCGTGGTTGATTCGTCGGTGCGTCTAGCGCAACCGCAGAACGTCAACGTGACCGTCGAGATCTGGCCCGCGCCGGTGGAGCGGCAGGTTCCAGATGTTCCGGTCCGATATCGAAATCTCGGCCAGGGACTGCGCGCGAACCTCTCGCCGCAGCTCGCACACGTAACGGTCCGCGGATCGAGCGAGACACTCGCCGATCTTCGCGGCGACAATATCCAGGCGTTTGTTGACCTTGCGGGGCTCGGGTCCGGCCGGTACAATCTGCGGGTTCAGGTCCAGGCGGCGGAGCGGTTCGGGGTCATCGCGATCGATCCCGCTGTTGTCTCAGTCGTGATCCGGTGAAGCTTCCTAAAATGTCCTCCCGTCTTTTCGGAACCGACGGCGTACGCGGCAAGGCCGGGATGTATCCCCTCGATCACGAGACCGTTGCGCGCCTCGGCGCGTCGCTCGTGCGCGCGATGCGCAGCGAGGGTGCGGCGGACCGCGGCCTCCGGTTCATCATCGGGCGTGACACTCGCGAATCCGGCGACTGGATCGAGCGCGAGCTCGGGCGCGGCGTGCACTCGGAAGGGGCGGCCATTACGACCGCCGGCGTCATCCCGACGCCCGCGACCGCGTACGTGACGCGCGCGATGGGATTCGACGCCGGGCTCGTCATCAGTGCATCGCACAATCCGTTCGAAGACAACGGCATCAAGGTGTTCTCGGGGCGCGGCGAAAAATTCACGGACACGCTCGAACGCCACGTCGAGTCGATCATCGCGGACACGAGCTGGCGGGTGCCGGACAGCGGACTGCCGCCCGTCGAGCGGACCGACGTGATCGACGCCTACATCGCACACACGATCCGCGCGCTCCCCGATCCAGGCCGGCTCGGACGGTTGAAGATCGCCATCGACATGGCGAATGGCGCGACGACGACAGTGGCGCCACGGTTGTTTCGCGACCTCGGGTTCGACGTGACCCTGATCGGCGATACGCCAGATGGACGAAACATCAATCTTGGCTGCGGCTCCACGCATCCGGAGCGCCTGAGCGCGGTCGTGCGCGACGACGGTTATCGCATGGGGGTGGCGTTCGACGGTGACGGCGATCGCGCGATCTTCGCCGACAGCGCCGGTCGCGTGGTCGACGGCGACGCCGTGATGCTGATGTGC
The DNA here is from genome assembly GCA_035637115.1 of Vicinamibacterales bacterium. GTDB lineage: Bacteria > Acidobacteriota > Vicinamibacteria > Vicinamibacterales > 2-12-FULL-66-21 > JAICSD01. Next base: position 4,675 of record DASPXV010000208.1, read on the forward strand.
GCGCGCCATATGAAGGCGCAGGGACGCCTGAACGGCAACGCGCTCGTCGCAACGGTCATGAGCAACATCGGGCTCGAGCTCGCGTTGCGCGAGTCCGGTATCGATCTCGTGCGCTGCCCCGTGGGCGACAAGTACGTGATGGAGGAGATGATCAAGCGTGGCCTCTCCATCGGCGGCGAGCAGTCAGGGCACGTGATCTTCTCGGATCACCTGTTCACCGGCGATGGGATCGCCACGGCGCTCAACGTGCTGCGAGTCATCGTCGACACAGGACGCGAGCTCGACGATCTCGCCGAGGAGCTCGTGTCCTATCCGCAGGTCCTCGTCAACGTGCGCGTGAAACAGCGGACCGATCTACGTTCCGTGCCCGCGATCGCGCAGGCGATGGATCGCATCGAGGAGCGGCTCGCCGGCCAGGGGCGGCTGCTCGTGCGCTACTCGGGCACCGAACCGCTGCTTCGCGTGATGATCGAGGGAAGGAACCAGCAGGAGATTCACAGCTGGGCGCACGAGATCGCCGACACCGTCAAACAGCAACTTGGTTAGGCTCAGCGTCAACGTCAACAAAGTCGCGACGATGCGCAACTCGCGCGGCGGAGCGCTGCCGTCCGTCGTCGATGCGGTGCGCGTGTGCGTGGACGCCGGCGCTCCGGGGATCACGGTCCATCCGCGCGCGGACGAGCGCCATATCCGCCGGCATGACGTCTTCGACGTCGCGGCGTTTCTCGCAACACGCACCGGAGTCGAGTACAACATCGAAGGGGATCCGCGTCCCGACCTCGTCGAGATGGTCCGGCAGGTGCATCCCACGCAGTGCACGCTCGTACCCGTCATGCCCGGGGAGATCACCAGCCAGGCGGGGTGGTCGATCGACGCGCCCGCCGCGGAACTCGGACGCGTCGTGAAGGAGCTGCAGCAGGACGGCATTCGCGTGAGCCTGTTCATCGAGCCGGAGGAAAGGGCGGTGCGCTGGGCGTCTTCGCTGGGGGCGGATCGGATCGAGCTGTATACCGAACCGTTCGCGCGCGCGTTCGCGAAGGATCGGCAGGCCGGAGAAGTGAGTTTCCGCCGATACGTCGCGGCCGCGAACATCGCGCACACGCTCGGCCTCGGCATCAACGCGGGCCACGATCTCGACCTCGCGAATCTGGTGCTGTTCCGCACGCTGCGGTACCTCGACGAGGTCTCTATCGGCCACGCACTGATCAGCCACGCGTTGTACGTCGGCCTGGACCGCGCCGTCCGGGACTACCTGCGCGCCTGCGCCCCGGAGGCGTAAGCCCTGTTATGATCGGCATCTACCGTGTCTAGGGATGCTCTCGTCATGGGCGTAGCCGGGGTTTTCTTCGGCATCCTGGTGGGCTGGATTGTCGGCTCGCAGCAGCCGAACGGCCGTCCGCCGGCTGCGACAGCCGTGCAGGCCGCCTCGCCCCAGGCCGCGCAGAACTCGAGCGCGGCGCCTCCGCCGCTCGACGAGTCGCGCGCGTCGGCGATGAAGACGACGGCGCAGCAGAATCCGAACGACGCGGTCACGCGCGTGCAGCTTGCCAACATGTACTTCGACGCCGGACGTTTCCAGGAAGCGACCGAGTGGTACCAGGCGGCGCTCAAGATCAATCCGAGGGACATCAACGCCAGCACCGACCTCGGGATCACGTACTACTACATGAACGACGCCGATAAGGCGCTCGCGCAATTCGATCGCTCGCTGGCGATCGATCCCTCCCACGCGAAAACGCTGCTCAACGTCGGCATCGTCCGCGCCTTCGGCAAGCAGGATCTCAAGGGGGCGTCGGAGGCCTGGCAGAAGGTCCTCGTCGTCGCGCCCGGCTCGGAGGAAGCGCGCGCCGCGCAGCAGGCGCTGGACGGCGTGAAGTCGGCCCACCCCGACATCGGCAAGAAATAGCCCCATGACCGGCTGGGTCCTGAAGCTGATCCTGATCTGGCTCGTGGCGCGCGCGATCCTGCGCCTGATCCGTGGCATTGCCCAGGGCCTGCAAGGCAGCGCGCCGGCGCCGCCGCCCGCGGTGCCGTTGGTGCGCGATCCCGTCTGCGGCACGTTTGTCGTCGCCGCAAACGCCCCGTCCTTCGGCTCCGGTTCGCAGATCCGGTACTTCTGCTCGGAGAACTGCCGGCGCATTTACCAGATGAAGCTCGCGCAATGACGGAACAGAAGCTGCGCGAGGACATCGTCGAAGTCGGCCGCCGCCTGTATGCGCGCGGTTACACCGCGTCGAACGATGGCAACATCAGCGTGCGGCTCGATGCGAACCGCCTGCTGATGACGCCGAAGAGCGTGTGCAAAGGGTTCATGTCGGCGGACATGATGTGCATCACGGATCTCGACGGGAAGAAGCTGGCGGGCGAGCGGGATCCGTCTTCCGAGATACAGATGCACCTCGAGGTGTATCGGCAGCGTTCCGATGCGCGGGCCGTCGTGCACGCGCATCCGCCGACCGCGACCGGTTTCGCCGTCGCCGGCATTCCGCTCGACCGCGCCGTGCTCGCGGAGGTGGTCACGACGCTCGGCAGCGTCCCGATCGCGGAATACGCGACACCATCGACGAAGGAGTTGCCGGAAGCCGTGCGCAAGTACGTCAAGGCGCACGACGGGATGCTGCTCGCCAACCACGGCGCGCTGACGCTTGGCGGCGATGTGTTTGCCGCGTACTACAAGATGGAGACGATCGAGCACTTCGCGAAGATCAGCCTCGTCGCGCGGCTGCTCGGCGGCGAGAACCTGCTGTCGCGGCAGGAAGTGAATCGGCTGCAGGGACTTCGGAGCACGTACGGGATTGCCGCGCCGGCGCCGATTTGTCCACCCGAGCACCCGCCGCTCGGTGATCCGGCGAGCTGCCAGGTGGTTTTTGCGCCTGAAACCGGCGGTGCGCGGCTCGTGCCGGACGGCCGCGGCGCGGTAGGATCCGACGGCGAAATTCGGCTAACATACCGGGAATTGACGGCGCTGATCGAAGCCGCCGTCCGCGAGATCGGAAGATCTTCCGCCTGAAGGCGGAAGCTACACAGCGAAGATTGAACTACACAGGGACGTTTGTAGCTTCCGCCTTCAGGCGGAAGCACAAGGAGACCGTTAATGGGTGAAGCGCTAGGCATGGTGGAGACCAAGGGTCTGGTCGCGATGATCGAAGCGGCGGACGCCATGGTCAAGGCCGCCAAGGTGACACTCGTCGGGTGGGAGAAGATCGGCGCGGGCTACGTGACGGCCATCGTGCGCGGCGACGTCGCCGCGGTGAAGGCCGCGACTGACGCCGGCGCTGCCGCCGCGCGCCGCGTCGGCGAGCTGGTGTCCGTGCACGTCATTCCGCGGCCGCACGCGAACCTCGAGGACGCGCTCCCCATCGGCAAGGCGTCCGCTGCAAAATGACAAATGCGAGCGAGCCGCGCGAGCGCGCCACGCGAACGGAGCGGGCAGCGAAGCGGGTGCCCGCCCCTCGACGCAACTCGGGGCGCCCTGAGCGGCAGTCGAAGGGCGCGAGTGAGCGTGTAGGGGGGTCCGGCGGGGCGAAGCCCCCCGGCCTAGGATGATTCTCGCCAAGGTCGTAGGGACCGTCGTCGCGACGAGGAAGGATGAGCGTCTGGTCAGCAACAAGCTGCTCGTTGCGCGCCCCGTCGATCCTCGCGGTAAAGCTGAAGGCAGCTATCTCGTCGCCGTTGACACCGTGGACGCGGGCTTCGGCGAAACGGTGCTGATCGTCAGCGGCAGCTCGGCGCGGATGGCATCCGGGCTGAAAGACTGCCCGGTCGACGCCGCCATCGTCGGCATCGTCGACGCGGTCGAAATCAAGGACTGACCGTGCAGCTGGCACGCGTGCTCGGCGAAGTCGTCTCGACCATGAAGGACAGCAACCTCCACGGTGTCACGCTGCTCGTCCTGCAGCCGATCCTCGCAAGCGGAGAACCGGCGGGACGCACGCTCGTGGCAGCGGACTCGGTCGGCGCGGGCGTCGGTGAAAACGTGTTCTTCGTCCGCGGGCGGGAAGCGGCCTTTCCGTTTTATCCCGCCGAGCCTCCGACGGATGCCACCATCATCGGCATCGTCGACCAGTGGAACACGGAAGGTCCTGGCCCCGCCGTCCGCGGTCGCCGCTGATGCAGATTTGCCGAGTGGTCGGGAACGTCGTGGCGACCCAGAAGAACCGGAAGCTCGAAGGGGCCAAGCTGATGCTCGTGCAGCCGCTGGGACTCGATGACGAGCCGCGCGGCGCGACGCTGATCGCCATCGACTCGGTGGGCGCGGGAATCGGCGAGAAGGTGCTCGTCGTGATCGAAGGCAAGGCCGCAGGGCAGGCGCTCGGCAAGAAAGCGGCGGCGGTGGACGCTGCCATCGTCGGAGTCATTGACACGGTCGACCTGGTATCGAAATGAACGAGGACGCTCTCCGCGCCATCGTGCGCGAAACGATCGCCCGCGTGTCGTCACGCGGCGGCGAACCGATCGTCAGCGACGCGCCGCAGCTGCTGCATCTCGGCCCGCATGCAAGCTCGTACCAGTACACGCTGCCGCCCTCCGACGGCCCGTGCTTCATCGAGCCGGGCGTGCAGTGCAACCACTGCGGCTACTGCCAGACCCACGGACATTGACGATTGGCGATCGCAGATTGCCGATTCACGGATTGGCGATTGCTGATTGTCGATTGGCGAACTCATGCCGCGCGTTCTGCTGACTAGACGCATCCCTTCCTCAGTCTTAACGACGCTCCAGACACAGCACACCGTCGATCTGTATGCCGGCGACGGCGCGATTCCGCGCGAGGAGTTGCTCCGGCGGGTCGCGGACAAGGACGCGGTCATCTGCGTGCTGACCGACAAAATCGACTCCGAGGTACTCGACGCAGCACCGGCGCTGAAGGTCGTGGCGAACATCGCCGTCGGTTACGAGAACATCGACGTGCCGGCGGCGCGCGACCGCGGCGTGATCGTGACGAATACGCCCGACGTTCTCACCGAGGCCGTCGCGGAATTTACGTGGGGGCTCATTCTCGGCATCGCGCGGCGCATCGCCGAAGGCGATCGCCTGACGCGCGCGGGGGGATGGAAGGGCTGGGCGCTCGATTTCATGCTTGGCACCGAGCTGCGCGGGAAGCAGCTCGGGATCGTGGGTGCGGGGCGCATCGGCCGCGCCGTCGCCGCGAAGGCCCCGGTGTTCGGCATGCACGTCGTCTTTGCGAAGCATGAGATGTCGATCGACGAGCTGCTGGTGACCTCCGACGTCATCTCGTTGCACGCGCCGTCCACGCCGGAGACGCGCCACATGATCAACCGCAAGACGCTGATGCGCATGAAGCGATCGGCCCTGCTGATCAACACCGCCCGCGGTTCGCTGGTGGACGAAGAAGCGCTGGCGTGGGCTCTCGACGAGCGGCTGATCGCTGGTGCCGCGCTCGACGTCTACGAGAACGAACCTGTCATTCAGCCGGCGTTGTTCAAGCACGAGCACGTGCTGCTTGCGCCGCACCTCGGCAGCGCGACGCGCGAAACGCGTACGGCGATGGCGGAGCTTGCAGTTCGAAACGTCCTCGCGATCCTCGGCGGGGCCGATCCTCTCACTCCCGTTTCGTGATGCCGAAATCCGCGCCGGTCGCGACGGTGATGCGGCGCCTCGCCAAGGCGATTGACGGGCTCGACGAACCGGCTGTCGAGAAAATTGCCAAAGAACAGGAAGAGGATCCATTCCAGGTCCTGATCGCCACGATGCTGTCGGCGCAGACCAAGGATGCAGTGACCGCCGCGGCCTCCTCACGGCTGTTCCGCGTCGCACGCACGCCGAAGTCAATCGCCGCGCTTACCGTGCCGCGCATCCAGGAGCTCATTTATCCCGTGAGCTTCTACAGGAACAAGGCCGTGCACGTGAAGGAAACCTGCCGTCAGATCCTGATGCGCTTTGGCGGACGCGTGCCTTCGACGATGGAGGAGCTGCTGACGCTGCCGGGTGTGGGGCGAAAGACGGCGAACCTCGTGCTGATCCTCGCGCACGCGAGCCAGGAGAACATCTGCGTCGATACGCACGTGCATCGAATCTCAAATCGCCTCGGGTGGGTGCGCACGCGCACGCCAGACGAGACCGAGCATGCGCTCTATAAAGCGACGCAGCGCCGCTGGTGGCCGATCATCAACCTGCACCTCGTCACGTGGGGACAGAACGTGTGCCGGCCGGTGTATCCTCTGTGCCCACAGTGCGTGCTCGTGGACGTTTGTCCTAAGATTGGCGTCACGAAGATCGGAAAGCTGGTGAAATCCTGAGGAGTCGGAGGTCGGAGGGTGGAGGTTGGATGACTAGAAGGCTTGTCGCGGTCGTGTTTGTACTTGCGGTACTTTCACTGACGGTCGCCGCCTCTGCCCAGCAGAAGTCACCCGGCGCGGGCCCGATAATTGTGCTCGAGACGGCGAAGGGAAACATTGAGATCGAGACCTATCCCGAAGAAGCGCCCAAGACCGTCGCCCGAGTGCTCGAACTCGTGAACAAGAACTTCTACAACGGGCTGCGTTTTCATCGCGCCGAACCAAACTTCGTGATCCAGGTCGGCGATCCCGTTTCGCGCGACGTCAGCCGGCAGGCGTGGTGGGGACGGCAGGGAAGCGGCAAGCCGATCGGCGTTGCCGAGATCACGAAGAAGCGGCGCCATGTCCTCGGCGCGGTGTCGATGGCTTATCCGGGCAGCGACAGGACTCAGGCCGACAGCCAGTTCTTCATCACCCGGCGGCCCGCGCCGGAGTTCGACGGCAAGTACACGGTGTTCGGGAAAGTGTTGAAGGGGATGGACGTCGTCGCGAAGATCCAGCGTGGAGATATTCTCAAACGAGCGTATCTGAAGGACGCGTCGGCAAAATCCTGACCAGTCCCTTCAGGTCTGGATAGCGCTGCACGAAGGACGCGGGATATTCCCCATCCAGTTCCTGTCCGAGCTTCGCCTTGATTGTCGCGGCGTTCGCGACCGACTTCGCCGAAAAATGATTATTCGCGTACATGTACGCCTTCTTCACTTCGCGCGACGCCTCGGTGGCCGCCTCCACCATCGGTTCCAGTTCCTCCGCTGAGTACAGGTAGTTGTAGCGGTCCTCCGACTTGTCGTGCTTCCACCACTGCGCGGCGTTTCGCCCGTGCAGCCGCAAGTAATAGAACGTCTTCACGTTTGCGGCGAGATCCTGCCGAATCGAGGTCTTGAACTTCGGCTCATCGATCTGGACGAGCGCGGCGCCGTGCTCCGCGAGCAGATTCATCGTTTCGACCGGATCGTCGCTGAAGCTGCGGTGCCGCAATTCGACCGCGACCTCGTATTCGTGGAACGCGTGCAGCAGCCAGGCGAGATAATCGCGCGATCCTGGTTCGTTCTTGAAGCTTGCGGGGAACTGCGCGAGCAATGCGCCCAGCTTGCCAGCGCGCGCGAGCGGTTCGATCGCCGCACGGAAGTCATCCACGTCCTTCCGATCGATATCTGCCGGGTCCTCGCCCGTCGCCTTCAGGAACATTTCGGGGTGGGTGAATTTCTGGAACAGCTTCAGAGAGAACTCGAAGTCCTTCGGCGTGCGCTTCGCCCACTCCTGCGTCGTCTTCAGCGCGGGCACGCGATAGAAGCTCGAATTCACTTCGACAGTGTCGAAATGCTCCGCGTAGAACGCCAGCTCGTCGAAGCCTTTCAACTTCTTAGCCGGGTAGAACACCCCGTTCCACGTGCCTTCGCCCGACGGGTAGCTCCAGCCGGAGGTGCCTACGCGGATCCGGCTGTCATCCCCCATACGCCTTCTTGTCGAACCCGAAGGTCACCTTCGAGCCCCGCACGAGGATCGGACGTCTGATCAGATTCGGGTTCTCCATCATCAGATCGATCGCCTCCTTTTTCGATTTCGGCAGCGGCCGCTCCTTGAACACCGGACTCCTCGTGCTCACGAAATCGAGGAACCGGTTCCCATCGACGTGTTTCTCGAGAAACGCGCGATCCGGGGGGTTCTTGTTGATGTCGATCTGTTCGACGTCGATGCCCTGCTCGTCCAGGAGACTCCTGGCGTTCTTACAGGTCGTTCAGGTGGGCTTCGTATAGAAAGTCGGCTTGGGCATCCCGTCATTTTACGTGGCGCGGTCCCGTCCGTTAAAGCCGCGCGTCACTCGAGGGGGGTGAGTACTCCGTTCTTTTTCACGGCAAGCCGTATCGGCCGCGGCGCACCCTTCCGCGGTAGCGTCACCTCGGCCCACAACTCCTCACCGGGGGCGCGGACGGACGGGTCGGGCACGTGCTCGGGGATGAAGAACGCGATCCGCTCGGGTCGTCCCTCGATGCGCAACTGCACATAGCGGCCGCGGAGCGGCGAATCAGGATCGAGGGGCAGGACGTGTACCCACATGCGCGGCCTGGTCGCGCGATCGACCAGCAGTTTGCCGCCGAGGCTCGCGACGATGGCGAGGTGCAACACGGCGACGAGCAGCCCCCGCCGAGAGATCGTCACGCTCCCTCCCGCGTCTGCCGGACCAGCCGGCGCCGGACGCGTTCCAGGGCCCATCCTCCTCCAAGGAACAGCAAGCCGAGACCGACGAGAGAAGCGGATCTTCCTAACTTGTCCATGACGCGCGAGAAGTAGAACGCGAGGATGGTAGCTGCAAAGAAAATCGCCCCGAGGTTGATACGCTCCGCGCGGCTGTCACGAACGCCCCACGCGGCGAGCGCCACCGCTCCCAGCGCCCACCAGGCGTAGGCCGTCACGTCCACCGTCGCGTTTCCCATGAAAAACAGGATCACGACCCAGACTGCGGCCAGCGCGTTCGGCCACGCGTCCACGCGTCGCAGCCAGGCGGCCAGCAGCAGCGGCCCGCCGATCGCCACGCTCCACCCGATCGCGGCAAGGTTCCGAGGCAGCCACAACGGTTGCTCGTAATAACTCGCCCATCTGAGTTCGGAGAGTGCGCCGGCCGAGATGACAAGTGCCACAGCGCCCAGCCAGAGCAGCGCCTTTCGCGATGGCGTTGACTTTCCTGGACCTACCGCCGTGAGATAAGTCATCGCCAGCAGAAAGACGCCGGAGGTTACGATCCAGCCGCTGCTTTCGAAATTGATGCCCGCCGCTACGATCCACTCGCCGACGAGCCAGACTGGCACGAGGATCGCGAAGAACACGATCTGGCTGGTGTGACGCAGCACGCCCCAACCAATCCCGGCGCCGAGAGCCCACAGCATGATGCCGCCCGGCCAATGTTCGTCGAGATTGAAGATCTGACCGGCTAGTGCGATGCCCCCTCCTAGGGCAGCCGTGCCGATGGCGTGCAGCGCCGCCGACATAGCAGGGAACTGTTCGGCGGTCGCCGCGCCGCCGAGGTGAAAGATGGCGACCAGCACGAGCACCAGGCTGAATCGCTGCGACGGTGCCAGCGCATCCCAGTTCGCCGCGATGAACAGCAGCACTCCTCCCGCGATCATCACGGCGCCAAACGCGATGGCGATCAGAATCGGCCAGCGCAGGCGGGCCGAACCGGCATGCTCGGCTTCGAACGCGTGAATACGGGCAGCCGCGTCTGCGTCGATCAACCCCGCGGCCTTCCAGCGATCGAGCGATTTTGTCCAGTTGGGGTCCATGACCATCCGGATTCTACGCTGTAACCGGTAAAATAGAGGTTTGCCCGGGCCATGTTGACCGTCAACGAGATCTTTCATTCGATCCAGGGGGAGTCCACGCACGTTGGGCGGCCGTGCGTGTTCGTGCGCCTGACCGCCTGCGATCTCCGCTGCACCTGGTGCGACACGCCGTACGCATTCACCGAAGGGCAGAAGATGAGCGTGGACGACGTGGTGGCGCGCGTCCGTGAGTACAACTGCGACGTCGTGGAAATCACCGGCGGCGAGCCGCTGCTGCAGAAAGAGGTTTACCTGCTGATGGAGCAGCTGCTCCACGACGGGCGGACGGTCATGATCGAGACGGGCGGCCATCTCAGCGCCGAGCAGGTGCCGGCCGGCGTGGTCCGCGTCATCGACGTCAAGTGCCCGGGCAGCGGCGAGGCGGCCAAGATGCACTGGCCGAACCTGGAGCGGCTTCGTGCGTCCGACGAGATCAAGTTCGTCCTCAAGGATCGCGCCGATTACGACTACGCGCGCGATGTTGTCGCGAAGCACGACCTCGTCGCGCGTTGTGCCGCCGTCCTCTTTTCGCCGGTGCACGGTGTGCTCGAGGCGAAGCAGCTCGCCGAATGGATCCTGGCCGATCGTCTGCCGGTCCGCCTGCAGCTGCAGGCGCACAAGTACATCTGGGATCCCCAGACTCGTGGCGTCTAGAGCGGTCCTTCTGCTGAGCGGCGGGCTGGACTCCTATACCGCTGGCGCGATCGCGCGGTCTGACGGGTACGAATTGTACGCGCTGACGATTCGTTACGGCCAGGTGCACGCCAGCGAAGTCGAGGCGGCACGCCGCGTCGCAAAGGCGCTCGGCGTCGCGCGCCATCTGGAGATCGACGTTCCGTTGTCGAAATTCGGTGGATCCGCGCTCGTCGGGGATGGCGCGATCCCGAAGGATCGCGCGCTCGATGCCGCGGACATCCCGTCCACGTACGTTCCCGCGCGAAACACTGTATTTCTCTCGCTCGCCATGGCGTGGGCCGAGGTCGTTGGCGCCGAGGCTATCGTCATCGGCGTGAACGCACTCGACTACTCGGGGTATCCCGACTGCCGCCCGGAGTACCTGCGTGCCTTCGAACAACTCGCGACGTTGGCGACCAAGGCGGGCGTCGAGGGGCGAGCGCTGCGCATCCTGGCGCCGCTGCTGCAGCTGTCCAAGGCGGATATCATCCGCCGCGGCCTGTCGTTGGGCGTGGACTACGGGTTGACGCTCAGCTGCTACGATCCCACATCCGCGGGACGGCCATGCGGCCGCTGTGACAGCTGCCGCCTGCGCGCGCGTGGGTTCGAGGAGGCCGGAGCAATCGATCCTGCCCGACCGCAATTCGAATGACCGAACGCCTCTATTACGCCGATCCCTATCTCAGGGAATTCGACGCCACTCTGCTGGACACCGTCTCGCACGAGGGGAAAACCGCGCTCGTCCTCGATCGCAGCGCGTTCTACCCGACGTCTGGTGGCCAGCCATGCGACGTCGGAATGTTCGGTGACGTGCGCGTACTGGACGTCGTCGAGACGGACGACGGGCGGATTCTTCACGTCGTGGACCGCGCCCCGTCGACCACGAAGCTGCACGGCGCGATCGACTGGACGCGGCGGTTCGATCACATGCAGCAGCACACCGGTCAGCACGTCCTGTCGGCCGCGTTCGCGCGGCTGTTGAACGTCCGGACCGAAAGCTTCCACATGGGCGCGGAGTACTCGACGATCGATCTCGCGCGCGAGGTCTCGGCTGCGGAAATCACGCGGGCGGAATCGGAAGCCAATCGCATCGTCTGGGAAGATCGGCCCGTCGAGATCCGGTTCGCGTCGGCGGAAGAAGCCGCGTCACTCGGACTGCGAAAGGAATCAAAGCGGGGAGGCACGCTGCGCCTGATCGACGTGTACGAGTTCGACTTGTCCGCGTGCGGAGGCACGCACGTCGCGCGCACGGGCGCGATTGGAATCATCGCGGTGTCGGCAACCGAACGCTTTCGTGGCGGCTCGCGCGTGACGTTCCTCTGTGGAGGTCGCGCGCTGACAGGCTTTCGTGCGCTGCGCGAGGCAATCGGCGGCAGTGTTCGCGCGCTCTCGGTGCTGCCGGCGGAACTGCCCGCCGCGATCGAGCGGCTCCAGACCGAGGGCAAGGATCTCCGGAAACAAATCAAGGATTTCCAGGCCAGGGCCGCCGTACAAGAAGTATACGCGCTCGCATCCGGGGCGGAGGAAGTCGGTGGGATGAAGGTTGTGTTCGCCGCATTGCCCGGGTGGGACGCCGGTGGACTGAAGACGATCGCAGCCACTATCGCCGAGCGGCCGGGGCTGCCGCCGTCCTCGTCAGCGATTCGCCTCCGGTCGCCATCGTCGTTGCACGCGCCGCGGACGTGGCGATCGACTGTGGCGCGGTCCTCCGCCAGCTCGTCGCACGCCACGGTGGAAAGGGGGGCGGCCGCCCCGAAATGGCCCAGGGCGGAGGGCTCACAGCTTCCGCGCCAGACGTGTTACAGTCCGCGCGCGAGCTGTTCGCCGGTCGCGCCTGAAGCACAAAGCCAAAAGATTTAAAGCTGTTTGATGAGCGAAGCTCCCCTGTTGATGGTCGTTGACGACGACCCTTCTGTCCTGCTGCTCGTCGACGTTCTTGCCGAAAAGATGGGATTTCGCGTGAAGGCCGTGTCGAGCGGTCTGCAGGCGCTCGAACACCTGCGCGACGGACTTCAGCCCGGAGTGATCCTGCTGGACATCATGATGGAGCGCATTGACGGGCTCACGTTCATGAACCACCTGCGTGAGATGGCGAGCGTCGAACACACGCCCGTCATTGCGATGAGCACGGCAGCCGTGCTGGAACGATACGGCGAGCAGCTGCAGGCTGCCGGTACGCTTCTCAAGCCCATCACTCAGGCGAGCCTCGCGCAGGCGCTCGAGCGCTACCGGTAGAATGTACCGGTGACGCGCTTCGTTGCGCTGTTCGTGGCGCTGCTGGCCGGCGTCGGCGTCGCGGTGTGGTACTACCGCGCGCCAGCCGGCACTGCGCCCGCCCCGATCGTCCGTAACGAGGACAGGTGGCTCGACGATCTGCAGAGTCGCACGCCGAAAGAGGTGGAGCAGGCTACGGCGGATCTCGAGCAGCGCGGGACGGCGGCGCTGCCGATCATTCGCCGCACGCTGCAGGATCCCGCCGCGCCGCCCGCGCGTCGCAAAGCGGCGTTGAAGGGAGCCGCGATCCTCGGTGCGCGAGCGGTGGAAGCCATTCCTGACGTCACCGACGCGCTGCGAGATCCGGATTACGCGCCGGAAGCTGCCCTCGTTCTGAGCTTCATGGGATCCGCGGCGGTCGAGCCTCTGCGCGAAGCCATCCACTCTGACGAGCCGGTCGTGCGTCGCGAGTCCGTCCGGGCAATTGGAAAGCTCCGAGAGCGCGCGTCCATCGATCCGCAGATCGTCATCCCGATCCTGCTCCAGTCGCTCGACGACGAGGATGCGTCCGTTCGCAATGTGGCCGTCACCTACCTCGGGATCGTTCGCGACAGTCCGGAGAAGGAAGTCGAGGGACTGATCAAGGCGCTCGGCGATCAGAACAGCGAAGTCCGGCAGGGGGCGGCCGTCGCCCTCGCCGAGTATGGAACGCTCGCCGAGCCCGCCATTCCCGCGTTGAAGAAGGCGGCAAACGATCCGGACGAGGAAGTGAAGCGGGAAGCCGGCCGGACGCTCGTCCGCCTATCTGAACTGAAAGGAAAGTGATCTTTCGTCAACTCGACTTGTACTTCCGCCTGAACGTTCTCCCATATGAGCCTGCACGTTCTCGATATGAGCCCTCTTGTAGCTTCCGCCTTCAGGCGGAAGTCAGCGACGCGAATGGTTGGCGAGCGTCTCGACCGCGAGGTCGGCGATCCAGTTCACTGTTGCGGCGGGAATCGTGAAGTTGTTCGCGAGGATCGAGAACGCGAGCGTTTCTCCGTCGCGGGTCCGCACGTAGCCGGAAAGCGCGCGAACGTTCGCGATCGAGCCGGTCTTGGCGATCGCGTTGGCTTCGGCGCGGGTCGCGCGCATCCGCGTGGAAATCGTTCCGTCTCTGCCGGCGATCGGCAAGGTCGCGAGGAACGCCGGATCTCCGCGGAGGTGTTCGAGGATCGTGACGATCATGTCCGCCGTCACGAAGTCGTACCGCGACAGCCCTGAACCGTCGGCCTGGACGTAGCTGGCAGGAATCTTCCAGCGTTCGAAGATCTCGCGTGCCGCCGTGCGACCATTCTCGCTAGTACCCAATCCCTTCTTTGAGGCGCCGACCGCTTTGAGAAGCGTCTCGGCATAGAGGTTCTGGCTCACCTTCATCATCACCGTCGCTATTTCACGGAGCGGCGGTGACTGGGATTCGATGAGCACCTGCCGCGGCAGCGGCGGCACGCTGTTCTTCGATTCCCGCTGTTCGACAGGTAGGCCGCGCACTTCGATGCCGCGCTCGATCAGCGCCTTCAGGAGCGCGTGCGCGAAATAGAGCGCGGGATTCGCGACTGCGACGTCGCGCGCCACGGGCTTCGCGTCCACTGCGATCGACCCGATCACGTCCAGCCACGCGCCGTCAGAGGTCCGCTCGATGTCGATGTGCGTATCCGATCCTGCCGCGCCGGTGACGACGTGGTGAATCAGGCCGAGTCCGGTGCTGGTTTCGAGCTCCAGCGCCGCATCCTCACCGGGCGTCGCGGCAGGTCGGATCGTGAGTGTCGCGGTGTTTTCGTTGAATTCGAGCGCGGCGGCCGGCGCAGCGTAGCCGTACTGCAGGTAGTCCCACGACCAACCCTCCCCAAGGCCCCGCCGTTCGAACGCGCTGGCGTCGGCGACCACATTGCCGTCGATGAGACGGATGCCAGCGGTTTTCAGGGCGCCCGCCCACTGGTCGAAGAGCGCGGCCGCGCGATTATCGCGTTTATTAATCGTCGGATCGCCGCCGCCCCGAACGATGAGGTCCCCCTTCAGGACGCCAGCCTCGATCGCCGCGGAGCTCTCGAGTGTCGTCTTGAACCGGTAGTCCCAGCCGAGCGTGTCGATCGCGGCGGCGAGCGTCACGATCTTCATGTTGGAGGCCGGCATCATCAGCGTCCGCGCGTTGCGCGCGTAAAGCAGGCGCCCGGTGTCCAGGGATTTCACCTCGACACCCCACAGCGCCTGGTCCATCAATGGCGCGTTGAAGATGCTATCGAGCTGCCGCGCAAGTGCACGGTCGGCGCGGGCAGCGGCCTTGGGTGCAACGGTTGGAGGAGCTGATACACAGGCCTCGACCAGGAGAAGGCTTGCGATCACGTAGATCTTCCACCTGACCGCCTCCGCCAAGGCTAGGGCGAGTCCGCCGAAGCGCTTCGCGCGAAGGCGGAAGGCGGAAGCTATAAGACCGCCTCGAGTGCTCGTCAAACTATTTCAACGCGTCGAAGGCTTTGACGATCCCGTCCAGTGTCGACGTGTCGATCTTCGCGGCCGTCGCGTCCCCTTCGCGCCGCGCGAAGGCGTCGGACCCCTTCTTGCCGAACGTGACCTTTTCCTGCTTCTTGCCGTCCTCGAATCTGATCGTGGCCGTCAGCTCCGGCGTGTCGAGACCCGTCGCTGCGACCTTGGATTCGAACCCTGTCGCGCGCGCGTTGGTAAGCGCCGTCAGAAGGGCTTCGACCTTGGCGCCATCCGCGGCCTTGGCTGCAGGCGTGACCTGCTTCCAGGTCTCCTTGTCTCTCTCGAACGCCAGCGTGACCCCCTGCCGCGTGGCTTCGACACGCGTCGTGTTGAACGAGCGCGCGTCGAACAGGTCCTTGATGCGGTAGTCGTCAGCGGGTTTCTTGAATTCGTCCGCGAGCGCGTTTTCAACGGTGAACACCATCGGCCGCGCCAGGTCCTTCGCGTAGACGACGCCCTCGCCAGCGCTCTTGCCGATGGCGAGGCCTGCCTGCGAACTGCCGGTGCCGACGCGCACCGTCGCGACGGGCTTATCGAGCCCGTACTCCTTCAACAGCTTCGGATCGCTCGCGTCGGGCGCGGCGATCGACTTCATCGGCGTGGAGTTCAGGCGGCCAAGAATGCCTTCGATGGCGCCGAAATCGGCGCGCGCGTCGAACGGCGCGGTGATCCGCCACTCCGCGCCCTGCTTGCCGAACGTCACGGTGCGATCTGCGGTGACGATCTCCAGGCGATCCACCTTGTCGCGATCGATCTTCAGGATCGTCTTGTCGCGAAGATCGAACGCGGTCTTGTTGAACGTCGATTCGAGGTAGGACGACACGAGGAACACGCGCGGCTTGTCCGGCAGCCGCGCGTAGATGTCCGCGCCTGTGGGGGTCTTGTCGCCAAGCAGCAGCGCGCGATCTTTCCCACCTGCCTTGAACGACACCTCAATGCGCGCGGGGTCGAGTCCGTATTGCTTGAAGTCGGACGCCTGCTCGTCGACGACGCGCTGCACTTCGAGCGACGCGAGATTGGACGTGATGCCGGAGAGTTCCGCTTCGTCGGCGGCGACCGGTGCCGGCTGGGTCAGCTGCCAGGCGGATCCCTGCTTCTGCAAGGTCGTTCGCTCGCCGGCGATGCCCTTCACCGTTACCTGCTCGATCTTGTCCGACTGCACGTCGGCGAAGACCTTCTCCTGTTTCTTCGCGTCGGACGGGGCGCGCTTCGAATCGTAGTACAGGAATCCGCCGAGCGCCGCGGCGATGACGAGCAGCACCAGGAACGAGCGAAGGCCCTTCATGCTAGCGCCTCCGCCACCAGGTCTGGACGCCCGCGAGCAGGATCAGGCCCGGCACAATGAACACCGTCAGGTAGAGAATCCGGCGCTCCTGGTCCGCGGTCAGCGTGATGCGCTGATCCTGCGAATCGCGCGGCCGGATCGCGATCAGGTTCTCCTGCTCCGCGAGCCAGTTCACCGCGTTCAGGAACAGCTCGCGGTTACCCGGGATGCCGAGGATGCCGTTGCTGGCGAAATCCGAATCGCCGAACGCGACGATGCGCGCTTCCGCTTTCTTCGGCGCCTCTTCATCCTTCGGCGGCGGCGTGTTCTGCGCGTCGACGGCGGGCCCGGAAACGGCGACACCCAGCGACACCGGACCCTTCTTGTCGTTCGCATCGAACTTCGACGGCTCGGAGCCGGTGAGCCCCTTGATGTTCGTCTCCGCCCAGCTGCTGGCGCTCGTCTCGACGAACGTCTGGCTGTTGCGTCCGTTCACGCCTCCCTGCACCGGCGACACCGAGCGTGCGAGCGGATACGCCGTCAGGATTCTGAACCGTCCGTTGTCGCTGATCGGATGCGCTGGATAGCTGACCGCAACCGGAACAGATTCGTCGGTTCCAAACAATCGGCCCATGCCGCTGACGTCCAGGACGATGTCGTTGCCGACGTCGATCGCCCAGTCCTTGAGCAGCGAGATCAACGCGGTCGGCTGCGGCCGATCCGCCTTGATGACCGGATCGAGCATCACCAGCAGCTTCCCGCCGTGCGCGAGATACGCCTTCAGCAGGTCGATTTCAGGTCCGAGAAAATCGGTCGTCGGGCCGGCGATCACCAGGAGCTGCGCGTCGGCCGGGACGGCGGTGACCTGCGCAAGCGCGATCTTGTCGACGATGAAGTTGGTGCTCGTCAGGGCGCCGGAGATCGCGTTGTAGCCGCTCGACTCGGCGCTCACCGTGTCGCGCTCGCCGTGGCCGATCGTGAAGTAGACCTTCGGCTGACGACCCTGGATGACTTTGATCAGCCCGTTGGTCAGTTCCTGCTCGGTGTCCGACGTGACCTTTTCGTTCCGTCCTTTGTAATCGAACACCACGGTGCCCATCGTCGTGACGCCGTACTGCTGCGCTATGCCGGGGCGCTTATCCGGATCGATGTACTCAGTCGTGACGAGCTTCGTGTGGTAGTTGTACTCGTCGAGCCGATCGCGAAAGCGCTGGAACTCCTCGGTCTTTGCGAATACGCGGATGCGCACGGGTTCCTTGAGGTCTTTCAGCACCTTCTTCGTCTGGTCCGACAGCGAGAACTGCTTCGTCGCCGTCAGGTCCCACCGCTTGTTGTACTTCGTGCTGATGTAATTGATGGCGATGAGGATGCCAAGGACGACGAGCACACTCGCCGCGGCCAGCGTGCCGAAGCGCGCCTGCCGCCCGGACATGGCCCGGCCGATCTCGCGCCACTGGCTCAGGATGTAGAGGAGCGTGCACACGAGCCCGGCGATCGCCAGGCCGTTGTAGTACTGCTGGTATTCCGGCTTGAGGAAGCGGATCGCAACCGCCGCAAAGACGAGCGCGACGCCGAGCCAGCCGACGAGTCCAAGAATGCGCTTCAACATGGCTAGCCTCGCCACCTTTCCGTGTCCACCGATTTCGCGGTGAGGAACAGGCCGAACGTGATGAGGCTCAGGTAATACAGCACGTGCTTGGTATCGATGATCCCCTTCGAGAAATCATCGAAGTGCTCCGTGATCGACAGCCACGACGTGATTGGACCAATCGTCGGCCCTGCCGTGTCGGCGAACCAGCCGATGATCCAGAACATCAGGAAGACGACGAACGTCACGACGCCCGCGACGATCTGGTTTTTCGTGGTGCTCGAGATGAGCAGGCCGATCGAGATGAATGAGCCCCCCATCAACAGCAGACCGAGGTAGGCCGCCAGGAGCGGGCGCCATTCCGGGTGGCCGTAGTAGAACAGGATCGACATGTAGAGCAGCGTCACCGCGAGGATGGAAATGTAAAGTCCGAGGGCTCCGAAGAACTTGCCGAGAATGATCTCGAGGTCCGTCACCGGCGAGGTGAGAAGCAGCTCGATCGTGCCCGAGCGCTTCTCCTCCGAGTACGTCCGCATCGTGATCATCGGCATGATGAACAGGATGATCACCGACGCGTTCTGCAGCACGTAGCGGATCACCTGCTGGTTGATGCTCATCGGGCCGCCGTACTGCGCCATCTGCAGTCCCTGCTTCACGAAGCTGTTCAGGTACAAGTAGAAGAACACGCCGAACGGGAGCAGAAAGAATCCGATCAAGATGTATGCGATCGGCGACGCGAAGTAAGAGCGCAGTTCCTTGTCTGCAATCGCCAGGATGTTACGCATTGGGAGCCTCCGCGGGCGTTTCCTCGGTCGTGACCTGCAGGAAGACCTCTTCGAGGCTGAGGCGCATCGGCCGCAGCTCCAGCAGTCCCCATCCGCGCGTCACGATCTCCCGGGACAATTCCCGCCTGACGTCACGGCCGCGCTCGCTTTCGACCTCGAACGCTCCGGATCCGGTGCGCATGTCTGCCGCAGCGACGCGAACGACACCCGGTATGCCCGAGAGTGCCGTGACGACGTCCGCGCCGGCAGCGTCGACCTGCACATACATAGTCTCCGCGCCGCGGAGTCGCGCCGTAAGGTTGTCGGGGGTGTCGACCGCCACGACGCGTCCTTTATTGATGATGACGACGCGCTGGCAGGTCTGGGCGACTTCGGGAAGGATGTGCGTGCTGATCACGATCGTGTGATCGCCCGCGAGGCTCCGGATCAGTTCGCGCGTTTCGATGATCTGCTTCGGGTCGAGCCCGGCGGTCGGCTCGTCGAGGATCAGCACCTCGGGGTTATGGATGATCGCCTGCGCGAGCCCGACGCGCTGGCGGTAGCCCTTCGAGAGCTTGCCGCAGTGACGTGCCGCCATGTCGGTGACGCGCGTCCGCTCCATGACGGCGTCGACACGCGAGTTGCGTTCGGCCGCGGGCACGCGTTTGATCCGCGCGACGAAGTCGAGGTACTCGCGGATCGTCATGTCCGGATAAAGCGGCGGCGTTTCCGGCAGATAACCGGTGCGTCGCTTCGCCTCGATCGGATGAGTGAAGACGTCGTATCCGGCGACGGTGGCGCGCCCCTCCGATGCCGGCATGTAGCCGGTGAGAATGCGCATCGTCGTCGTCTTGCCGGCGCCGTTGGGGCCGAGAAAGCCGAGGATTTCGCCGGGTTCGACTCTGAAGCTCACATCGTCGACGGCAGTGACTCGGCCGTATCGCTTGGTGAGGTGTTGGACCTCAATCACGTTGGGCGTCTCCGTAATCTATAGAGAGAAAAGCGTATTAGGGGCCAACTCGGGAGTCTACCGGCAGCGTCGAAACTGTGTCAATATACACATCTGAGCGTTTGCTCATATATTCATATGTCCACGATCTCTGTGCGTACCGATCCCGCTGTCGTCCAGGCGCTTGCCGACATGTTCCACATCCTCGGCGATCCGACTCGAGTCCGCATCGTTGACGCGCTCTCTGAAGGAGAGTTGTGCGTGTGTGACATCGCAGAGCACGTCGGCATCAGCGAGTCCGCGGTTTCTCACCAGCTTCGGCTGATGCGAAGCATGCGGCTGGTACGCGGGCGCCGGGAAGGGCGTTGCGTGTATTACACGCTCGACGATCAACACATCCTAAGTCTGTTCCAGCAGGGCCTGAGGCACGTGACGGAGGAGCGCCGCTGATGGCTGGGTCGTGTCCTGTTTGCGAGATCCACGCGGAATCGATCTTCAAGATCGAAGGGATGGACTGCCACGAAGAGGTCGCAATCCTCGAGAAGCGTCTGAAGAAGCTGTCCGGGCTCGAAGCGATGGCGGCCGACGTGCTGCGGCAACGGCTGACGATCACCTACGACGCGGCGAAGCTGAATACCAGCACGATCGCCGAAGCGGTTGCGCAGACCGGCATGCGCGCGTGGCTCGAGCATGACGAACCCGTCGGCCCGCCGGCATCTGCTGCAACGCGCCGCCTCTTCGTACTGCTCTCGGGGCTCCTCATCGGCGTGGGACTGCTGTTCGAATTCGCTGGCCTCGATCGGCGGGCGATTGTCGCCGCGTACGCGCTCGCGATCGTCAGCGGAGGCGTCTACAGCGTTCGACGCGCCCTTCAGGCCGCCCGCTCGCTTGCGCTCGACATCAATGTGCTGATGCTCGTCGCCGTAATGGGCGCGATGGTACTGGCCCAATGGTACGAAGCGGCCTGTGTCGTATTCCTGTTCGCACTCGCGCAGCTGCTCGAGGCGCGCGCGATGGAACGCGCGCGCGGCGCGATTCGAGCCCTGATGGATTTGACGCCGGCGGAAGCATTCGTCCGCGACGCGGATGCAGGAGGGCTGCGTCGCGTGTCCGTCGACACCATCGCCGTGGGGAGCACCGTTGTCGTCAGGCCCGGGGACAAGGTTCCGCTCGACGGCTGCGTCGCGGCGGGTGAAAGCCACGTCAACCAGGCGCCCGTGACAGGGGAGTCGCTGCCCGTCGAGAAGCAGGTGGGTGACGAGGTCTTTGCCGGAACGATCAACGGACGCGGGTCGCTGGACGTGCGCGTGACGCGGTTGCGCGGCGATTCGACGCTGGCGCACATCATCGATCTCGTCGAGCGCGCGCAGGCGCAGCGCGCGCCGAGCCAGACTTTCGTCGAGCGATTCGCACGTGTCTACACGCCCGTCGTTCTCGCGATCGCCGTAATTGTCGCGATCGTGCCGCCCCTCGTGTTCGCTGCGAGCTGGACGGAATGGATCTACCGATCGCTCGTCCTGCTGGTCATCTCCTGCCCGTGCGCGCTCGTGATTTCCACGCCGGTCTCTGTCGTGTCCGCGCTCGCCGCCGCTGCGCGGAAGGGCGTGCTGATCAAGGGAGGGGCGCGCCTCGAGCGGCTCGCGGACGTGCGCTGCGTGGCCTTCGACAAGACGGGCACGCTGACGAAGGGGGAACTCCGCGTCGTGGACATCACGGCGCTGGACGGCGTGTCGCCGGAACGGATCCTTCAGCTCGCCGCATCACTCGAGAGTCATTCGGAGCATCCGATCGGCGCTGCGATCGTCGCGCATGCGAGAGAGCACGGGCTGCCGCTCGAAACGATCGAGGGGTACCAGGCGCTGCCGGGGCTCGGAGCGCAGGCAAGAGTGGACGGGACACAGGTGATCGTCGGCAGCCATCGCCTCTTCGAGGAGCGCGGCATCTGCTCCCCGGCCATTCACGACGCACTCGATCGCCTCGCCGCTGGTGGCCGCACGACGGTCGTCGTCGGCACGACGCAGCCGATAGGGGTCATCGGCGTCGCCGATCATCCGCGCGAGTCTGCACGCGACGCGCTCCAGATGCTTCGCGGCCAGGGGGTCCGTCACGTGGCGCTGCTCACGGGCGATCACGAGCCGGCTGCACGGGCGATCAGCGAGTTCGTTGGCGTCGACGAAGTACGCGCCGCGTTGCTGCCCGCAGACAAGGTGCAGGCCATCGAGTCGCTTCGATCGCGGTTCGGAACAGTCGCGATGGTGGGCGACGGCGTGAACGACGCCCCGGCGCTCGCGGCGGCGGACATCGGCCTCGCCATGGGTGTGGCAGGCAGCGCTGCTGCTCTCGACACGGCAGACGTCGCGCTGATGGCTGACGAGCTGCTGAAGATTCCCTACGCGCTTCGCCTGAGCCGCGCCACCGTCCGCAACATCCGCGCGAACATCGCGTTCTCGATCGTGTTGAAAGCGGCGTTCCTCGTGCTCGCGATCGTGGGCGTCGCGACGCTCTGGATGGCCGTGGTCGCCGATATGGGCGCGTCACTCATCGTGATCGCGAACGCGCTGCGTCTCTTGAGAGAGTAGGGGCGGTTCGCGAACCGCCCCTAAGCCTTCCTGTTGGTAAAGAAGTGCTGATCGACGAACTCGTCGATCGCCTTCTGGTCGGGCGGCTCCACCTTCTCGAACTGCAGGCCCATGCCGACGCGGCGGTCGCTCCACGCGACGCGTGAATCACCCTCGACATCCACCTTCGATCCGGGGAGCCGGAAGCGAACGCGTACTTTCGCGTGCTGGTCGAGCGGGCTCATGGTGCGGATCGCAACGCCCCCCTTGCTCAGATTCAACGTGAGCGCCGCGGCGATGGTGTTGCCGAAGCGGCACGCGACCGGAATTCCGAGGACCACGCGCGGGCTGCCGCGCCGGTTGAAGTTGTCGGGGAACAGATGCGGTGCCAGCGACGGCAGGATGTTCTGTACCGCGCTGTACTCGTTCACGTACCCCGCCACGCCGAGCGCGGCGAGATCCTTCACCTCAGCGGCATTCGCGATCGTCCCGCTGAACACGAGGATCGGCAGGCGTCCTCCGTCGATTTTGCGGATCGCGCGCACCAGTTCGACGCCCCCCGCGTGCGGCAGGCGCAGATCCAGCACCAGCAGGTCCAGTTGCGCGAGATCCTCCCGCACGTGCGCGAGCAGCTCCGCGGCGCTCTTGACCGTGAGCGCCTTGTGGCCGGCGCCTACGAGCGCTGTTGCGAACCTGTCGCGCACGAACGCGGTATCGTCGGCGACAATGACGGTCTTATTGCTCACAGGCTTGATTGCGCAATTTATCAGGTTCTCGCTATAATTCGAACTTCTATCGCCGTGAATCGTCAGGAGCGTGTATGGCCACCTGTCCAGAATGTGACGCAGAGATCGAGGTCGATGAGTTCGACGTCGACAAGGGGGACTTAATCAGCTGCCCCGACTGCGGTTCCAATCTCGAGGTCACCGGCACGTCTCCAATCGAGCTGGATCTCGCCGACGAGGATGACGAAGACGATGAGGACGCCGACGACGACAAAGAAGGCGACGATTTCGAGGATGAAGACGCGGACGAAGACGACGACGATGCCGAGAAGGAGGACTGGGACGAGTGACCTCGCCTCGAAGGCCGCGGCCCTTGACGCGCGGCTGCTCTCCCTGGGCTCCGTCCTCGTAGCCTACAGCGGCGGCGTGGACAGCGCATTCCTGGGCATCGCTGCCGCGCGCATCCTGGGCGACCGTTCCATCTGCATCACCGCCGACAGCCCCAGCTACCCCGATCATCATCGCGACCTGGCTATCGGCACGGCGCGCGCATTTCATCTGCGGCACGAGATGGTGCGTACGTCGGAGGTCGATAATCCGGACTACCGCGCGAACCCCGCGAATCGCTGCTATTACTGCAAGCACGAACTGTATACGCGGCTGACTGCGATCGCGCGGGAGCGCGGGTTCGACGCCGTGATCGACGGCAGCAATGCGGATGACCGCGGCGATTATCGGCCGGGGCGACAGGCCGCGCGTGAATTCGGCGTCCTGAGTCCGCTGGACGACGTCGGTCTCACGAAGGTGGACATTCGCGAGCTCGCGCGCCAGGCGGGCATGGCGACCTGGGACGAGCCGGCATCCGCCTGCCTGTCGTCGCGCATCCCGTACCACTCGGAAGTGACCGAGGAAAAGCTGCGGACGATCGATGCGGCCGAAAAGGTCCTGCGCGATCTCGGTTTCCGGATCTGCCGCGTGCGCCACCACGACACCATCGCGCGCCTCGAGCTCGGCAAGGAGGAGATCGCGCGCGCCTTCGAGCCGGAAATCGCGGCGGCGATCGATCGCGAGTTGCGCGCGCTCGGCTACGCGCACGTCACCGTCGATCTGCGCGGCTACCGTCTTGGCAGCCTCAACGACGCACTGAAGCTCCGTCCGATCGAGTGACACCGCAGCGCTCGGCCGGCGTCGCGCTGCTCCTCCTCTTTCTCTTTGCCCACCTGGTGTTCCTGCCGAGGACGCTCGAGGACCTCGACTCGATCAACTTCGCGCTCGGCGTGCGGAAGTTCGACGTCGCGCGACACCAGCCGCATCCGCCCGGGTACCCGGTCTACATCGCGCTGGGGAAGCTGTCGACCACCGCGCTGCGCGGGGCAGGAATCGACGCGGCGTCTTCCCGCGGGCTCGCACTCTGGAGCGCGCTCGGCGGCGCCGCGGCGCTTCCGGCGATGCTCCTGTTTTTCCGTCGTCTCGAAGGGCGCAGCGCGCTCGCGTTGTGGACGACGGTACTGGTCGCGCTGTCGCCGCTTTACTGGTTCACCGCGTTGCGTCCATTGAGTGATATGGCCGGATTCGCTGCGGCGATCTGGGCCCTCGCGCTTTTCTCCGGGACTTCGACACGATCGCTTGTCGGCGGCTCACTTCTCGCGGGCCTCGCGGTAGGGCTGCGATCGCAGACCGCCGTGCTCACCTTTCCTTTCCTCCTCTACACACTCGTACGCAGGCGGAACGCGCGTGCCGCAGGCGCATCCCTGGCCGCGCTCGCGGCCGGCGGCCTCGCGTGGGGCGTACCGCTGCTGCTCGTTAGCGGCGGGCCGGCGGCATATCTGGCTGCGCTGAGCTTCCAGGCCGACGCCGATCTCGGCGGCGGGATCGTGATGCTCTGGACGCATCACTCGCTGCGCGAAATCGCGCGCGCCCTCCTCAATACATTCGTGTGGCCGTGGGATTGGTGGCCAGGTATCGCGGTGTGCATCCTGGCAGCGATCGGCAGCCTCAGGCTCGCGTGGCGCTCCGTGCCTGCTGCGTTCGCGCTCGTCATCGCGTTCGCGCCGTACGCGGTTTTCCATCTTCTCTTTCACGAGACGGTCACGACGCGTTACGCGCTGCCACTGATTCCAGTGATCGCCTATGCGGCGATGACCGCGCTCGAGGGCCTTCCAGGACGCGCAATGCCGGGGGCGGCCGTCGGTCTCGGGGTGATTTCGCTGCTCGGCACGATGCCGGCTGCACGCCATTACGCCCGCGAGGGGGCGCCGGCGTTCCGCGCCTTCGACGACATGGCGACGACCGCGCACGGCGGCGACGGCGTGGACACGATTGGCTTTCACGCGGGATTGCGACGTGCCGTCGAATGGTCGGCGCAAATTCTTCCGGCGCCGCCGGCAAAGGCGCCGCACGGACGCGAATGGCTGACGCTGGTCGCGCTCTGGCGCGCGCAGCCGTCCGCGCGCGTCTGGTTCGCGGCCGATCCGCTGCGGACGGATCTCGCGCTGTTCGATGGCCGGGCGCGCGAGCTCGCCCGTGCCTATCGATGGGGCTTCGCCGAACCACCGTATGTCGGTGGCGCGCGCCCCGGAAACGTGGACTGGTACACGATGCAGCCGCCCCACTGGATGCTCGATCGCGGCTGGTCGATCACGGCCGAAGTCGCAGGCACCACGGCCCGCGATCGGCTCGGGCCGCATGTCGCGCCCGTCGTCGCCTGGCTTCGCAAGCAGCCTGGCGAGGTGACGATTCTGCTCGGAGGACGCAATACCGGAACGCCGCGCCCGCTGGAGGTGTCCTTGAATGGCGCGAGGCTGCCGGACATCGCACTCCCGGCAGGGTTTTTCCTGTCGCAACTCGCGCTCCCACCAGGCGCGCTCGCCGCCGGACCTGCATATCAACCGCTCGAACTGCACACCGCAGGGGAGGGTGTGCTGCTCGAGCAGTTCGACGCGCAGCCGGCCGGCGTCCCCATGGCGGGGTTCGACGCTGGATGGCAGGAGCCCGAGTACAGCCCCCAGACCGGCGTTGCGTGGCGCTGGATGAGCGAACGCGCAATCCTGTGGGTTCGCCCGGTAGGGAAACCGATCACGCTGCGCATTACAGGCGAGTCGCCGATGAAATATTTCGACGCCGCGCCGCGCGTGCGCGTGCTCGCGGGCGACAAGGAGCTGGCCACGTTCGCCCCGGGTTCGGATTTCGATCAGACCATCACGGTACCCGCCGACGCCCTGGCGGCCGTCAACGGCCACATCACGATCGAAAGCAGCAAGTTTTTCGTGCCCGCCCAGCGCGGCAGCGGCGCCGATCAGCGGCACCTCGCCCTGCGCGTCTACCAGGTGCATGTGGACTAGCGGCTGGGAATCATTCGCCGCACGCGAGCCGCACTTCGCCGTCCTCACGGCGCCACGATTCCTCCAGGCCAACCTCACGCCCGGGCACGAACGCGAGTTCTTCGCGAGCGGAGAGGCCGTCGTCTCCTGGCTGCTCGACGTGATCGATGCAGCCCTGGTGCCCGAGTTCGCGCCGATGACCATTCTCGAGTACGGGTGTGGCATCGGACGTCTCGCGCTGCCGCTCGCCCTGCGGCCGGGAGCGGTCACCGCCGTCGACAGATCGCCGGCGATGCTCGAACGTGCGCAGCGCGAGGCGGAGCGCCGGGTCCGGCATATCGCGTTCGAAACACCCAAACAGCTGTTCGCGACGCCGCGGATGTTCGATCTCGTCGTCTGCTACCACGTTCTGCAGCGGATGCCTCGCCGGGAAGCGCTGACGCTGCTCGTGAGGCTTTGCGAGATGATCGCGCCCGGAGGCGTCGGCGTCTTCCAGTGGCCGTACCGATCCGCCGACTCCACCGCAGTTCGCGCGTCGCGCTGGGCGCGCGAGTACATTCCAGGCGCGAACGTCGTGGCGAATGCGATCCGCGGAAAAGCGTCGGAGACGCCGTTCATTCCGACGACCGTGTTCTCGCTGCGGCGCATGTTGCGCGCGTTGGATTCTCCGTCGTTCCGCTCGACCCACGTCGCGCTGCAGCGCCACGAGGGACTCGACTACGCAATCGCATTCGTCGAGCGAAAGATGACAGAGGGCACGAGGCGCCCGAAACCGCAATCTGCAACAGCGCAGGAACAGCTCGCGAGCGCGCCGGACGCCTCGGACGCGGAGATCGACGCGTTCAATCGCGCGGCCGACCTTTATTTCAGCTCTCTCGGTGATTGGGATCATCACCTTGCGAAGCCATTCAGCCAGGCAGAGGAAACGCCGGTGCTGCTGGCCAACCTCGCGATCGTCGTCCAGGCGCTGCGGCTGACGCCGGGGATGCGCGTGCTCGAGTTCGGCGCCGGTTCCGGATGGCTCTCGCGTTTTCTGACGCAGATGGGATGCCGGATGGTCGTCCTCGACGTCTCCGATACGGCCCTGCAAATCGCGCGCGAGCTGTACGCGCGGCAGCCCGTGATCGGCGCGCAGCCGTCACCCGAATTCCTGCCGTTCGATGGACGGCGGATCGATCTGCCTGATGGCAGCCTGGATCGCATCGTGTGCTTCGATGCATTTCACCATGCGCCCAATCCGCGCGCCGTCATTGCGGAGTTCGGCCGGCTTCTCGCCGACGGCGGCATCGCCGCATTCGCGGAACCGGGCCCCCGGCACGCCGGCGCGCCGCGCTCGCAATTCGAGTCGCAGACATACGGAGTCGTCGAGCGGGACGTGGACGTGCACGATATCTGGCGGACGGCGCACGCGAACGGCTTCCGCGATCTGCGGATGAGCGTCTTTCATGGCCCGCCGTACCAAGTTTCGCTCGAAGACTATGAGCAGCTCCTCGCAGGAGGCGCCGTCGAGGAAGAGTGGCTTGCCTCCACGCGAAAGTTTCTTCGCCACGTTCGGTTCTTCTCGCTCACTAAGGGAGGAGCGGGACGCGCCGACAGCGGCACGCCGGAGGGACTGAGCTCCGACATCGGTGCGAACGTAATTGGCGGCAGGTTGATCGAAGGACAACCGATCGTGCTCGATGTCGTGGTCACGAACAGCGGCGAGAGCACGTGGCTGCCCTCGAACGAGATCCGAGGTGGCGTCTCGCTCGGGTCACATCTCTATGATGCGGCGGGCGCCCTCGTGACGTTCGACTTTCACGTCGAGCCTCTTACGCTACCGTCGCGCGAAATCGCGCCAGGCGAGGCGGTCCGCTGCCGATTTACCGTCCCGCCGCTGCCTCGAGGGCGCCATCGAATCGAGCTGGATTGCGTGGCATCACACGTCACATGGTTCGCGCAGGCCGGATCGCGCCCTGCGACGATCGATTTAGACGTCAACCCTGAGTAGTCGTTACCCGGACTTTCTCGCGACCGCGAGAAGCGAGCTCCCCAGCGGCATGTTCACAACGCGCAAGGCCGCCGCCTCCAACGCCAGCAGGCCCGACAGGGCAGCGTTTATCGGAGCTGGAGGGATCGCGATTTCCTCGTGCGATTCGACGTGGCCGCCGAGCCGCTGCTTCATGCGGATCGCCACGACCATGGGCAGGATCGAAAAGTTCGTATAGGTGCTGTGCGTCACCTGCAATCCGGCGGCTTCCAGCCTGCGCCGCAGGTCCGCTCGGCTGTAACGGCGGATTTCGCCGGCGAGCACAGAATGATTGCCCCGGAGCGCGTCGATGGCGGCGACGTTCACGATCGCGGTGCCGCCGGGCCGCAGCACTCTGTGCATCTCGCTGATGGCGCGTCGTTCCACGGCGTCCTCGAGCGCGTACAGCACATCAAATGAGGTCACGAGATCGAACCGGCCATCCGCAAAAGGCAGCTGTGCGGCGCTCGCACGGGCGACCCCGATGTCGCCGCGACCACGCGCGTACTGAAGTCCGGCCCAGGTTAGGTCGATACCGTAGGCACGGCCGTATTTCCGGAGCATCGAAAGGTTATGCCCGGTGCCGCAGCCGCAGTCCAGGATTTCGAGCTGGCGACCTCCGGCGGCGTCGGCGACCAGCGGTTCGACGAACCGCCGGAAGCCTCGGAACCAGAAATGATCGCGTTCGGCGCGCGCGGTGGCCTCGAGCAGACGATCCATCGGTGATAAACTTTCGTGAAAAATTCTACCTTGTGCGCAGGAGATTGAGATGAAACGAGGAGTACGCGTGTTCGCCGCGATCGCGCTCGCCACGACGGTTGGCGTGAGCGCATGCGCCAAGAAGAAGCCCGCCCCGCCGCCCGCCGCACCCCCGCCGGCGGCCGAGGCGCCGCGGACTACGCCGCCGGCTCCACCACCGCCGCCGACACCGCCCCGCGAAACGCCGCCGCCCACGCTGACCGAGGAGGAGGTCTTCGCGGGAAAGACCCTCGAGCAGTTGAACAGCGAGAAGCCGCTCGGTGACGTGTTCTTCGCGCTCGATTCCGCACAGCTCGGAGACGAGGCGCGCCCGATCCTGCAGAAGGATGCCGACTGGCTGAAGCGGTGGACGTCCACGAAGATCATGGTCGAAGGTCACGCCGACTCTCGCGGCAGCGCCGAATACAACCTGGCGCTCGGCGAGCGCCGCGCGTCAGCCGTGCGCGCGTATCTCGTCAGCCTCGGCCTCGGCGCCGATCGCGTCCAAATTGTCAGCAAGGGCAAAGAAGCCCCGTTCTGCACGGAAGAGAACGAGGCCTGCTGGCAGCAGAATCGCCGCGGCCACTTCGTGATAACGGCCAAATGAGTCGATGGTAATCGGTAGACAGTAGACGGCAAGGACACCGTTTACTGGTTACTGGCTACTCTCCACGAGCGAACGCGCAGCTTCGCGAGGATCCTCCGCCGCGATGATCGGCCTTCCCACCACCAGATAACTCGCGCCCGCCGCAATCGCCTCCGCCGGACTCATCGTGCGTTCCTGATCGTCTTTCGCTGCCGATGCGGCGCGGATGCCGGGCGTGACGATCGCGAAGTCCGCGCCGCAACGCCTGCGGATCGCTCGCGTCTCACGCGGCGACGCCACCACGCCATCGAGACCCGCTTCCTTCGTCAACTCCGACAGCCGCATGACCTGGTCCATCAACTCGATCACGATGCCGGTTTCGCTGAGCGCTGCCTGGTTCATGCTCGTCAGCACGGTCACGCCGATCACGAGGGGCGGTTGCGCGTTGTGCCGCGCGGCTGCCTCGTGCGCCGCGTCCCGGGCGGCGCGCATCATCGCGGTGCCGCCGCTGGCGTGCACGTTCAGCATCCACACGCCGAGCTGCGCCGCGGCCGACACCGCCGTGGCGACGGTGTTCGGGATGTCGTGAAACTTCAGATCGAGGAAGACGCGGTCGCCGCGCTCCGTCAGCGCGCGGACCATCGACGGCCCCTCCGCCGTAAACAGGCGGCTTCCGATCTTGAATCCACCGACGCTGCCACGCAGCATGTCGGCGAGCTTCAGGGCCGCGTCGCGCGACTCGACGTCGAGCGCGACGAGAATCTTGTCCCTCACGAAGAAATCCAGGCCTTCTCTCTCTCGCTCGTGTCCACCGTGCCGACGATGTCCTGCAGGCGCGCGATGGCGTGCGACGTCATGTAATCGCGGATGCCATCCATCAGCTTCGACCAGATGAATGGATCCACGAAGTTCATCGTGCCGACCTGCACCGCATTCGCGCCCGCGATCATGAACTCCAGCACGTCGTCCGCCGTCGCGATGCCTCCCATGCCGATGATGGGGATCTTCACCACGCGCCGGCATTCGTAGACCATGCGCACAGCAATCGGCCGGATCGCCGGTCCGCTCAGTCCTCCGACGATGTTGGTCAGCTTCGGACGCCGTGTGTGGACGTCGATCGCCATCGCGAGGAAGGTGTTCACGAGCGAAATCGCGTCGGCCCCGGCCTCTTCCGCGGCCCGCGCGAACGCCGCCACGTCGGTGACGTTCGGTGTCAGCTTCGGGATGACGGGCAGGCTCGTGACCTTTCGCACTGCACTGACGACCGCGTGGGTGCCCGGAAGGCTGCACCCGAACGTGATGCCTCCCTCCTTGATGTTCGGGCACGAGATGTTCAGCTCCAGCGCGTGCACGCCTTCGGCCTCAGACAGAATGCGCGCGACCTCGACGTACTCGTCCAGCGTCGTTCCGCAGATGTTGACGATGACGATCGCGCGCCGCTCGCGAAGCTCGGGGAGCCTCTCGTCAATAAAACGATGCACGCCGATCCCCTGCAGGCCAATCGCATTGAGCATTCCTGACGGCGTTTCGACGATGCGGGGAGGGGGATGACCCTCACGTTCGGAAAGGAACAAACCCTTCACTGCGACGCCGCCGAGAGTCGAGAGGTCGACGATATCCGCGTACTCGATCCCGTATCCGAAGCAGCCGCTCGCGGCGATCAGCGGATTCGCCAGCGTGAGCGACCCGATTTGTACGGAGAGATCCATCAGTGCCCCGCGACCGCCTCCCACACGATGCGCTGCGCGTCGAAAACAGGTCCGTCGATGCAAGTCCGCGTATGGTGCGGCTTGCCGCCATCGGCGCCGCGCGCCAGGACTACGCAGCTGTAGCAGCCGCCTAGCCCGCACCCCATCACCTGTTCGAGCGACACGTCGCACGCGCGTCCGTGCTGGTGAGCGAGCTGCGCGCAGGCGCGCATCATGGGCGTCGGGCCGCAGACGTAAAGCTTGACCGGATTGCCGAGGGTCCGCTGCTCGAGCGCGGCGCCCAGAGGAACCGTGATGCGTCCGCGAACGCCGCGGCTGCCGTCCTCGGTGCTGAGTACGATCGTCACGCCGGGCGCCTCGAAGAGCTCGATGCAGTAGAGCTCCTCCGCGCGGCGCGCGCCGTAGAACAGTGTCGCCCCCGTGCCGCGCTCCGCGAGCGCCGCCGCGAGCGTCACGAACGGCGCGAGCCCGACGCCGCCGGCGACCATCCACGCTTCCGCGGGAGGACTGACAGGCTCGAACGGCCGGCCGAGCGGTCCGAGCAGCGGCAGGCGCGCTCCTGCCTCGACGCGAGACAGCAGCGTGGTTCCCGCCCCGACGCGCTTGTTGAAGATCGAGACGCCGATCGGCGCGCCGTCGGCGTCGCGAAGAATCTCGAAGATGGAGAAAGGACGCCGGAGCAGCGGATCCTGTCCTCCCGACGTCTTGATCATGACGAACTGTCCGGGGCGGGCGGCGGCGGCAATCCCGGGCGCGGCGAGTGAGAGGACGTTGTAGTCCGCCGACAACCGACGGTTGGCGATCACCGCGGCGTCGATGTCCACGGGCATGAGCGAAGTATACACTTGCCCTCATGCGCTTCCTGCGGATGCTGACGAACGCACTGCTCGCCGGCGCGCTCGGTGCCGCATATCTCACCATCCTGCTGCTCCAGCTCAACCCGCAGATTCCGCTCGCGTCGCGCACCGTGTGGCGCTGGTATGCAACGTTCGGCGCGCTGTACGGCGTGCACCTCGCACTGTTGTTCTACGTCGCGATGCTGGCGCGCGAATTCGTCAGCCTCAGCGTGTTCTCGCCCGGCTGGATCAGCGTCCGCCTGCTCGCGTGGCTCTCTGCAATAGCGGCCGCCGTCGCCGCAACATTGATGTGGCTGAACCTGCATGGCTTTCCGAACGTGCTGGACGAAGCGGGGACGCGACGATTTGCGTTTGGCGCCGTGGCCACCACCGCGTCCGCCGTCGTGCTCGTGCTGATTGCGATCGCGCACTACTCGTTCGGACGCCGCGGCAGCCGCGTGGGCGCCGCGCTGTTGATCCTGGCGATAACGGGTTCGCTCGCGTTGCCGATCGCCGCGCGTGGCAAAGGAGGCGAGCTGCCGCTCGGGGCCCGACGCGTGACTCTCACCGAACCGCCGCCGCGAGAGGCGCCGCGAATCATGCTGCTCGTGCTCGACGGCGCCTCGCTCGAGTTCATCTGGCCGCGTGTGGCTGCCGCGCGGCTGCCGAATTTCGGGCGCCTGCTCGACGGTGGCGCGTCGATGGATCTCGCGACGATCCGCCCGACGCAGCCCGATCCGGTGTGGGCGGCCGTCGCAACCGGAATGTATCCCGCGAAGAATGGCGTGCGATCGGCCGCATCGTATTTCGCGCCCGGGGACGAACGGGCCGTCGATCTGCTGCCCGATCACTGTTTCTCGCACGTGCTGGTCCAACTTGGCGTGGTGCGCGACCAGCCGGTTTCCTCAGCGGCATGGCGGGCGCGGCCGATCTGGACGATCCTCGGCGAATACGGCATCAGCGCCGGCATCGTCCGCTGGCCGCTGACATACCCCGCGCAGCCGGTGACAGGCTTCCTCGTGACGGATCGATTTCATGAGCTGGTCGGCTCGATGTCGGAGTTCGGAGGACAGGTCGCGTATCCGCCCGACCTGCTGCCGGTCGCGCGCGACGCCTTCGGCGGCGCGCCCCCGTCCGCCGCAGATGCCGCGGCGATTGCCGCCCTGCGCGACCAGGCGTACAGCCGCGCCCTGCGTGACCTGCAGGCCGCGCGCCCGGTGCAGCTTTCCGCGATCCGTTTCCAAGGTATCGACACGGTCAGCCACAGTTATCTACGCTACGCGCAACCGCGCGACTTCGCCGACGTCTCGGACGAAGATCAGCAGCGGTACGGCGGGATCATCGATCGCTATTACGCATACGTGGACGCGGAGATCGGCGCCGCGGTCGAGCGGCTGGCGCCGGGAGACCTCCTGCTCGTCGTGTCTGGCTTCGGCATGCGGCCCGTTGGCCCGATCGAGCACGCGCTCGGCCGGATTATGCGCGATCCCGACGTCAGCGGCACGCACGCGAACGCGCCGGACGGATTCCTCCTCGCCTACGGATCGACCGTGATGCCCGGCCGTAAACAGCGCGGCTCGATCGTGGACGTCACACCGACGATCCTTTATTCCCTCGGGCTTCCCGTCGGGCGCGACATGGATGGCTACGCGCGAGCGGATCTGTTCAATGCCGCGTTCACGGCCACGAGACCGATTGCGTTCATTCCGTCTCACGGACGCTAAAGCGGCCACAGACCTACACAGGCAAGACGGACGCAGCACAGCTAAAATTCGCTAGACTGGCGATCCCATGCTGGCTATCGCGCTCGCGTTGATTTCGTTGGTGCAGAGTCCTCCTACAGTGATCCCGTTCACCGCGACCGAACGGGGCGAAGCGGTCGCGACGATCGAGACGTGGTGCGAACACTGCGACTGGGGGATCGAAGGACGGGAAGCGGCAGCGCTGCGCCTTTTGCTGGACGGGCAGTATTCGCAACATCTGCTGCTGGCGCGGGGCGAAGAGCCGTCGGAATACCGAATCACGCTCGGCCGCGTTGCCGCCGGACCGCACAAGCTGGAAATCGTAATGGACGCGGCGTTATCCGCGAAGGACATCGGACGCGTGCGCGTACGGGGCTTCACCATCCTGGTGACGCCCGTCAGAAGCGAGGACCAGCTCGCGCAGTCGATGGCGCCGATCCTCTACGCGCGCCCCAATACTGTCGGCAAGTTCACCGATCTGCCGGTCTTCATGTGGTACGAGGTCGTGCCGGTATCGCAGGGACGGCAGTTCCGCTACTCGGTGATCTTCACCAACGAAGACGGCGGTACTGCCACCGATCGCCTGATGGCGACGTGGGGGCGGACGACTGATATCGAGTTCGTTTATGGCGCGACGATTGACGCGGAGGGGAAGCTGGTTGCGGAGGAGTTCCAGGGACCGAACCACGAGGTGCCGCCGTTCCGTGGCCGTCACGAAGCCGCGCATCCGTTGCAGTGGGTCTCAACCGACAACAACATGGTCAGCGAGTCCGGTCCGACCGAAATACGATTCGCGCCGGCGCCCGAACGTTTCGACCTCACGAATGCGTCGCGCGAAGTGGTGATGGATGCGCACCCGTGGACGCACGAGCTCGCATCGAAAGAGATGGTGCGCGAGAAGAAGCTGAGGGAGGACGCGGCGCCAGGTTCTGGCGCAATTCCCGATCCGCGGCGCTTCGTCTTCGTCGAGGCCTGCACGGAGCTGCAGAACGCCGCTGTCGCCTTCTCGGTGCACGCAACGGATGCGGCGGGCCAGGCCCGCTGGTTCGATTCGGATCGAGGCCTTCCGCAATTCCGTATCGTCCGCACCGGCTGTTTCCGCGGAGCGGTGCCGCTGCCGCCCGGCGCCGGTGCCCCCGACGCGGTCCGCTTCAAGTCGTTCACGCTGCCGCCGAAGAAGGATGCGCCGGCGCCGAGCGGTCCGTCTTCCGTCACGCTGACGCGCGTCAACCGCGTTTTCACGCTGGACGATGGGTACCTGCCGAAGAAGCCGCTGTTCTCCTGGATTGGATCCTCGCGCCTTGCAATCGACGGCGCGTGGGTCGAATTCGCAATTCGGTGATGGTATGATCGACCGAACTCTTTAACTGCGGTCCAGCGAGGCCGCGAAGAGGTGAATGCAATGCCGCAAGTCATGGACGCGGACCGGATGGCCCGCGCTCTCACGCGAATAGCCCACGAAATCGTCGAACGCAACCGCGGCACGAGCGACCTCGCGCTCGTCGGCATCCGCACGCGCGGCGTTCCTCTCGCGCGGCGCATCGCCAATACCCTGAAAGGCATCACGCACGAAGAAGTGCCTACGGGCGCGCTCGACATCACGCTGTACCGTGACGACCTGATGCGACACGCCGTTGGACCGCAGCCGGTCGTCCGCCGCACCGAGATCCCGTTCTCCATCGACGCCCGCAAAATCCTGCTGGTGGACGACGTGCTGTATACGGGCAGGACGATCCGCTCGGCGCTCGACGCGCTGATCGATTTCGGACGTCCGCGGTCGATCCAGTTGATCGTGCTCGTCGACCGCGGCCATCGCGAGCTGCCGATCAAGGCGGACTACGTCGGAAAAAACCTGCCGACATCCCTTCGTCAGAGCGTCCAGGTACGCCTCCAGGAAATCGACGGCGAAGATGAAGTCCTGCTCGAGGATCCGCAGGGGGAGGCCGCGTCATGCTGAAGTCGCGCCACCTCCTCGGCATTGCCGATCTGGAACCGGACGAGATCGGGCTGATCCTCGAGACCGCTGGCGCGATGACCGAGATCGCGGCGCGTCCGATCAAGAAGGTGCCGACGCTCCGCGGCCGCACCGTCGTGAACCTGTTCTTCGAGCCGAGCACGCGGACGCGCACGTCGTTTGAAGTCGCGGAGAAGCGGCTGAGCGCCGACACGCTGAGCATCGCGGTCGCGCAGTCGAGCGTGACGAAAGGGGAGACGCTGCTCGATACCGTGCGGAATCTCGAAGCCATGGCGCCGGACATGATCGTCATACGTCATCCGTCATCCGGCGCGCCGCATCTGCTCGCGCGCCTGTGCCGCTCCGCGATCATCAACGCCGGCGACGGCATGCACGAACATCCGACGCAAGCGCTGCTCGACGCCTTCACGATCCGCGAGCACAAGGGATGTATCGACGGACTCAAGATCGCGATTGTCGGCGACCTGCTCCACAGCCGCGTGCTCCGTTCGAATGTGCAGCTCCTCAACAAGATGGGAGCCCACGTGTGGGCCTGCGGTCCGGCGACGCTGATGCCTGCGGATCTGCCGCGCTTCGGCGTGCGTCCGACGACGTCGATCGACGAGGCGGTCGCGGACGCCGACGTGGTCATGATGCTGCGAATCCAGCACGAGCGGATGCACGGCCACTTCATCCCGTCCACGCGCGAATACTTCACGCTCTTTGGCCTGACGCCTGAACGCGTCGCGCGCGCGAAGCCGGACGTGGTCATCATGCATCCCGGCCCGATGAACCGCGGCGTCGAAATCGATTCCGACGTGGCCGACGGACCGTACTCGGTCATTCTCGAACAGGTCACGAACGGCGTCGCCGTACGGATGGCCGTGCTCTACCTGCTCGCCGGCCAGGAGGCGGTAACCGATTGATGAAGATGCTGCTGAAGGGCGGACGCGTCGTCGATCCGGCGTCCAGCCGTGATGGCGAGTTCGACGTCCTGATCCAGGACGGGAAGATCGCGCGGATCGGGAAATCGCTGCCGGTCGACGGTGCCGACGTGTTCGAGGTGAAATCCGGCTGGATCGTGGCGCCGGGGCTGATCGATATTCACGTGCACCTGCGCGAGCCCGGGCAGGAGCACAAGGAAACGATCGCGACCGGCACGGCGTCAGCGATTGCCGGCGGGTTCACTGCCGTCGCATGCATGCCGAACACGGACCCGGTGAACGACCATCCCGGCGTAACCGAGTTGATTCTTCGCAAGGCCGCCGAAGCTGGGCTCGCGCGCGTGTATCCCATCGGCGCGGTGTCGATCGGGTCGCGCGGCGACCAGATGGCGGAGCTTGGCGCGCAGAAAGCCGCCGGGTGCGTCGCGTTTAGCGATGACGGGCGACCCGTGGCGAGCGCGTTGCTGATGCGCCGCGCGCTCGAATACGCCGGAATGCTTGGCATGCCGATCGTCGATCACTGTGAAGATCCCTCGCTCAAGGGAGACGGAGTCGCGCATGAAGGGTTCCACGCGGCGCGGCTTGGGCTGCGCGGCATCCCCGGCGTCGCCGAGTCGATCATGGTCGAACGCGACATCGCCCTCGCGGAGCTGACGGGCGGTCCCTATCACGTGTGTCATATGAGCGCGCGGCAGTCGCTGCGCGCCGTCCGCGACGCCAAGGCCCGCGGCACGACGAACGTCAGCTGCGAAGTGGCGCCGCACCATTTCGTCCTCACCGACGAATCGCTCGAAGCGCCGATCCGATACGACACCAACGTCAAGATGAACCCGCCGCTGCGCGAGGCCGCGGACCGCGACGCCATGCTCGAGGGGATTGCCGACGGAACCGTCGATGTCATCGCGACGGATCACGCGCCGCACCATGCCGACGAGAAGCTCGTCGAGTTCGATCGCGCCCCCTTCGGCATCGTCGGACTCGAGACATGCGTTCCGCTCGTGTTCGACCGGCTTGTGCACGCCGGGCGGCTCGGCGTCGTCCGCGCGATCGCGTTGCTGTCGACGAATCCCGCGCGCGTATTTCGCCTGGCTGGCGGATCGCTGGCGGAGGGCGTCGCCGCCGACATCACCATTCTC
The DNA here is from genome assembly GCA_035637115.1 of Vicinamibacterales bacterium. Lineage (GTDB taxonomy): Bacteria > Acidobacteriota > Vicinamibacteria > Vicinamibacterales > 2-12-FULL-66-21 > JAICSD01. Next base: position 42,527 of record DASPXV010000208.1, read on the forward strand.
TCGCCCGATGCGCCGATCACCATTCGTGCGAAGGCATTGAAATCGAAGTCGAAGAACACTCCTTTCGATGGCTGGCAGATGAAGGGAGCGGTGGTCGCGACCATCGTGGGCGGAAAAATGGTCTACAGGAACGAGGCGCTGTGAGCAGGATCGACGAACTACGGAACCAGGCGTTGCGGCAGCTCGAGCAGTTCGAGGTGCTGATGCGCAACGGGCATTTCGACTATGGCAATGGTTTTCACGGGCGCGTCTATCTGAATGCGCACCAGTTGTTCCGCCTTCCATCCACGATCTGGCGCCTTGCGCAGGATCTGCTCGAGGTGCTGCCGGGCGACCTGCTTGAAAAGACGGAAGTGGTCGCGGGTCCGGTCATGGGCGGCGCACTGCTCGCGCATACGCTGGCGGGACTCCTCGATGGCCGCCGCGCGCTCACACATCCGCCCTGCAGCTACGCGCCGTTCACGATCCGCGGCGACAGCTTCGTCCTGCGTGACTTCTACGCGCGGCACATGAAGGACAAGCGCGTGCTGATCGCAGACGACGTGAGGAA
>DASPXV010000209.1:0-4813 GCA_035637115.1 Vicinamibacterales bacterium
TCAATTTGAAACCAAGCGTTGCGAGAATGACCGTGAACGCCGCCGGGATAGAAGTGGAGATCGTGTGGTTCTAGTGTCCCGTCCCAGTGGTTCGCGACATAATTCCCGGGCGGGGCATCCCGCCTCGGTGCGTTGCTCCTCGCTCAGATACTCCCAGTATCCTCGCTCGTCGCGCCTTGCGATCCGGACGCCGCGCCAGGGACTTATGCCACGATCCACTGGGACGGGACACTAGGCAATTCCATGTTCAGCATCATCACGAAGAGTCTGCGGACCGGAGTGCTCACGGAAACCGACCCGTTCGGTACCCAGGCGTTCTTTGGATTCCCGGTCATTGATTTCAGCCGGTGCACGGCCTGCGGCGATTGCGCCAGCGCGTGCCCGACGGGTGCCATCGCCGTCGCGGCACAGGGTCCCGAACAGAAGACGCTGACGCTGTCCTACGCCGCCTGCATCCAGTGCCGGGCGTGCGTCACGGCATGCGGCGAGGACGCGGTTGGCGTCTCGACGGACGTGGAGGTCGCCGCCTACACCCGCGAACAGCTCGCGCACGCCGCGTCGTTTGCGATCGATTCACGCGACGGTCGCGCGACATTCACGGGCATGGTCCCGGGCCCGTCCGTCAGTCTCGCGGAGTCCGCGGCACGGTTCCGGGAGCGCATCCACGGCCGTCTCGGCCGATCGCTGCACGTCCGGCAGGTGGATGCCGGCAGTTGCAATGGCTGCGAACTGGAGATCGCCGCCCTCGCTAATCCGTTCTACGACCTCGAACGTTTCGGAATTCATCTCGTAGCGAGCCCCCGCCATGCGGACGTGCTCCTCGTCACCGGCCCCGTGACACGCAATATGGAGATCGCACTGCGCCGGACCTACGAGGCGGCGCCGGAGCCGCGCGTGGTCGTCGCCGTCGGCGCATGCGGCTGCAGCGGCGGGATCTTCGGCGAGGGGACGTACGCCGCAATCGGCGGCGTCGATCGCGTCCTGCCCGTGGACGTGTACATACCGGGGTGCCCACCCCGGCCGCAGGCGATTCTCTACGGTCTTCTGGTTGCGATGGGTGTGCGCGAAGCACGTGCGATCTCAGTATGATCGGTAGAGGTCTCGCGATGATTGACAAGAAATTGAAGATGCCGACAGCCGTTGAGGCGCTCAAGGGGCGCGCGGACAAGATGCCCGTGCCGCCGAAGCACCACGTGCTCAATGCGACGATCGAAGGGCCGTACCCGGTGGGGACCCAGAAAGCGTTGTTCGGTCTTGGTTGCTTCTGGGGCGCCGAGAAGATGTTCTGGCAGCTTCCCGGCGTCTACACGACCGCGGTCGGCTACGCCGCGGGACTCACGGCGAACCCGATGTATCGCGAAGTGTGTACGGGACTCACCGGGCACAATGAAGTGGTGCTCGTCGTCTATGACCCGAAGAAGATTTCGTACGGCGATCTCCTGAAGACATTCTGGGAGAGCCACGACCCGACGCAGGGCATGCGCCAGGGGAATGATGTCGGCACGCAGTATCGCTCCGGGATTTATTACTACGATGACGCGCAGCGGCACGAGGCCGAGCGTTCGCGCGACGAGTACCAGCGCGCGTTGTCGAAGGCCGGTCATGGATCGATTACGACCGAGATCTTTCCGGCGCCCGAGTTCTACTTTGCCGAGGATTACCACCAGCAGTACCTGTCGAAGAATCCGGATGGTTACTGCGGGCTCGGCGGGACGGGCGTGACCTGCCCTGCGGGCGTCAACGTTTCCTAGTCGCGCGTGGGAATCCTCACCAGGCTGCGGCACAGCCGCCCCGTCGGCCTGGCGAGGTATCACCTTTATCGCGATGTCATGCTCGCGTGGCCGCGCCGCTGCGCGTGCAACATCTGCGGATGGCGTGGCCGTCGCTTCCTGACTTCTGGACACCATGCATTCACGCTGTGTCCCTGCTGCGGATCACGGATCCGGCACCGGCTGATTGCCGCCGCGCTGACGCGGCATCCGATCGCGACGCGCGTGCCTCTCGAAAGCGGCCGAGTGTTGCACGTCTCCCCGGAGTACTGCCTGTCACTCGTGCTGCGGCCGCGGGCGCGAAACTACGTGCGTGCCGACTGGGCGACCAGCGATTGCGACGTGCGGCAGGACATCACGCGCATGCCATTTCGTGACGGCGCGTTCGACGTCGTCATCGCATGCGATACGCTCGAGCACGTCGCTGACGATCGACTCGCGGTTCAGGAATGCCGCCGCGTGCTCGCGCCGGGCGGCATCACGATTCTCACCGTGCCGCAAAGCGACGAGGCCTATGCGACGTACGAAGATCGGACGCTCATCTCGCCAGAGGACCGCGCGGCGACGTACGGGCAGCACGATCACGTTCGAAACTACGGCGCGGACTTCGCGAATCGCGTGGCCTCGGAGGGCTTCCGCGTGACGTGCGTGGATGCATCCAGCTTTGACGCGGACTACGGCGCGGCACACGTGCTGCGACCGCCCGTGCGGGCGCAGGACCCCTGGGGTTGGAACGATCGGCGCGTGTATTTCGCGGAGCGCGCGTGATGGCCGAGTACCCCGTCCGCGCGACGCTGGCCGGCATCCTCCTGTTCGCCATCGGCCTCGCGATAGGCGGCGGCGCGTACGAGAACTACCGCCGCGAGCGCGACCGGCTGGAGGGATGGCAGCGCGTGAACGGCCAGGTGGTGCAATTGCTCGCGGCGCCGGGAGGTGCCTCGCGCCCGGTGATCGGCTTCACCGCGACGGATGGTGATCGGATCCGTTTCACTGCGTCCGGCCCTGGTTCCGATCGAGCCTATCGCGTGGGGGACTCCGTGGCGGTGCTGTATCCGATGACGAATCCGTCGGCGGCGAGGATCGATACACCGGTGATTCGCTGGGCGCGCAGCGTGTTCGCGGCCGCCGGCGCCGTGATCCTGATGGCGCTGGGCGCGTACGTGGCGTGGTACGCGCGACGCCGCGATGCCGACCGCCAGTCTGCAGTAGAATGACGCCACCTCACCGATGGCGATTGTCTGGTGGTACTGGCTCGCGCTGGGCCTCGTCCTGATCGCGTTGGAACTGGCCGCATCGGGCGGCTTCTACATCATTTTTTTTGGTGTCGCCGCCGTTCTCATCAGCGGCCTCACGGTGATCGGCGCATCGGGCCCAGCCTGGGTCCAGCTGCTGCTGTTCTCGATCCTCTCAGTCGTTTCGCTGCTGTTTTTCCGCAGTCCGCTGATCCGCTGGATGAAGCTCGACGCCGGGCGAGCTGACGTGGACTCGCTCGTCGGCGAGACGGCTATCGTGCAGCAGGACATTCCCGCCGGACAGGTCGGGCGCGTGGAGCTGCGCGGCACGTCGTGGACCGCGCGCAACCGCGGCACCGACGTGCTCACGACGGGCCGCCGCTGCGTCGTCGTTGGTGTTGATCGCCTGATGCTGATCATCGAGGCGGAAGGAGCGCGTACATGAACGGCGGAGTCATCGTCTTCATCATCCTCGCCATTCTGGTGATCATCGTGATCGCGAGGACCGCAGTTGTCGTACCGCAGCAAAGCGCCTACGTCGTCGAGCGCCTCGGGCGCTACCATGCGACGCTCGGCGCCGGGTTCCACGTGCTCCTGCCGTTCGTGGACGTCATCCGCTACCGCCATTCGCTCAAGGAAACCGCGATCGACATCCCCGCGCAGGTCTGTATTACGCGCGACAACGTGCAGGTCGGCGTCGACGGCATCCTCTATCTGAAGGTGCTGAACGCCGAGCGCGCTTCGTACGGCATCTCGGATTTCATCTTCGCGATCACGCAGCTGGCGCAGACGAACCTGCGCAGCGAGGTGGGCAAGATCGATCTCGATCGCACGTTCGAGGAGCGCACGAACATCAACCTGCAGGTGGTGACGGAGCTCGACAAGGCGTCCGAAGCCTGGGGCGTGAAGGTGCTGCGCTACGAGATCAAGAACATCACCCCGCCGCACGACGTGCTCGCGGCGATGGAAAAGCAGATGCGCGCCGAGCGCGAGAAGCGCGCCGTCATCCTCACGTCCGAGGGCTCGCGCGATGCGGCGATCAACACGGCGGAAGGGGAGAAACAGCAGGTCATCAAAGCCTCTGAAGCGCGCAAGCAGCAGCAGATCAATGAGGCCGAAGGGCAGGCCGCGGCGATCCTTTCCGTCGCCACCGCGACGGCCGAAGGGATCCGCCGTGTCGCCGAGTCGATCAAGCTGCCCGGCGGCTTCGAAGCCGTCCAGCTGCGCGTCGCCGAGCAGTATGTCGCGCAGTTCGGCAATCTCGCGCGCGCGAACAACACGCTCATCCTGCCGGCCAATGCGTCGGACGTCGGCTCGATGATTGCGCTCGCGATGAAGTCGATCCAGGCCGCATCACCGGGAACGGCATCGCGGTAAGATCCATCGAAGGCTGACATGACCGACGGTCGCCGCCTGACGCGCTCGCGCAACAAGATGATCGCCGGCGTGTGCGCCGGCATCGCCGAGTACTTCGGCTGGGAGGTCACGCTTTTTCGCGTGGTCTACGTGATCGTCTCGATCCTCTCCGCGGCATTCCCCGGCATCCTCGTCTACATCGTGCTGTGGGTCGTCATGCCGCGGCCTGACGCCTAGCGACGGAGCACTGGGCGTGACACGCTACGTCGTCGCTGCTTGATCACGCTAACCACGGAGCCGCAAAACGCCTCAGAGGACGCACTAAGCCACAGTACTTTTCAGAAGACGTGTGTTCTCTGCGCGTCCTCTGTGTTCTCTGAGTCTCTGCGGTGTACGTCCGTGACAAGCAGCCACAGGTTCAGATGTCGGGCAGGGCGTTTCGCTGTCGGGCAGGGC
>DASPXV010000210.1:0-12360 GCA_035637115.1 Vicinamibacterales bacterium
CACCCTGCCCGACAAGCATCCCGCCCGGCCCGACAAGCATCGCTCCTGCCCGACAAGCATCGCCCCTGCCCGACAAGCATCACCCTGCCCGAGAAGCGTAAGTGAAAGACAGCCTGGCTTTTTTTGAACCCGGCCGGACCCCACGGCGTATCTGACGGCATGCTGTCAGACGTTCGCTACGCCCTGAAGTGGCTCCTGCGCAGCCCGGGTTTCGCCTCGGTCGCGGTGCTGTCGCTGGCCGTCGGGATCGGCTTCAACACCGCGCTGTTCTCGATCGTCGACGCACTGCTCTTCCGGCCGTTGCCGATCGCCGATCCCGCGCGGATTGTGGACGTCTACACGAAGGGTGGAGACGGCGACAAGTACGCGACGAACTCCTACCCCGATTACCTCGATTTCAAGGCGAAGAACTCCGTCTTCAGCGACATGTTCGGCTACAGCCCGTCGATCGGCGCGCTGAAGGCGGGCGACCGCTCGCGCATGGCACTCGGCGAAGTCGTGACCGGCAACTACTTCCAGGTACTTGGCGTCTCCGCGGCGATCGGGCGCACGCTGCTGCCGGAGGACGACCGTGCCGGCGCGCCGCGGGCGACTGTCATCTCGTTCGCGACGTGGCAGCGCGATTACGGACGCGATGCGAATGTCCTGGGTAGGACCCTGCTCATTCACGGCCAGCCCTACACGATCGTCGGCGTCGCGCCCGAGCGTTTCACGGGACTCGTGCCGATGTTGCAGCCCGAGCTGTGGACGCCCGTTGCATGGGTCGACGACGTGGAGCCGGCTGGTATCCAGGATGTCGTCCCCTCGCCGACGGGCACGAACCGCCTCGATCGTCGCGGGCAGCGGTGGTTGTTCGTGAAAGGACGCCTGAAGCCGGGGGAAACGGCCGCGCGCGCGGAAGCGAACCTGCAGGTCATCATGAGCCAGCTCGCCACGGTGTACCCCAGGACGAACGAGCAGCGGCCCATCGCCACCGCGGCGAACGTGCGAATACATCCCGAGGCAGATCGGATGCTGCGTCCCGTGGCTGCCGGGCTGATGATCGCGATCGGCCTCGTGCTGCTCGTTGCGTGCGCGAACGTCGCGAACATGCTGCTCGCGCGCGCGTCCGGCCGCCAGCGCGAGATCGGCATCCGGCTCGCGATCGGTGCGAGCCGTTCGCGCCTCGTGCGGCAGTTGCTCACCGAGAGTCTCGTGCTTGCCGGCCTGGGCGCACTGGCCGGGGTGACGCTGGCGGCGTTCGCTATTCAGGCAATCGCGGCGCTGCCGCTGCCGATTCCCGTTCCAGTCGCGCTGGACCTGCACATCGACGCGCGCGTCGTCTTCTTCACCACGCTCGTCGCAACGGCTGCCGGACTCGTCGCAGGGCTCGCCCCGGCGCTGCGCGCGACGCGCGTCAATCTCGCGGCCGACATGAAGGGGGAGGCGACGGTGCCGAAAGCCGGCCGCCGCTGGACGATTCGCGACGGCCTCGTCGTGATCCAGACGGCGGTGACGCTGGTGCTGCTCGTCGCCGCGGGGCTGCTGACGAGGAGCATTCTGCAGGCGCAGCGTGTCGATCTTGGATTCCGCGCTGAAGGCGCCGTGGCGCTCGGCACGGAGCTGGGTCTCGTCGGCCACACGGAGGATCGCGCGCGGCAGATTTTCGAGCGCGCCGCGGAGCGCATCGGCGCAATTCCCGGCGTGACGTCCGTCTCGCGCGCCGTGCGGCAGCCGCTCGCGATCAACTACAACCGAAATAGCGTCTTCTTCCCGGGAAAAATGCAGTCAGGCGATCGCGCAATTCCGATCGCGGCAACGTGGGTCGACGATCGGTATTTCGCCACGCTGGGCGTACCGCTGCTGCGAGGCCGCAACTTCAACTCTGCCGAGACGCCCCAGTCCGCGAAGGTGGCCATCGTCAACGAGGCGTTCGTTCGCCGCTTCTGGCCGGGGGAGGACGGCGTGGGGCGCACGTTCCGCACGCGGACGGCGGACGGACCCGAATACCAGGTCGTGGGCGTGGTCGCCGATTACAAGGTGGAGACGGTCGGTGAGAAGCCGACGCCGTACATCCACTACGCGCTTGGACAGCGGGCGTTCACCGGCGAAGTGATCATCGCGCGCACTGCAACCGATCCAGGCGTTCTGCTCGCCGCGATGCGCCGCGAAATGCTGGCGCTCGAGCCGAACGCGGTCTTTCTCGACAGCCAGACCATGGAAGCGCAAGTGGCGGCGAGCTTGCTGCCGGCGCGAATCGCGGCGCAGACGCTCGGGCTCGTCAGCGTCGTCGCAACGCTGCTCGCGGCCGTGGGACTCTACGGCGTGATCGCGTACGCGGTGGCACGCCGCACGCGCGAGATCGGGATCCGGATGGCGCTCGGCGCGACGCCGGGCGAAGTGCTCCGCCTGGTCATGCGGCAGGGACTCGGCATCGTGGCGATCGGTGTTGCGGTCGGAGTCGGGCTGTCGTGGGTCGCCGCGCGCATGATTGCCGCGGGTCTGTACGGTGTCGGCGCCGCGGATCCCGCCGCCTGGGGATCCGCCGTCGCAGTCATGCTCGTTTCAGCGGGCCTGGCCAACTACCTGCCGGCGCGCCGGGCCGCACGCGTGGATCCATCGGTCGCGCTACGGAGTTCGTAGCACCTGCATTGGATCGATTCGCGACGCACGCCGCGCGGGCAACCACGCGGCGAGCGCTGCAACTGCGGTCAGCACCAGTGCCGCGGCGGAGAACGTGATCGGATCGCGCGGCTCCAGGCCGTAGAGCAGCGATTGCGCGAACGTCGAGGCCCAGGCCGATAGCGCGGCGCCACAAGCGATCCCCAGGCCGACCAGCCACGCCACTCTGCGCAGAATCAGCCGGACGACGCCATCCGCGGTGGCACCGAGTGCCATCCGGATGCCGATCTCCGGCCGCCGCGACGTAACGGCATGCGATGTCACGCCGTAAAGACCGACGGCCGCCAGGATCAGTCCGAGCAGCCCGAAGAAACCGGCGAGCAGTGCGATCAGCCGCTCCTGCACGAGCGAGGCATTGATCTGTTCTTCGATCGTCCGGAAGGACAGCACTGCCGTCGAATCTTCCTTCTCGATCGCGGCCGTGATGGCACGCGCGAGGGTTGACGGATTTCCTCCGGCCGCACGGACGCCGATCGTTACCACCGACGACGGTCCGTCCCACTGTCCCACAGGCAAGTACATGGTCGGCTCCATCGGCGCGCGGAGCGATCGGTAAACCGCATCTTCCACGACACCAATGACGGTGTAGGCGGGATTGGCTGACACCGGGCCTGGACCGACCGTCGTGAATGTTGCGCCGACAGGATTGGTGCCAGGCAGAAATCGCGCCGCGAACGCGCGGTTGACAATCGCCACGACCGGTGCGCCTCTGCGATCGCGCGCGTCGAAATCGCGGCCGGCGGACAGATGCAGGCCGTAGGTCTCGAACCAGCCGGGGGTGACGGCGTTGATCCACGAACTGCGCTGACGGCGCGTCAGCGGGGAGTCGGGCGGCACGGCAATGAACGTGTTCCATCCGGCGCGCGCCATCGGCGTGTTGTACGAGAGGGATGCGGACGCCACTCCGGGAACGGCGCCTGTCGCATCGCGGAACCGTTCGAAGAGGGCGATCCGGCCGTTTCCCGAGACGGGGTTGCGGCCTACGTCGACGCCGACGAGCAAAACGCCTCCGCGGCTGAAGCCCGCGTCGCGCGTCGCGAGCGCGACGAAGGTCCGCGTGAACAGACCTGCGGAGACAACAAGCGTGAGCGAGAGGGCGACCTGCAGAACGACGCTGGCATAGCGGAGCGTCCCGCGCGCCTCGATAGCGCCGCTGCGCTCCTTCAAGGCGTCGTTCGGCGACAGGTGGCTGATGCTGAGCGCCGGAGCGACGCCGAAGAGGATGGCCGCGACCGCCGTCACGGCGGTCGTAAACGCCAGTACGCGCCAGTCGAGTCCGAGATCGAGCTGCACGTTGTTGGCGAACGTCGTGAGCTGTGCGACGAGCGCGCGGCTGCCCCACACGGCGAAGCCGGCGCCGAGAAGCGCTCCGGCACCGCCAAGGAGCACGCTCTCGGCGAGCAGCTGTCGCGCTATGCGGACGCGCGAGGCGCCGAGCGCGAGGCGGAGCGCCAGCTCGCGGCGGCGCGCCGCGGCCCGCGCCATCAGCAGGTTGGCGATGTTCGCCGCGGCGATCAGCAGGACCAGCCCCGCTACCCACAACAATGCGGTCAACGGCTCGCCGTACACACGCCGCAGCGGCGATCGGCCGCCGGGCGCCGGCACGAGAACGAACGGTTCTGCGAGATAGCGCTCCTGGTCGGCGGCGGATCGTCCGCGCGGCATCGTCGCATCGCGGATCTGCGGCTGCAGCGCCCGCAACCGCGCCGTCGCGCGTTCGGCGGTATCCCCGGGCGCGAGGCGGCCCATGATGTTCATCCACCAGACCGAACGCCCGTCCAGGGCGTGATCGCGTGGCCTCACGAGCGGCTCGGTCCCGAGCGGAATCGCCACGTCGAACGCCTGTCCCACATCTGGACCGGAGAACCCGGCCGGCGTCACACCGACGATCGTGAACGGCACGCGTTCGATCGTCATCGTCCTGCCGATGACATCCGGCACGCCGCCGAAGCGGCGCTGCCAGAAGCGGTAACTGAGCACCGTGACCGGGCCGTCCGGGCCGCCGCCCCGCACGTCATCCCTCATGTCAATCGTCCGGCCGAGTACGGGATTCACCCCGAGGACCTCGAACATTCCACCACTGACCCACATTCCCTGCACGATGTCGCTCGCGGATGTGGACGAGAGATTGAAGCGATCGCCGGCCCACGCGAACGCTCCCCCTACGACCTCATGCTGACGGTCGCGAAACGCCTCCCAGATTGGATTGGTCCATGAAACGTTCGTGGCCGCTATCTGCGCGAGCGCGAGATCCGAGTCCTTCTGCGGCAGCGCACCAAGCAGCACCAATCGTCCCGGCTCGCGGACGGACAGCGGTTTGAGAGCGAGCCCATTGAGGATCGAGAAGAGCGCCGTCACGCCGCCGATGCCGAGCGCGAGCGATGCGACTGCAAAGGTTGTCACGAGCGGCGCCGCGCGCAGCGATCGCCAGGCATCGCGCCAATCGATCGTCAGGCTGCGCCGCAGGCTGCGACCATCGAGCCGTTCGGAGACCGCGAGAAGTACGGCTTCCGTGACGGTGACGACCCAGAACGCCGTGGCGACGAGCGCTCCCTTCGCGCGCGCAACATCCAGCTCGGTGCGCCACGCGTAGTCCATGCCGTCCGCAAACCGCTTGCGTGTGTGCGCAGGCTGGATCCGCACGAGCCACGCGAAGATCCGCTCCGCGCGTTTCATGGACGGCTTCTCCGGTGCGCCGGTTTCAGGCCGTCCATCGCGGCGACGAGCGCCGCGAGGCGGTCGCGCTCCGCCGTCAGGATTTCGCGGCCGCTCGGCGTCACCCGGTAGTACGCGCCCCGGCGGGGGTCGTCCTCTTCCGGCCCGGGCACTTCCTCGACGAAGCCGTTCTTTATGAGCAGCGACAGGCGCCGATAGAAGGACCCGGTGCTGACCCGCACGCTCCCCGCCGACGTTTCACGGATCGCCTGCATTGCTGCGTACCCGTGCGCCGGCGCGTCAGACAGCGCGGCTAGCACGTATATGTCCAATCTGGATATGTCCACAGCGGCATGGTAGCACGATCGCAAAACGGGGACAGTCCCCGTTTTCGGCACCAGAAACGGGGACTGTCCCCGTTTTGGGCCTTGAACGCTTTGAACGGCGTTATGAGCCGACTTTGAACCCGACGAGCTGCTGGGCGCTGCCGGACGGAGTCTTGGCGTTCAGCTCGATGACGTACTCGCCGGCGGCGAGCGAGGCGAGCGGGAAGTCGATCAGGAAGGGTTTCCCTTCCGCGGCCCGAATGGGCACGTCCGCCATCGACGTGCCGGCGCGATTCAGGAGGCGCGCGGTGACGTCGGGTTTCGCGCCTTCCATCGCGTACGCGTCCACGCGTACCAGGAGACGCTCGGCGCGGCTGAACTCGCGCGTCGCGGTTGGCGGCGCATCCGTGTTGTTTCGAACGAGGAGCGCTTCGCGCGCGGTGCGCGCCCGGTAGACGCGCGGCGTGCCGAACGCTACTTGTGTCTTCGCGTAATCCGGCACGGTCAGCGATTGTGTGGTCGAGTCGATCACCTGTCCGCGCGCGCTTTCGACGACCAGGCGCATCTCGATCTGCCCCGGCGCGGCGGCAAACGAGACGCTCGCGCCGTTCCCTTGCGCCGCGGGGTCGACTTCGGCAGGCACGGGACCGCGGAAGATTGGACTGCCGTCCTGCGCCGTGGCGGTCAGCATCACACGCGCCGGCGCCTCCTGCGCGCGCGCCCCGTCCTGCGCCGCCGCTGGTTCCCACACGAGCGTGACGCGCGCCTTGCCGTCGGCGCCGCGATCCATTCCCGTCCAGAACCGCGCGGCATGTCCGCCATGCGTGGGCTCGACGATCGAGTTCAGCGCGTTCGCCACTGCGGGAGGCGGACCGGCCTTCGCCGGTGCCGCCGCGCGCGCCGCGTCTTCGGCGGTGTAGGCCCAATACCCTTTGCGCGCGCGGATCTCGACGCCGGGCCGCTTCACCTTCACGTCGATCGTGTGGAACTTGCCGTCGGTCGGCGCGCTCGCGGACGTGTATCCGAGCAGGTAATACCCGCTGGCGTCGCGCATGATCTGCTTCATGCCCGCCGCGAGATCGTTGCGGTTGACGATCGCGCGACCGTCGGTATTGTCCGCGAGGATGTGGAGCGAATCGATCGACGCCGTGAGATTCTGGCGATCGGTCTGCAGCCCGACGCCCTGGTTGATGTCGTACTCGAACGTCGCGAGCCCTCGCGGATCGACCGCGTAGATCGAGGTGTTGTTGCGATTGACCGTGTCGTACACCTCGCGAAGGCGGCTCATCAGATCCGCCTGATTGAAGAATTTCTGTGACTCGACGCGCGGATCGTTGACGTCCTGCCCGGGCTGCGCGCGGTTGCCGATGCGCGGCGCGGCTGCCACGGGATCGTTCAACTGCGCCGGCACCGTGCTCGTGAACCCTTCGCTGATGAAGATGATCGACTTGCGCCCCTCGCGCATGCCGCCCAGCTTCACCGCCGCCCCCTGCAGCGCGCCCATGGTCACGTCGTTGCGGATCTTCTCGACGGTCGCGGTCGGATAGTAGGCGTAGCGTTCCTCGAATTCGTTCCTCGGCTCGTAAATCCCCTTGCGTCCCTCGAACTTGTTGATGGCGCCGATCATCGAGTCGCGGTTGCGCGTGAACGTCAGCGAACTCACCGGCGTCAGCGGGTACATAATCGCGACCATGTCCTGCGGCGCGAGCTGGTTGGACACGAAATCGATCAGCGGACGACGGACCGCCAGATCGCTGCCGCGGCGCACGTGATAGTCGTCGAGCAGCAGAATGAACAGGCGCACGTTCGGCTGGCGCGCCTCGCTCTCTTCGTCGTACGTGCTGCGGATCTCCTTGGGCTGAGTCGCCTGCGCCGTCAGCGCGTCGATCTTGACGACCTCGAACGTCTCCACCTTCTGCGGCTTCTTGTCTTCGCGGACTTCGAAGTCGTCCTGCTTCATATCGAGGACCACATCGCCGTTCTTCTTGCCCGTGACGATGACGTCAACGCTGACGAAGTTGATGCCGCTGCGGATCACGGGTGGCCGCTGGCCCGCGGGGGGTTGCGGCTGCGCTGGCGGTGGCTGCGTCGGCGGCTGCGTCGGCTGCTGTTGCGCGGGCGCCGCGATCGACAGGACCGAACAGAGGGCGGCAGTCGCAAGAAGACGAGCGTGGACCCGCATGAGCCGATGATAACATTCACAACATGGCTCAACAGACGATCGAGCACGCTCAGCCGCTGACCCTGCTTGCCGAAGACGAGGCCATTTTCCGCGACGCCGTCCGCGAATTCGCCGAGGCGCAGATCAGGCCGCTCGTCCGCGAAATGGATGAGCACGCGAGAATCCCGCGCGCGCTCGTGGACCAGCTGTTCGATCTCGGCGTCATGGGCATCGAGATCCCGGAGGCCTACGGCGGCGCGGGCGCGAGCTTCTTCCACGCCGTGCTCGCTGTCGAGGAACTCTCTCGCGTCGATCCATCGGTCGGCGTCCTCGTCGACGTGCAGAACACGCTGGTCGTCAACGCGCTGATGCGCTGGGGGAACGAAGACATCAAGCGCCGCTACCTGACGAAGATGGCCGCGAACACTGTCGGCGCGTACGCGCTGTCTGAAGCCGGCTCAGGCAGCGATGCGTTCGCCTTGACGACGCGGGCTCGCGAGCAGGGCGATAGCTACATCGTCACGGGACGGAAGCTCTGGATCACCAATGGCAACGAGGCCGACATCTTCCTCGTCTTCGCGACGATCAATCCCGAAGCCGGTTACCGCGGGATTACCGCGTTCATCATCGAACGCGGCTTCCCGGGGTTCACAGTCGGCAAGAAGGAGGACAAGCTCGGCATCCGCGCGAGCAGTACCTGCGAGCTGATCTTCGAAGACTGCCGCGTGCCGAAGGAGAACGTGCTTGGCGACGTGGGCAAGGGTTACAAGACCGCCATTGAAACCCTGAACGAGGGGCGCATCGGCATCGGCGCGCAGATGATCGGCCTGGCGGCGGGCGCGCTCGACCACAGCATCAAGTACACCAAGGAACGGAAGCAGTTCGGAAAACCCATCGCGGAGTTCCAGGCGGTGCAGCACCAGATCGCACGCGCGGCCGTCGACGTCGAAGCGGCGAGGCTCACCGTCTACAACGCGGCGCGCCTGCGTGATGCGGGGCGTCCGTTCCTCACCGAGGCGGCCATCTGCAAGATCTTCTCGTCGGAGGTCGCCGAGCGTGTGTCTTCGCTGGCGGTGAATCTATTCGGTGGAAACGGCTTCGTCAAGGAATACCCGGTGGAGAAGCTGTTCCGCGACGCGAAGATCGGGCAGATCTACGAGGGCACGTCCAACCTGCAGCTGCAGACCATCGCCAAGCAGTTGCTCGGCTAGTGTCCCGTCACCGTGGATCGTGGGATAACTCCCGGGTGCCGCGCCCGGATCGCAAGGCGCGACGAGCGAGGATATCGGGAGTATCTGAGCGAGGAGCAACGCCGCGAGGCGGGATGCCCCTGTACCGGGAATTATGTCGCGAACCACGGTGACGGGACACTAGGACGCGGGCGCGTACCGCAGCGCGAGCAACGTCAGATCGTCCTCCGGCGGAGCGGCGCCGGCGAAACGCTCCACCGCAGCGATGACGTGCGCGACCAGCGACCCGGGCAGGGTGTCCGCCACCGCGCGCATCGCCTCGCGCACGCGATCTTCGCCGAACATCTCGCCATCAGGGGACCGCGCGTCGGTCAGGCCGTCCGTGTACAGAATGAGCGTGTCGTGCGGCGAGAGCGTAAATCGCGCAGCCGTGTACGCGGCATGCTCGATGACGCCCAGCGCGGTGCCTTTCGGGATATCAAGTATCTCCCGCAGCGCATCCCGTGAGGCGAGCATGGCCGGGTTGTGGCCCGCGTCCACAAGGCTGACCGATCCACTCTGCAGGTCGAGGCACCCGACCAACGCGGTGACGAACATCATGCGATCGTTGTCGCGCGCGAGCTGCTCGTTCATCCGCGTCGCCACTTCGGAGACGTCCGCCGTTCCATGCGCCGTCGCGCGGAAGAGCGCTTTCGTGATCGCCATATACAGCGCCGCGGCTATGCTCTTTCCCGCGACGTCCGCAACGATGAACCACAGGCGGTCGGCATCGAGCGCAACGTCGTAAAGGTCACCGCCGACCGAATGCGCCGGCTTCAGCCGCGCCGACACGGTCAACCCCGGATACGCCGGCATGGTCCGCGGGAGCATCGCCATCTGGACCTCGTGCGCGACCTCCAGCTCGTGTTCGACGATGCGCCGCGCCGCGAGCGCCTCCGCGAGCGCGAGATTTCTGACGCGCAGCGCCGCCGCGGAGGCGATCGTCAGCAGCATCTCGAGATCTGGTTGCGTGAAACGCCGGACCGCGACCCGGGAACAGAGCATGATCAGCCCCAGCGTTCCCTCCGCGTCGACGATTGGCGCCGCAACGATGCTGCGTAATCCGGACGAGATTATGGAAGCCGACCCCGCGAACCGCTCGTCGTAGGCCGCGTCGTCGACGAGGGCGGGCTGCACCTTCCCGACCACCTCGTCGACCAGGCGCCTGGGAACGACGACCGGCGTCGTGGACGCGTCGCGCCGGCGACTCGTGGCGGTGGCCAGCGCACCGTCCGGCCCGCGCAGCATGATGACGCCCTCCTCCGGATTCAGCACGTCGAAGCAGCGCGCAAGAATCAGGTCGAGCAGTTCCGCCACCGAGAGCGGTCCGGCAATCGCGCGATGGATCTCGTTGATCGTCCACATGCGTGCCCGATCACCGCCGGACGTGGTCAGGCCCGTGTCGCGATCGTCCGGTGCCTCGCTGTCGCCGATCACGCGCAGCACCGCGTCGCCGACCTGCAGACGGTCGCCCGCGCGCAGTTTCTCGGGGTGCTCGAGCGGCACGCCATTGAGCAGGGTGCGATTTCGGGCACCCAGGTCCTCCACCCACCAGGCGCCTTCGCGCTGGAGGAAGCGGGCGTGCTGCCGCGACACCCGGTGGTCAGGGATGACGATCGAGGCCGTCGTCGCACGACCGACGATCAGCTCGGCACCTTCGAGGCGGTGCTCGGACGCGTCTCCGTGCGCCGGTTGCACGCGGATGCGCAGGGTCATGTCGCGGCGATCTGCTTCACCGCGGCATCGCGCGTGTCGCGAATCGTAAAGAGAGGAAGGAAACCGGCAAGCTGAAACACCTGCCGCACCGCGTCGCCCATGCCGCACAGCGCCAGGCCGCCCCCCGTCCCCTGCACGCGGCGCGCCGCCACGAGCAGCACACGCAATCCCGCGCTGCTGATGTACTCGACGCCCGAAAAGTCCACCACGACGCGGGGGCGTGCAACTGCGAGCGCGGGGACCAGCCGCGCCTCCAGCGCTCCGACTGTCGTGGTATCGATCCGGCCGGACGGGGCAATCACGTGAACACCGTCCTGTTGCGCTTCAGTGATCTGCACGCGGCCGGCACCTCATGACGAAATGATTACGATTGTTGCGCCGCTCGTAGTACGTCTCATCCATCAGCTTTCGGACGAGGGCGATCCCGAGGCCGCCCGGCCGACGCTCGGCAAGCGGGCTGGTGGTGTCGGGGGGTGGGGCGAGGAGCGGATTGAACGCCGCGGTCGAGTCCACGATCTCCACGCCGACAATGTCGCCGTCCACAGAAAACGTCATGTCGATGGCATGCTCTTCACTCGTGTGCCGGACGATGTTGGACAAGATCTCGTCGAGCGCCAGCAGGACGCGCCATTCCGACCCAGCCGGCACTTTGTGCGATCGTCCGAAGCGTTCGAACGCGACAATCGCCTGCCGCACGCCCGGAACCGTGGCGGGGACGGAGAGGGACTCGGTCGCGTGCATCATCTACCCGCCTGGGGGCCGGATCCTACCACCTGTGCTAACCTCCGCGGCCTGGCCAACCTTTGAGTCGCGCGGGTGTATTTATGGCAGGACCGGACGACGACCGCGAGTGGGTTGCGCGCTGCCTCCGGGGGGACGCGTCAGCGTTCGAACCGATCGTGCGCCGCTACCAGCGGGTGCTGTTCTCCGTGGCGTACCGCATTCTCGGCAACTACGAGGACGCGCTCGACGCGACCCAGAACGCGTTCGTCCGGGCCTACGAGGGGCTCGACGGCTACGACCCGAACCGGCGGTTTTTCAGCTGGATCTATCGGATCGTCGTGAACGAGTGTCTCAACGTGCGGCGGGCGCGGAAGCCAATCGAACCGCTCACCGACGAGGTGGAAGCGGATCCTGCGGACGGGCCGTTGCGGGGCGTCGAGGCGCTGGAGCGGAGCACCTTGATTGACACCGCCCTGGTGAAGCTCTCGGAGGAGCAGCGGCTGGTGGTGGTTCTGCGGCACTTCGCGGACCTTTCGTACTCGGAAATGAGCGAGGCGCTCGGCGTGCCGGAGAAAACGGTGAAATCGCGGTTATTCGAAGCGCGGCATCGCCTCGGCGAGCTGCTGCGGCTGGAGCCAGGAGCGCAGTTATGACCACTCCGTCGTCGAAACAGGGCGCGCTCGACCGCGCACTGGAACAGGCCAAGGCGAGGGAACCCGAGCCCCCTCTGGGGTTTGTGGCGACGATCATGCGCCGCGTCCAAGCCATCGAGGCCGGACGGACGGCTTGGCGCCGCTGGCGGCGGGCGGCGAGGGCCGCCAACCTTTCGCCATCCCGGCGTGTAGATATAGCGAGACTCGGAAATGGAGGGTTCGTCATGAAGAAGATT
>DASPXV010000211.1:0-5426 GCA_035637115.1 Vicinamibacterales bacterium
CCAGAACCGCCACGCCACGGTCAGGTTCGCCGGCCCCGACCAGCCACGCGCCCAGCTCCAGGCCGTCGCCGGTCTGCAGCGTCACCTCCCGTGCGTTGGCGACCACCTCCGCCGCCGGTGGCACCTGCGTCGGGAAGGGAAGGTAGATGAGGCGGCGCTGCAGTCGGACGAGCATGCTTCGATCAAGGCCTCAGTCTGCCGCAGCCCAGACGTATCGCGCGCCGAAACCTGAGCGGGTTCCCCAAATGCGCTGGTTTGCGCTGACCCGCACCAACTCGATCCCGCACCGGCGACTGCCTGACTCTCGTCGGTGTCTCTTCGGGCCCGCCGGCGCCTCGACATGCACAAACATGATCTCCCACCAAATCCACCGATTCCACGAGCAGGGAATGCCTTAGGTGACGCCCTTGCCGGCGTTTCACTGCCTCTCCCAGTTCTGGAAGTAGCACTCCAGTAGCCGACACAGATGCGCAAGTTTCCGAGACCGACAGGGCAGAGCCACGCGACTGTCAACCTCTGGGTTTTTCGGCGTCATCGGTGTGGGGCGTCAGCACTCGGTTCCACCTGCAAATCGGAATGATCCCGCGGGGTGAACAGAGCTTTGGCACCCCACACGGTCGTACGCAACCTGTAGGTGCCGAAAACTCAGTTCGAGCGTGCTCGCCGGGTCTGGATGCCGTGCACACGCCGTCCGTTACCGTGTGGGCACCGGAAACTCGGTCGCCTCGCACGTCCCCGAGTTCACGGGCGAGGTTCCGGCCGTCCGCCGCAAGGCCAGCCATTTCGGGCAGCTTTGCGCAGCGGTTCGCCGGGCACCGTTTCCACAAAAAGCCCTGGCACGATGCGCACGTCTTGTTGAGGAGCGTGCGCCTCATTGGCCGCCGAGCGCTCGATGTTCTGTCCGACCGCGAAAACGCGGGTGAGCGTCCGGCGCCCGAGGTCTTCGAGAAAGCGCGCAACTCGGCGCGGCGCGAGCTGCTCTTCGGGGGACCCGTACAAATCCCCGACGACTCGTCAACGCCCATCCTGCTTTAGTTTGAGCCGACGCCTCAAGTGGTCGGATCTGCTCATTTCATGCGTCTCGGGCGTGTAGTGCCCGGGAGGGGACGCGTTGCTGTCGTCGCGACTACGGTTGTGGTCGCGGCAGCTGGCTGCGGCCATAAAGCGAGTGAACCTTTGGTCTCTCCCCCACCGACCACCGTGGGGACCCTTTCGTCAAAGAGTCGTGCGAGCCGTGTCGTCCAAGACGTCACGACGATCCGGACAACCGCTGAACGCGCAGGGAAGGTCGATGAGGCGATGACGGGCGTCTACGCCGTACTCAATGCGGCGGCGCAAAAGAACGATGTGGACGCGGGTGTGCGCCTGATACGGACGCAGATCCCACCATTGGTGAATCAGGCTGAGCAATCGCTACCAGCCCTTCAGCGTGCGGCCGAGAACGTGAAGGTGCGGACGCAGGCCGGGCGTGAGTTAAGGACGCTCATGCTGACGCTTGCGCGTGCGGACGTTCGGATGCTCGTGCGGTTTCGCGACGACCTTGCGACCAGTCGGTACGCGTGGGACGCGGCGAACCGCTTTGGTGAGCAGAACAACAAGCTCATAAAACGCCTCCATGCGCGGATGCAGAAAATTGTTAAGGGATTGCCTGCGGCGGAGTCAAGAGCACTGAAGCGGGCCGTTGGTGAGATTTACGGCCCAGGTTGACAAGTCAGCGCATCACGCGCAGGAATGCTCGCCTGGCGTGACTATTCGCTCTCTGGCTGGTCTCAACGCAACTGAGTGTCATGTATCAGGGGGATCACGACGTGCGGGCGGTCGCGTCCGGGAGCCCACGTTCGCACGCGTAGAAGATCGCGAAACCCAACATGCCCTTTTCTACGAACGCCCCAGGATTACACTGGCGCTCCATGCGCGGACTGGGCAGGTTCTTGTTTGGCCCGGTTCTCTGGTGGGCGCGGGTGACAGAGACCGATCCGCTGCGTCAGACGGCATGGCACCGCGGTAAAACCGAGGCGGCTCGGGCCGCGCGGGAACATCCGCTCTTTGGACTCCTCGTGACTGTCGTACCGCCAGTTGCGACCGCGCTCTACGTAGGGGGCGGAGTTCTCTCCCGGACGCGCTCCTTGCTCTCACCGCTGGCATGGCCGGCTACTGCGTTGTGCCCTTCGCTTGGGCATGTGGAGCCGCGCTTCGGGCGCCCTACAGGCAGCGTGACGAGGCACGCGCGCTGATCAGCGATGCTCAAGATCTAAGGGCGCGCATTTTCCTTGAGCGTCATCTAATAGCCGTCAGAGACGCTAATCAGCGCGCGCTTGACGAATTGCGCAAGCGCGCGCGCAGCGGACCTCTTGAAGAGGATGCCTTCGGCGAGGTCGTCACACCATGGTTCGGCTTGGAGAACGAGCAGCTTCGACTGCAGCTTGAGCACATGGGTTTCTCTGCGCTCATCCCCGAACTTGTGGTTGAGGATCCTTCGCTCTCAACCTGGGAAGAGGTCCAGAAAGCTGCGTGGACGCTCACGCGGAATCTGAACCGCGTCCTTGAGGGAGAGTTCTTCACCGAAGTTAGAAAGCTGGATCGTCCATGACGCTATGCGGCGACAGGCACGGCTCGCGCTCGGCTGACTGCCCGGGCGGTGCGAGCATCGCCACGCCGATTGACGCGGTGACGTCGGGCGTCCGTGGTCACGTGCACGACCGCGAGTTCCATGTCGTCGTCTTCGTCGTTCCTACGATGCGCCCGAGGCTGATCCGCCGTAGGCTCGAAGCTGCAACCCATCCGACGGTAGAGGCACCGGCCTACGATGTCGGTGAGGTTCGCGCTAATGAGCTTGATCGAACATCTGGAGAGGCAGATTCAGGTCCTGGTGCTGGCGGCGCATGACATGGAAGAGGTGATCGCTGCCTGCGACGCATTGGATCGCGAGGAGGCACCGAGCCCGCTCAGGGACGCCCTCGCTACCGCCATCGCCGTGTGTTACGCGCGGCCGTTCTCTGCGAGGAACACAGTCGGGCCGCGTCTGAGTAAACAGTGGACGCCTGCGTCGGGCACGCCCGAGCGTGAGATCCACGATTGGCTGCTGCATGAGCGGAAGAAGCGCTATGCGCACACAGATATGTGGGCGGGGCGTGTTGTACTGCATGCGGGCGATCTCGAGAACGGATTCGACGGGTTGATCGAGATCAAGGCTCCGTTTCCTCGCGAGCGTTTGATACAGATCCGCGAACGAGCGACCTGCTTACACGAGCAGCTCATGGCTGAAGCGTTTGTTGTCCAGGGCAAGATCGTGGAGGAAGCTGGTTAGCCGTCGCGTCGCTGCGTAACGCCGCGCGTTAGCGCTGCTGTCATAACGGACTGTCCGCCACGTCATGCCGACGTAAGAGAGTCGGACAGGCTCAGGGCGGCCGACGAGAAAACCTCGACGACGGGGGCATAGCCCTCTGGCGGACTCGCGCGGAGGACCCTCACGTTGTTCCCGACGATGTGCCAGAGCTTGTGACGGTGTACTTCCATTGCCGCGAACCGTACGGATCGGCCGGACGTGCGCAGCCGATGTCCCGCTCACGCGACTCCCCGGCGCGCCGCGCTTGCTTTGCCTTTGCAACTGGTCGTGACGATCGCGCCCGCCCTTTCAAATGGGGGGTAGGGCTTGAGATCGAGACCGCGCAAATCGCTTCGCGTCTGGGCAATTTTTCGCGTCTCCCGTCCACCGTTCACTAGAAAATTGGAGGTTCACTTGCTGTCGATCGAAGGCCTTCAGCCCGCGACGCGAGCTTGGGTCGAGCACGTTCTTGCGATCTACGAACTTGAGCAGCATCACGAGCGGCTGCTGTTTCTCGCCGCGCAGGCCTGGGACGAAGCTCAGGACGCTCGCACAACGATCGAGCGCGACGGCGCCGTCTATCGCGATCGCTTCGGCTCCCCGAGGCCTCATCCGTCGCTGAAGATCGAGCAAGACGCTCGCATCGCGTTCGCGCGACTTCTGCGCGATCTTGGGCTCGACGGCGAACCCATGGTGAAGAAGTGAGCGCCGCGTACGTTCGTCCTCGTCGTTCGCGTGAGTGGCACTCGTGCGACGTCTGCTGCTATTCGGGTCGCACCGTCGTGAGTCGCGAGTCGGCGCAGATTCGTGAGACGGTCGCCTCGTGGATTCGCTGGCTGTGCCTGCAAAGCGCGAGGCGCTTCGCCCGCCGGTCGAGGGAGACGAAGTGATGAGTCGCGTCAAGCGCTCGAAGCGCGACGCGTCGAACGCGACGCCTGAGAAGTACGTGCCCAACCCGCGCCGCTGGCTGCCACAGCCGTACGAGATCGCGGCCGTCGTCGAGCACGCGTGGACGCCTGATCTCGAAGCCGGCTGGTCGAAGGAACGACTCGCCGATAGTCGCGAATGGCCCGCGCGCATGATCGCAGAGTTCGCGATCGAGAACGTCTATCGCGAATGGCGCGACATCTTCGCGCCCGAGTACGCACTGAGTCGCGGCGTGACGCCTTTCGAGATTCGTCATCAGTACGGGCGTCTGCCCAACGCAAGCGGCGACGTCGAGCCGCCGCCTCCGCTGCACGAGCTGATCGCGCTGCTGATCGACGGCACGCTGCTCGCGTGGTTTCACGAGGCGACGCTCTGATGTCGCGACATAACGCGAACGCGACGCGCGGCCGGCGCTTGAAGCGTCGCGCGAAGCGCAAGAAGCAGCGTCGCGACGTTCGTCGTCGCTCGATGGCGCAGACGCAGCCAGACAGCGAGTAACACCCCGTAGGGTTCGCAAACTCGTCCGCGGCTCTCCGGGGCGTCGAGCTCGGTAGGTTCGGCGCTGTTGTCGGGGTCGAGGGAGGGTTGATTGCTCTGGTCGTTTGTGTATCTCGTCGTGCGGAACCTGTTCGCGCTGGTGTGGCTGCTGGGGCGGCCGCGCGGGTCGAAGGAACTGGAGATTCTTGTGCTGCGGCACGAGTTGGCTGTTCTGCGGCGGCGGTCGGCTCGGCCAAGGCTGACGCGCGCCGATCGAGCGCTGCTGGCGGCGTTGAGCCGCTCGCTGCCGCGCTCGGCCTGGGCGAGCTTCCTGGTGAGACCGGACACGCTGCTGCGCTGGCACCGCCAGTTGGTCGCCCGTCGCTGGACGTACCTGCATACGAAGCCAGGAAGGCCGCCAATTGAGCCGCCCGTGGGAGCCTTGATCCTTCGTCTCGCCTGGATCGTCGACAACGGCTCCTCCCACCGCGGCCAAAAGTCGGTCGAGCGGCTCGAGCGGCGCTGGCCCAACCTCGTCCTCGTCCACCTGCCCCTGCACGCCAGCTGGCTCAACCAGATCGAGATCTACTACTCGATCATCCAACGCAAAGTCCTCGAGCCCAACGGCTTCGACAACCTCACCGACCTCGCCCGCACGCTCAACGCCTTCGAACACCATTGGAACGAGATCGCCGAG
>DASPXV010000212.1:0-37197 GCA_035637115.1 Vicinamibacterales bacterium
GTATCCGTCCCGTTCGCGTCGCCGAACGTGACGGCGCTCGGCAGCGAGTCGGTCACCTTGAGCTTGTTCCCATCGGCGGCGAGACCCACCGCGGTCGCATCGCCGACGTTCTGGATCAGCAGTGTGTAGACGAGTTCGACGCCCGCCGTCACACTCGACGGCGACGCGCTCTTGGTCAGCGTCAGGTTCGGGGACTTCGGCACCACCACGGTGACGTGCGTGGAGCAGTTGTCGCTCTCACCCGGCCCGAACTCCTTGATGACGTCGTTCGGATCGACGCACGCCTCGTTCTCGAGCGACTTACCCGTCTCGGCCGTCATGAACACGTCAATTGTGATCTTGACGGTCTGGTTGGGTGCGAGGTCGCCCTGGCAGTCGACCACGTTGATCGGGTTCATCGCGATCTGGCAGGCCCAGTTGTCCGGCGACGGCGTGGACTCGACCTTCCAGGCGAGTGGGATGACGCCAACGGGCATCGGGTCGTGCATCTGGACGTCCGGCGCCGTCTGGCCGGCGCCGGTACCTGCATCGTTCTTTATCGTGATCACGTACTGTCCAGGCTGGCTCTGGCTCGAGGTCGGCGGGCCGGTCTTGTTGATAATCAGATTGATGAGCGATTCGACCGAGGTCTGCTTCGTAGCCGTGTTGTCGCGCTCGCTTCCCTCGGGGATCGCGTTGTCCGGATCGACGAACACCTCGTTGGTCAGCACGATGATCTGGTTCGGCGCGTTCACCGAGATCAGGATCTTGCGCGCCGTCGTCTCATCCGTGTTCGCGGCGATGGTTGCGCCCGTGCAGTTGACCACCCCGGTGGCGTAGGCGCAGGTGAATGCGCTGCCGGGCCCGCCGCCGTCGGTCGCAGAGACGAACGTCACCCCTGCGGGCAACACGTCGCGCACGGTCACATTGACCGCCGGATCCGAACCGGTGTTCCACACCTTGATCGTGTAGCTGATGGGGCCACCTGGCGTGGTCGTGTCGCTCCCTTCCTTCTTGATCTCGAGATCGTTGAACGCGCCAGGTCCGTTGTCGATGACCCCGGTGTCGAGCAGGAAGATGTTGTTGTTCTCGTCGATCTCCGCGATTTCGTTCAGCGGGTCGACTCGCACCTCATTGTGCAGCGTGCCTTCGAACGTCTGCGCGAAGATCCGGAACTTGATCGTCGCGGAGTCCGGGCCGAGCGGCGGCGGCGCGTTGGGACCCGCGTACGACTCGCTCATCGTCCCGCGGACCGATCCGCCGATGCACTCCAGCGTTCCACCCGAGTACGAACACGTGAAGCCGTTCGTGATCTGCACGATATCGCGGAAGATCGTTCCGGACGGCAGCGTGTCGCGCAGCCGGATATTCGTCGCGTCCTGCGGCCCGTTGTTCTCGACGACGATCGTGTAGATCAACGTGCCGCTGGTCGCGACCGGATTGTGATTGACCGACTTCGTGACTGACAGGTCGATACCCGTCGAGACGATGGTCGTCGCGGAGCCCGTGTTGTTGGTGTCATCCGACTCGAATATCGCGTTGTTCGGGTCGACCGTTGCGGTATTCGAGATCGAGCCCACGTACGGCGGCGCGACAAGCGTGATCGCGATCTGCTTGGTGCTTTCGGCCGGTATCGTTCCACCCGTGCACGTAAGGACGTTCGTGGCCGCGACCACTGTGCATGTGAACCCACCGGTCGTCGTGTAGCTGTCGAGAATCGTGCCCGCGGGCAGCGGATCACGAACCACGACATTGGTCGCGGCGTTCATGCCGCTGTTGCCAATCGTGAGCAGGTACTTCAACCCGCCGCCACAGAGCGGCGCCCCAGGCCACGACCGTGCGCACACGGGATCCGGCGAGTCTTTTTTGGTGATCGTGAGATCGGTATACGGCTTGATGGTCGTCAGCTCGGTATCCGTGCTGCTGACGCCTTGATTCTTGATGTTCCCGGTGACGGACGCCGTGCTGATGAAGCTGGAGCCGGCAAAGCCGATGACACGGCCGGTCACCGACATCAGAATCGTGCCTCCCGGGTTCAGTGTCCGGACCAGGCACTTGGCCTCGGTCGCGGAGACGCTGCATCCGCCGCTCTGGCCGATCGTGCCGTTCACGACGATCGGCGGATTCGAGACCATCACGCTGGCGGCGTCCAGGCTTTGCGTACCGAGGACGATCATCACGTCGTCGGCGCGCGTGCTCGCGTTGTTCGTGACGAACATCTTGAACGTCACGTTTCCACCCGGCACGACGGGATCCGGTCCGGCACCGGAGATCACCGTCGGGTCATCCGTGATGTTGATGCTGAGCGGATCCACAGGAGGAACGGAGACCACCTGCGTGTTCACGAGCGCCGATATGTTATTGAGCTCGTTCCCCTCGGGAATCTGATCGTCCGGATCGACGACCGCCGTGTTCGTGAGCGCCGTCTCGACCTGCGGGGCGATCGCGTTGATGGTGATGGTCGCGTTCGCGCCCGCGTTGACCGCGCCGCCGAAACAAGTGACGGTTTGGCCCGCAATCGCGCACTGGAACAGGCTCGTCCCCGTCGCCGTGATGCCGGTCAGGCCGTCGGGCAACGTGTCGACGACCACGACGTCTGTCGCGTTGGTCAGCCCCCGGTTGTTGACCGTCAGCGTGTACGTCATCGGCGACGGATCCACCGGCGTGCTGACAACGACCGTCGTTGGTCCGGTCTTCGTCATGGTGAGGTCTGCGAGCGTGGAAACGTTGCCGGTCACGAGGACGTGTGTCGTCGTGGTGGTCGTGAAATTCTGTGCGGCTTTCGTGCCGGTCACGGTCGCGGTGTTGTCGAGAATCGTTCCGGCGGCGGCGAGTACCTGGCCGCGGATCGTGACGACGGTCGTGCCATTGCCTTCGATCGTTCCGAACTGGCAGGTCACGCCGTTGATCGTCTGCAGGCAACTACCGCGTGTGGTGGCGATTTGCAGCTGCGGCGGCACGCCAATCCCGCCAAGGCCGTTGAACTGATCGTTCAGGACGACGTCATTGATCTTCGCCCCTCCCGTGTTGACCATCGTGATCGTGTAGGTCAGCTCGCCGCCCGAAATCACCGGGCTTGGCGTCGCCACGTTGGTCATCGTCACCGGGCTGGCGGGATCGGCGAATGTAATCGAAATCGCGGCGACGACGGTCGCCAGTGCGGCTGCGAGCGCCACGCGCAGCCGGGTTGTATTGCGGGTGGTAGACGGGGACATTCAATGCCTCCACTGCTAGTCCGGAATGATCTGGAGGCGCGCGGATCATGACCGCGCGCGCCGGGCGATGATGCTGTCGCCAGCGCGGCCGATCAATTAGCCAAAGGGATGAATTCGTCGTGCGAGTACGCGCTAAAGCCGTACGCCGTTGGTCGTACGACTGGCGGTGGAGGCGGGAATGCGTCCCATCGTCCCCACCTGGTGGTACGCCGCCGCAAGTGCGGCGCGTCCGGGCACACCAAGCTTCTGGAAGATGTGGGTCAGGTGGACTTTGACGGTTGCTTCGCTGATCGACAACCGATCGGCGAGCTCCTTGTTGCCGACGCCGGTCGCGGCGTGCTCGAGCACTTCACGCTCGCGCCGGCTCAAACGCGTGTCGAGCGTGTCCTGCGTGGCGAGCTGGTGCTTCGACGCACCGACGATGTAGTGCACGCAGGCATTGAGCCATCGGCGACGCGCCCAGATGCCGCCATCGCGCACGACGTGAATCGCCTTCACGAGATCGTCACGTGCCGCGGTCCGCGTGAGGATGCCGCGTGCACCAGCGCTGAGGACCGACGTTGCCCACGCGTCGTCTTCGGACGCGCCGAAGAAGATCACGACCGCCGACTCCGGAATCGCGCGCGTCGCCGACCAGAAGCTGTCGTTGCGCGCATCGATGAGGATGACGTCGTGCTCGCGGCCGAGTTCCGCGAGCGACGCGTCGGATCCCGGAGACAACGTGCGCACGGTGAAGTTCGGCTGTTGCGCGAAGAACTGCGCCAGCCCGTCAGAGTTCATTCGGTCGTCGCTGAGGATCGCGAGATGGGTCATGGGCGCCGGGGACATGGTTGAACTCCGAGTCATTCGCAGGGAGGTGGAGATACTGCGCGACACGTGCGCATACGTCAAGCGAAATTCCGGTAAACCTCACATTTCAAATACGTAAGCGTCATATGGCTGTGCAACAACTACCCAGCCGAGCCGTTCGTCTGGTTGAGCTCGAGACGCTTGCATCGCGTAGTAGCCTCGCGTGGGGGCCATTCATGTTTCACCGCCACACACTCTCCACGCTGCTCGCCGTCAGCCTCATCTGTGTAAGCACGAACGGCCAAAACCGTTTCGCCATTCAGGTCGCGATCGACGGCGTCGAGATCCGAGCGGAGCTGCAACCTCGCGTCGTCATCGAGCAGCAGCGCAGCGGCGGCGAGGTGCGGATCGAGCTTCGCGGTCTCGCCGCCATGGAATACGCCGCGACTATCTCGCGGGGCGACGCTGTCGACATTGCCGCGGTCGCGATCGATGGCGATTCGACGCGCTTCTTCCACGGATTCGTCAGCACGATTGTGCAGGGATCCGACGGCACGCAGCCTGTCGTCGAAATCACCGCGTCCGGTCCCGCTGTCTTCAGCGCGAGCGGTGCCGTCGTTCGTCTGGGCGGTGACTCCGGCACCGGGGTCCTCGCGTTCGCGCCGCGTCTCTCCTCCTCGTTCAGCGTGCAGGAGGTCGTCGTGCGCGGCGTCGACGAAAGCGGCGCTCCGCTCACGGCGCGCGCGCTGGCGCCGACGATTCCGCTCGATGGTGCGCCGGCCGCGACGTTCGGAACGCAGCTGTTGGTTGAGAGCGATCGCGTCTTCTCTTCCCAGGCGGACGCCGATGCATTCGCGCTCGCCACGCTGGATGCACTGCTCATCGATCGCGTATCGGGAGAAGCCGTGATCGAAGGCAGGCCCGATCTGCGCATGGGCAGCTTCGTGGAGATTGAGGGCATCGACGCGGAATTTGACGGCGCGTACTACGTCACGGGCGTGTCGCATCGCCTCGGACCCGACTCATACGGCGGCTTCTCGACGACCCTGCGCGTGCGCCGTGCGGATCGCGGAATGTTTCGGTTGCCGGACATAGACGACGAGGTACTCGTCGCATTCGAGCACGGCGATCTCAATCAACCGTACGTCGTGGACTCGTGGTGGAACTGCGACAGCAGGCCGCGGCCGTCGAGTTCGGATGGAAACGACCAGTGTCGCTATCTGCGCTGGCCGTGGTGAACGTGCGCTGCGCCAGAGAAGACGTGCTCTACATCTTTACGACCACCACGCATACCGCAGTGGGATTTTCTGGCGTGCATTGGATCCTCCTTCGTTACCGAGACGGAGGGGGACCATACCACGCGGATGCGTTACTCAATCTCAACAGTTACTTCCTACTCTGAGTTTCCCGGCCGGTAAGCACTTTACGGTGACGGTAAACGCACGACGGCAACGTGTCGCGAACAGGCCGGAAACAAAAGAGACATTCTCCGGCAGCGTGCTTGCTGTGGCGTCGCTCGCCCTGCGAAGAGCAAGGAGCTTCCATGGCGGTGACGAGATCGCGCGCAGCGTTTTGGACCTTCGCGGCCGCGGCGGCGATTACCTACGCGGCGCTGCAGCCGGCCGGCACACACGCGGCGGCGCCCACGATGCTCGACCGGACGCTGGGCGTGCGGACGGTGGCCTCCGGTTTCGTGACGCCGGTGAGCCTCGCGTTCATCGGGCTCGACGACATGCTCGTGCTCGAGAAAAACACAGGGCGCGTGCAGCGCGTCTCCGGCACCGGCCCGTCTCAAACGATCAAGATCGAGACGGTGCTCGATCTTGCCGTGAACTCTGCGTCTGAGCGTGGACTCCTCGGGATCGCCCTGCATCCAGCATTTCCCGCGAATCCCGGCGTATACCTGTACTGGACCTGCCGTTCGGTCGCACCGCCAACGGATCCGTTCCGCCCGGACGAACAGCGCTGCTCCGAGTCGCCCATGTTGGGTGCCGATTCCGGAAACATCCTGGAAGTACCGCTGCTCGGCAACCGCGTCGATCGATTCGTCTGGACCGGCACGCAGCTCGTGTTCGATCGCAACCTGATCATGCTGCACGCGTTCCAGAACGACGGCGCGCCGGATCCGCCGGGGCAGGGGGATGCCGCGCAGCCGCCGGCGGGCAACCACAATGGCGGCGTCATCCGGTTCGGACCTGACGGAAAGCTGTACATCATCATCGGAGACAACGGCCGGCGCGGGCAGCTTCAGAACCTGGCGGACGGGCCGACGCCGCCGACGGCTGACGATCAGTTCGGAGGTCCTGAGCCCGATGATGCACATCTCACTGGCGTCATCCTGCGCGTCAACGACGACGGATCCACACCGGCGGACAATCCGTTCCTCGCGGCGGGCGCGGCAATCGGCGGCGAGGTGGGTGCGAACGTCCAGAAGATCTTCGCGTACGGCATCCGCAACAGCTTCGGCATGGACTTCGATCCCGTGTCGGGACGGATGTGGGTCCAGGAGAACGGCGACGACAGCTTCGACGAGATTCACCGCGTCGATGCGGGCCTGAACTCCGGCTGGGTGCAGTTCATCGGGCCGGTCGGGCGCATCGCGGAATTCAAATCAATCGAAACCACGCTCGGCGCGCGCACGCTGCAGCAGCTTCGCTGGCCGCCGACCAACATCGCGGACACGCCGGAGGACGCACTCGCCCGTTTGTTCATGCTGCCCGGCGCGCACTATCGCGATCCGGATTTCAGCTGGAAGTTCGCCGTCGCGCCCGCCGGACTCGGCTTCCTGAGCAGCAGCGCGCTCGGCCCGCAGTACGCCGGTGATCTGTTCGTCGGCGCCGCCAGGACGACGCTCACCGGCGGATATCTCTTCCGGTTCAATCTGACAGGCAACCGCCGCGGCATCGCGATCGACGATCCGCGACTCGCCGATCACGTGGCCGACAACACCGCCAAATTCGACATCACGGAAAGCGAGACCATTCTCGCCGGACGGGACTTCGGCATCGGAACCGATATCCGCACGGGGCCGAACGGGAATCTGTTCGTCGTCTCGCTGTCGAATGGCGCGATCTACGAGGTGTTCCGCGCGCGCTGAGGAGCAGCCCCGCCGCCGTTCGTGTCGTTTTCTCGCGTTTCATCACAGCGGAATCGCGATTGCCACTGGTCGGCCCGTCCGGGAGACGCCTCGGTACGGTACACGGCGGTATCGTCCCGGATAAGAAAGGCAACCATCAGTGACAGCACAAATGCGTATTGGTGTCAGCGTGGCGGCGGTGGTCTGCAGCATGGCCGCCTCCGCCTGGCTGAGTCTCGCGCGGCCTCAGGATGCGCCGGCGAACCGGCGCCATCCCGCAAGGGACATGCCCTTCAGCTAGGAAAGCGTGTCCGATCGCCCCTGGGATGAATGACCACGGAAACCCCGTTTGCGGAGAGGTTAACGATAGTTGGCCGGTTGCGTCCTCCTGACCAAGGAGGCAAGTCATGTTCATTCGCACTCGATCCTTGTTCACGGCCTTTGTAGCCATCGCCGCCCTCGCCGCCGCCCGGCCCGTACAGGCAGGCCCGCCGCTGCTCTGTCATCCGTTCGATATTGGATCCGCCGCGTCCCTGCCGTGGACGGGGGTCTCGTCGTGGTTCGACGGCAAGGCGGATTACCGTCTCAGCGGTCTCGTCACCGACACAGAGGCGCTGCTCGCGCCATCGACGCCGGTCGTCGTTCGTATGGAGACGCTGAGGCGCGCGTCCATCTACGCGGGCCGGGATCCGCAGATTGCGTCGGCGCTGCTCGAGCGGCTGTCCGCAAAAGTGCAGCACTCCAAAGACGCCGGCCGGCCGGACGCGCTCGCGCTGATGGACCTGGCGTACGTCACGGAAGCGCTGCGGCAGATCACGCTGATCGGCGGCGTGACCGGCTACAAGGATCGCGTGTCCGCGATCCATGATCTCATCCGCGATCGCGACGGATGGCAGTACATGAAAGCAAGCCTAGCGGCACTCCCCGATGATCCCGGCCTGCAGTTCGCCGCGGCGTTGATCGCCGCGGACAAGGACCGCGGTGCATATGTCGAGCATGCGCGCCGCGCACGCGCCGGCGCCAAGAAGGACGCGCTGGTGGCGCGTAATCTGAGCCACATCGCCGGAGCGCAATAACGCTAATCCTGCTTGGCAGGCACGCGTGCTTTGAGTTCCTCGAACCAGTTGAGAACCACCTGGATCAACCATCCGAACGCGGACCGTTTCATGGAGACCTCCACGAGCTCGGTTACGGTGCGGCCGTCCACAGAAGGTGAAGCGCGGCTTTGGTGCCATTGAATCGATCGCGATCGCATCGGCCAATGCCGGTCACGGTGTGGGGTTCAGGTCCGAGCCCACCATCTGTGTACTGCCACATCGTCCAGGTCGGCCAGTTCACAGGGACGACAGCCGTCGGACCGTATTGGGCAAGCCAGAACCAGCACTGCGAGAGCACCGCATCCTGGTGACTGCCGAGCAGCGCCTTGATGTAGTGCCCTGAGTACAGTCCCGGGTATCGGCCGGTCCCCTCCTTGACGTGCGTCACGAAGGCTCGCGCCTCCTCGAGCGACATGTTCGGACCTTGTGGGTTTGCTTCCAGGTCAAGAACCAGAAGCGTGTCCGACTCGGGTTGCACCGTGTCCAGCAAGTGCTCCGCTTGCCGTACACCATCGGAACCCGTACCGAAATGGTATGCGCCCCAGAGCATCCCCGCATCCTTTGCTTTCGTACGGTTCGTCCTGTAGACGGGATCCACGTATGTACGGCCCTGTGTCGACTTGTGAATTACGCCGACAATGCCATCCGCTTTGGCGCGGACGAAGTTTACGCGTCCGTTGTGATGTGAGATGTCGACGACGGCATTCACCATGTTTCAAGATCTTCCGCCGCGGATTCTGGAGCCGAACCGGTCCGGCGTCAATGACAAAGACTTCAAAGATTTGCAGACGGCGTCGGCCGTTGTCCTACAACCAACAATTCGCTCAATGGGACGCGACGATCTGAGTAAGATGACGCGCGCGCTCGAGATCCGTCATGAGTACCGACATTCAGTCCGCCTGGGTCCAGGATCTCGATCCGCCGCGTTACGTGATCGTCTCGGCGCGCGTCAGCCCAATGGTGGAGCTGGCGCGCTGGCTGTTCGAGCGACATCACATCCCCTACGAGGAAGAGGGACACGCGCCGCTCCTCCACATCCCTTTTACCGTGCGCCGCAAAGGCCGCGTCGAAGTGCCGGTGATCGTCAGCGCGGCCTCGACGTGGAAGGGCGCGCGGGAAACGCTGCACGGTCTCGATAGCCGGCTCCGCTCTGGCGAGCGGCTGTTTGGCGTCGGCACGGACGAACGCCAGTCGAACATCGCCTTCGTCGATCAATTGCTCGAGCGGCTGCTGCTCAACGTCCGGCGCCTCGCCTATTTTCATTTACTGACGGTCAAACGCCTGGTTTTTCCGGTCGCCACCGATGGCGTCCCAGCCTGGGAACGTGCAATCGTCTTCATTTTCTTTCCGATCTGGCGACGGCTGATGGGACGCGCGCTCGACTTCAGCCCTGCGGCGATCGACGCGGCGCCAGGCAGGATCGCGGAAGCGTTCGACCTTGTCGAAGCCGCACTCGAGCAGCGAGGCGCGCGGTTTCTTGGCGGCGATGCACCGAACGCGATCGACATCATGTTCTCGGCGCTCGTGGCGCCGCTGACGCTGCCCACCGGCTACGACTCAAAGCTGCCGAATCTCGAAGAGCTGCCGTCGGAATTGCGGCGGTTCGTCGATTCATTGCGGGCGCGCCGTGGTGGACAGCTGGTATTGGACACCTACGCGGCCGCGCGCCCTGCGCCGCAGCCGCCGTTGAAACGTCCGCGCCGCGATCAGACGCTCGCGCAGCGGCTCTTCGGGCCTCGCGTGCAGCGGCTTGCCGCCCGAACGGCGGTTGCTTTCAGTAAGCCATTCGTCTTCAAGAAGTTCGCGCTGGTCTCCCGATGGCCTGACGTTCAGAGCGTGCTGGAGCTTGACATCCCGTTCCGCATTCAGCCGATCAACGGTCCGAACTTCGACGCCATCAGCGGTCCGTTCGTGCTCGGCCTCGACCGCGGTCCGCAGTTCGCGCGCGAGCGGCGGCAGATGTACGAGTCAGTCGCCCGCATCGACAGCAATGATCTGCGCACGCGAATCAGCGACGAGGCCGACCGGATTCTCGACGTCGCTGTGGCGGCCAGCGGCAGGATCGACGTCGCGCACGGCTACGCGCACCCGGTCGCGGCGCGCACGGCGGCGCACCTTTTCGGAATTCCCGGACCGACCGAAGCGGATCTCATGCGCGTATCCCGCGCGCTCTTTCATTTCAGCTTTCTCGCCAACCCGGACGAGAAGAAGGTGGAAGCGCGGGCGCGGCGCGCCGCGGCGGAGATGCGGACGTGGATGACCGACGAGATCGCCCGCCGCCGCCTCGACGCCGTCGCGATCGACGACGTATTGGGACGGCTGCTGGCCATTCGCGACGACTGCGGGGCGCCGCTGGATCCCGAGATCGCCCGCCGTATCCTGGTGGGCCTCCTCGTCGGCGCCATCGACACGACCGCCCCAACGGTGCCGCGCATCGTCTGCGTGCTCGCGTCCGATCCAGCGCTCCTCGCCCAGGTGGAGCGGGATGTCGACGACCGCCAGCGGATGCTCGGCTGGTGCTCGGAGGCGCTGCGGATGTGGTCGTCTGCGCCGGTGGTGTTCCGCAGATCGTCGCGAGCGACCACGATCGGCGGCCGCGTGATCGGAGAAGGGTTCAAGGTCGCGGCGTTCACGCAGGCCGCGATGTTCGACCCCAGCGTCTTTCCGCGGCCGAGGCGCCTCGACCCCACGCGTCCTCGGAGCCACTACATCAACTTCGGCGGCGGCCTGCACCCGTGCGCCGGACGTGGCGTCAACGACGTGCAGCTGCCTGAGCTCGTCTCGCGGCTCGTCGCGCGCGGCATCACCTGCGTCGGCCGCCCGCGCTTCGTGGGACCGTTCATCGACGAGCTCGTTGTCACCTTGCGGAGGCCGTCTTGAGTCACACGCTGGTCACGATCATCTGCAGGATTCCGCAGAAACATGTCATCGACGCGCGCGGCATCGTCGACGCGCTCGGCAACCCGGCGTCGTCCGCGGCGACGCGAGCCTTCGAAGCGGTGGCCGCCGAACCCGGCGGTCTGGCGATTCATTTCTCGAGCCTGACAGTCTTCGACGCCACCGCGGGTGGCGGCCATCTGCTGTTCGAGTTCTCCGGCGACGGCAGCCAGGACGCGCTGATCCGTGCGCTCGCCATGCATCTCGGTCCGCTGGTCGAACCCGCGTATGCGCTCGCCGTCGATCGCGGAAGGGAGCCACTTGCACGCTACTGGACCTCGCACGTCGTGCACGTCGGACAAGGTTTCTTCGACAACCCCGGAATCGTGTTTGCCGGCGCGCCGGGACTTTCGGTCAAACGCATCCGCGACGAACAGAAGTTGCGCGACCGTCTCAAAGTGCTGGTCGAAGAGGACACGTCGCAATTCACGTCCGCCCTGGCGACCCTGGAGCGTGTGCGCGCGCGGCTGCTCGACGATGCCGCTTTCGCCTGGGCGCTCCACGCCGAGGATGCCGCCGCGCTCGAGGCCGAACGCTCCGGAGTCGGCCCTTATCTGCGAATCGCGTGGAACGTCACGAGGATGTACCTGTGGCCGCTGGCGCTGCCGCCGCTGGCGGTGTTCGCCCTTGCTCTGTCCATGGATCACACCCTGCGCGGCATCCTTCCCGCGCTGATGAACGGGTTCGTTGCCGTCATCGCCACGCTGATCGCCACAGCCGTGCTCGGGGGTATCGCCTACGTCGTCTTCCGCAACCGCGAGAATCGCGAGATGCCCGACCATCGGGCGCCCGATCCGCAGAAGGTCGCAGCGAGCGTCGCCGGGGAGAACTTCGCCGCCCAGAATCATCTCTCGGCCCTTTCGGTGATGAAGCCGGGGCTCCTCCGGCGCATCACGCTGAAGCTGGTGTTCACCGCCATCGTGCAGCTGGCAACCCACCTGTATCGACCCGGCTGGCTCGGCACGCTCGGCACGATCCATTTCGCGCGCTGGGTCATGGTGCCGGGCACGCGCGATCTGATCTTCCTGTCCAACTATGGCGGCAGCTTTGAGAGTTACCTCGAGGATTTCATCACCAAAGCGCACAACGGCTTGACTGGAGTCTGGTCGAACACCGAAGGCTTCCCGAAGGCGGCGAACCTGATTCAGAAGGGCGCGAGCGACGGTGATTTCTTCAAACGGTGGGCGCGTCGTCAGCAGGTGCCGACCGGCTGCTGGTACTCCGCCTATCCGGATCTGACGACGACGAACATCCGCACGAACGCGGCGATTCGTCAGGGGCTCGGCACGATCCTGACCGACGAAGAGGCGCGGCGATGGCTGCTGCTCTTCGGCGCGCGGCCGCGGCCCGCGGCGGCGATGGAAGTGAACGAGATCCAGAGCCTGGTCTTCGGCGGACTCGGCTTCATGAAGTACGCGATGTGCATCGGCTTTGCATTGGACGACGACGGCGCACGCGCGCGTGAATGGCTGGGCGACGTGGGCCGCCACGTGTCATTCGGCGACGGGCGCAAGCTCGGCGACTGCGCGATCATCCTGGCGCTCGCGGCGCCAGCGCTCGCGAAGCTGCAGTTGCCCGCCGATGCACTTGCCACGTTCCCCTCGGCGTTCCTCGACGGCATGTCGTCGGCCTCGCGGTCGCGCATTCTCGGCGACGACCTGCAGAATGCGCCGGGCGAGTGGGAATGGGGCGGGCCCCTGGCTCCAGTCGACGGCGTGCTGTTGCTGTATGGCAAGGACCCGGAGGCGGTGGCGAAGACACGCAACGAAATGGACGACAGCCTGAGGGCTCGCCGCCATCGGATCGTGATGGAAGCGCCCTTTGTCGACCTACCGGAGAAGACTGCGACCGATCAACAAATCAAGTTCGCGAAGCTCGAACCGTTCGGGTTCGTGGACGGCGTCTCGCAGCCGGCGATACGCGGCACCTACAAGGCGCTTCGCGGTGCCGATCCGATCCACATTGTCGAAGCCGGCGAGTTCATCCTGGGCTATCCGGACAATCGCGGCAACCTGCCAGCCGGACCGACGCTCGCGGCGATTCACGATCCGGGCAACGCCCTTCCGATCGCCGCGTCATCGCAGCACGGCTTCGCGCGTCCGATCGTCAACGACGATCGCGACCTTGGCCGGAACGGCAGCTTCCTCGCGATCCGGCAGCTCGAACAGCACGTCGCCGCTTTCTGGAGCTTCTGCGAGCAGAGCGCATCACGGCTTCACAATCAGTTTCCGCATTGGGGCGGCGTGAGGCCCGAGTTCGTCGGCGCGAAGCTCGTCGGACGATGGCCCGATGGTTCGTCGCTCGTGCGGTTCCCCTATCAGGCTGGGAGCGAGAGCGATCAGGACCGGCCGCTGACGCGAACCGGAAAAGGCACGGCCGAAGTAACGGCGATGGCGCTGCCGCCACCACCACCCGCCCAGGCGGAGCGCGTGCCAGCCGGACCGGTGGCGCACAAGAAAGTTGCGGTGAACCGAACGAACGAGGAGGTGCGCGAGGTCGCGATCACGCCTGACAACGATTTCCTCTTCGGCGCCGAGGATCCTCAGGGGCTACGCTGTCCATTCGGCGCGCACATCCGCCGCGCGAACCCGCGCGAGAGCTTCGATGCCGGGTCGGAGGAACAGCTGGCGATCACGAACCGCCACCGCGTTCTTCGCGTCGGCCGGCGCTATCGTGAAAAGGCAGGGCGCGACCCTGGTCTCTTTTTCATGTGCCTGAATGCGGACCTCGAACGGCAGTTCGAGTTCGTCCAGCAGTCATGGCTGCAGGCCCCGTCGTTCCACGGGCTGCTGGATGAACGCGATCCCGTCGTCGGCAGCCGTCACCCCGGCGCCGCGCGGCCGGACGATGGCTTCAGCTTTCCGACGCGAGAAGCGCCAGCACGCCTGAAGGCGATGCCCGATTTTGTCCGAACCATCGGCGGTGGTTACTTCTTCGTGCCCGGCCGTTCGGTGCTGCGCTATCTTGCGAGCTTAAAGAGCTAGGAAGGAGAACGCGCCAACACGTCGGCCGCCATTACACAGCTTCAATCGGCGCCGGACGCCCGCACTAAATCGTCTGCAGACGGCGGGTAGCCAGCACGAACGTGACGATGAACAACGCGACGAACGCTGCCGCGAACGGCAGCACATCCTGAGCGCCGGCTCCGAAGGCGAGCATCGCGTTGATCGGTTCCATCGCCCAGCCCGTCGGCACGAGGTGTGACACGCGTTTGAGTGTCGGCCCCACGATCTCGATCGGCCACCACAGTCCACCGAGCGGCGCCAGCAGGATCGCCGTCCAAATCGCGATGCCGCGGCATTTATCCGGATCCTTGAACAGTGTGCCGAAGAACACGCCGAGCGAGGCGCACGCCAGCGCGAACAGGCTGAGAAAACCGAACATCACCCAGCCATGCTGCGCCCATTGGATCGAAAACAGCACGCGGCCCGCCAGGAGCATCCAGGCGATCTGAATCCAGCCGATGAAGAAGCGGCCGAGCAGCTTGCCGAGGACGATGTCGCGGCGAGAGATAGGCGCCATCCCGAGCCGCCTGAGGAGTCCGAGCTTTCGCTCTTCGGCGATGCCCGCGCCGGACACGAGCAGATTCAGAAACACGAACATCACCATGTAACTTGGGACCGACCGCTGGAAACCAGTGCTGACCGGG
Source organism: Vicinamibacterales bacterium (assembly GCA_035637115.1). GTDB lineage: Bacteria > Acidobacteriota > Vicinamibacteria > Vicinamibacterales > 2-12-FULL-66-21 > JAICSD01. The sequence continues at coordinate 14,743 of DASPXV010000212.1, forward strand.
TGCGCGGCCACGCCGACGTCAGTGGTCACGATCGTCAGTGGACCAGGGGCGTCTGTCGGCTTCACGCCAATCGCCGAAGCAACCAGCGCCTTGAAGATTTTGAACCGGAGATTTCCTTCAGCCCGCGTCTCTTCCGCGCCGGCATGCAAGCGCAGATCGAGCGGCTGGCCTGCAGCAATCGCCGCCGCTGCGCCAGCAGGCACGACGAGCGTCATTCGCCCCTGCGCGGCCGTGGTGACGCGCGTCACCCCGATCCCATCCTTCTCCAACGATTCCGTGATGCTCTTCGCGACGCTGTCGGTCGCGTCGGCGTTCACGATGTCGAGATGCACCTTCGAGGGCGGCTGGGGCTTGAAGAGGATGCCGAAGAACGCCGCCATGATCAGCGGACCGATGAAGATCCAGAAGATTGCTTCGCGGCGTCTCACCGTCAGACGGAGCCCATTGAGCGCGATATAGAGTGCGGTCATACGTGTTCCGCTCGTCGGCGCACGCCCGCGACGGCCATGGCCATCATCACGAGCGCCCATCCCCATGTCGTAAGAATGCGACCGGACGTCTCCGCCAGCGTGCGTCCGTGCGCCAGGACGTCCACAAACCCCTGCTGCGCGGCGCCGTTCGGCATGACGAAGGCGACGTTTCGCAGGAACGCGGGCATCTCTTCGGCGGGAAAGAACGTTCCGCCGAGCAGCGACAGCAGCATGACGATGCCGCTTCCCATGAAGGAGGCGCTGCGTTCGTTGCGCGCGATCGCGATGATGGCGAGGTGCAGCGCCGCCGCGAAGATGGCAAACCCCACGGCGAGCGCCAGTAGCGCCGGCGGATTCTTCAACTGGATGCGAAACACGATCGCGCCGACGGCCAGCAGCAGCACGAGCACGACGATGAGACCGGCGACCATGAACAGGAATGAGCCCGCAATCTGCGCCGCCGGCGAGAGCGATGTCATCGCTAGCCGCCGCTCGACGCCCCGCGCGCGATCGCGGAGCAACCGCAGCGCCAGTGACTGGCTGACGAACAGGGCGCCGAAGATCATGAGTCCCGGAAAGACGAACGCGAAAAACTGTTTGGCGTCGGCGCCGGGTCCCGCCGTCTCCGCGGCAGGACGAACCGACGTAACAGTGAGGTTGCTGACGGCCATCAAGCCGTTCAACCGGCGCGCCGCTTCGAAGAATCCCCGAGCAATGTCCGCGGCGTCATCCGCGGTCAGCGGCCGATTCGCCGCGCGTGCGGCGTTGATCCGTTGCAGCGGCGCAGCAGCCTGTCCGTAAATTCCATTTCCAATCATCACGGTCATGTCGAGGACGGCCGCAGCAATCGCGGGCGAAAAGGTCTGCACAGGGTTCGGTGCGAACTGCACGTCGGCCCGGCCGCCGGCGAGCAACGCGTCCTGGAACCCTTTCGGAACGATCACGAGCGCCGACGCCTCGTTCTTTTGAAACAACGCGCGCGCGGCCGTGCGATCCGCAACCGGTGACGTCTCGAACATGTCCGCCAGCGGCCCGCCGGCCGTAAACACCTGAGGAACGGCAGCAGACGCGAAGGTCCTGTCATTGTCCAGGATGAGAACCTTGATTGGCGGCAGCTTGCCTGACGCCACGGTCGGGCCGAACGCCGCGTACTCCAACCCCGCGAGCGTCACCGGCACGGCGAGCAGAATGAGGATGAGGCCCGGACTCCGGACGATGCGAAGGAGGTGATGGCGCGCGATGATGAATGGCCCCATCGGAGCGTTACTCCCTGAGGCCCCGGCCGGTTAGTTTGATGAAGAGGTTCTCGAGACTTGGCTGTTTGATGGCGACTTCCCGCACGGTACCGAATGTCGCGGCGATTCCCATCAATGTCGAGAGCTCGCGCTGGGCGCTCGTGACGCTGAACAGCAGTTCATCGCTGTCGCCTTTGATCAGTTGAATATCGGCCGCCGCACCGATTGCAGCCGGCACGGCCTCGGCACGGAACTCGCCGCGCAGCGCGATAATCTCGCGCTCGCCGGCCGCCTGCCGCAGTTCGGCAAGCGATCCTTCCGCCAGCAGCGATCCGTGATCCATGATCGCCAGGCGATCGCAGAGACGCTCGGCCTCGTCCAGGTAGTGTGTCGTGTAGACGACGGCGGCATTCGCGGCAATTGCGTGCACGAGATCGAGAATGGCTGCGCGCGACTGCGGGTCGAGGCCGACGGTCGGCTCGTCGAGCAGAACGATGCTCGGTTCGTGCAGGATCCCGACGGCGATGTTCAGCCGCCGCAGCATGCCGCCGGAGTACCGCTCGATGGGCTCCTTCGCGCGATCGGCCAGGTTCACCTGCTCGAGCACTCTGTCAATCCGCCGCTGAAGCGCCGCGCCGCGCAGGCGGTACAGCCTTCCGAAAAACGCCAGATTCTCGCGCGCTGACAGGTCCGAGTACAGCGCGACCTCCTGCGGCACAACGCCAAGGACGCGCCTCGCGTCGACCGGGTGCTGAACGACATCGATGCCGTTCAGGCGCGCTTCTCCTCCGTCAGGTTTGATCAGCCCGCACAGAATACTGATCGTCGTGGATTTGCCGGCGCCGTTGGGACCGAGCAGGCCGTAGATTTCTCCGGCGGCGACGTGAAAGCTCACGCCGGCGAGGGCCTCGATATCGCCGAACCTTTTGCGAAGGCCGCGCACTTCGATCAGGACAGACATCGGCGGCGCCAGTCTACAGTAATGCGTTTGTCAGCCGTCCACATCTGCTTCGCGGAGGCGTGGGTCGTGGCCGCTGCGATCGCGAAGATGCAGCGTTCGTACGCGAGACGGAGATCGTGCCCGGTTTCGGCGCCGGCCAGGTCGGAAATCAGCCGGTGAACGTCTTCCGCCGGCATCCGCGCGTCTAAATGGACAGCGAGGCGGAGAATCAGCGTGGCCAGCAACGCGCGGATGACGACGATCTCCCGCATCGACCACTCGTCCGAGATGAATTGCGCGATGCGCACGAAGGCCTTGACGCTGGTCGCGGGCTGGAGCGCAGCCATACCGGCGGCAAACTGTGCCGCGGAAACGAGTGCCCGGACTGTGCATCCACGCCGGGCGGGGCGTGTGGCTGGCATCTGCATGGCGGCTTGCAGCGTGCATTCTGCTGTCGGCATCGGGCATGCCGCAAGCTCGTCCGCGCAAGAACTGGGCAGCAAAAGCAAGAAGCAGGGCACAAACAGGCTTGATCGCGGGGATGACGGCGACGACACTACAGCTGCCATCCTCGACACCACGGCGCTCTGGCGATTCAGGCGAGCGGAGGCAGACGTGAAGCAGCATGAACGAGTCAAGCGATCTCATCGCGTCCGGTTGATGGCAGCCCTCGCGCTCGCCTGCGGTGCGGCGGCGATCGCGGCTGCAGCGCAGCCGGATCCGATGACGGACCTGGCGAGCCGTTCGTCAATCGTGGTTCTTGGAACGGTCGTCCGCGTGGGAGCGAGTGAAGAGCCGCTGCTTCCAGCCACCAACGCCACGGCGGTCATCAAGATCGAAAAGATGCTCGCGGGCGCCGACCTGGTTGGGGATCAGAGCGGCGGCACCGCGACGGTCATTCTCAAAGCACCTCAAACGATCAAGGTTGGCGCGCGGGCCTACTTCTTCGGAAACCCACGCCTCGCCGGCAAGACGCTCACATTTGCCGACGAGGGGGAAATCCCCGTCGGCCAGCAGTTGGCCGCTGCCGTTCCGCCGGCACTCGCGGCCGGCCTGCAGCGCCGCAGCGATCAGCCGTTGCGCGAGCGATTGGCAATCGCCGCGCTCGTGTTCCGCGGTACGGTTCAGAGCGTCCGCGCGCTGGAAAGTGAGGTGCCGGGAGCGCCGCGTGAACTGCGGAGCGAGCACGATCCTGAATGGCGTGCCGCGATTGTTCGCGTGGATTCGGCGCTGCGCGGTACGCAGAACGGTGCCACCGTGACGGTCATCTTCCCGAACAGCCGCGACATCATGTGGTTCAACGTGCCGAAACCGAAAGAGGGGGAGCAGTGGGTCTTCCTCGGGCACCGGCCGCAGGAAGACGAGACACGACTGCTGCGCAATGAGGGCGTCCTGAGATTCGCGCAGGATCAGAGCGCGGTGGTCGTGAGCCACCCCTTCGATGTGCTTCCGTCGGCTGACGAAGGACGTGTCGGCAGAGTGATCAAGGAGGGGCAGTGATGGAGGCGCGTGACAGGGCCCGGGCCCGGATCACGGCGATCCTCGTCGGAGTGCTCGTGATGTCGCTCGGCGGCGCCGCACAAAACCGGCTGGTGAACATGATCCCGCAAAACCGCAGCGGCGAGCGGAATCAGGACTCCGAGCCGACCCTCGCGATCGACCCCAACGATTACAACCGCATGGCAGGCTCAGCGTTCACGTGGGACAACCTCACGCAGGGTCCGATGCTCACCGCCACCGCTCCGATTTACATATCTGTCGATCGCGGAGCGACCTGGACCCTGGCGTACATCGTGCCCAGCAAAATGGGAAACGGTTTCCCGACCGGCGATATCAACCTGACATTTGGTTCAACGCTGAGCGGGTCGCCGCTGCACGAGACGAGTTGGCTGTACGGCGGAATTTTGAGCGCGGTCACCTCGGGGTACCCGATGAGCGTGCTGCGTGCGCAGGACTTCCAGGACGGCGCCACCGTGATGGCGACACTGGACACGCGCACCGGCAACGTGGACCAGCCGCACACGAAGGCGCTCAGCGCGATTGCCGGCGCGCCGGTCGGTCAGGACAAGTTGTACGTCGGATTCAACAACGGGTATTCGTGTGTTGCGCCGAACGGACGGACCTCCACCCTGGACATTTCCCAGAACGCGAAGGTTGCGGCGCCGAGTTTTGCCCTGACGCTGATCCAGTCGCGCACCACGGCCTGTCAGGACGGCTTCGCGCAGGTTCCGGCGCCGCACCTGGATGGTACGGTGTACGCCGCGTTCATCGGCGACTGGAGCGGATCGCCTCGAGTGGTCGTCGTGCGCGACGACGCATGGGGCACCGGCGGGTTTACCGCACTCACCGATCCGAGCGACAGCAAACCCGGGCGGTTCGTGACCACCGCGCTGACACTGCAGTCCGGAACCATGGGTCAGCAGCGGCTCGGCGCCAGCAATCTCAGTATCGCCGTGGATCCGCGCAACAGCGATCGCGTCTACGTCGCGTACGGCGACAGCAACGGCGCGAACAGCGAAACGATTCACGTGCGCCGTTCGATCGATCGCGGACAGAACTGGTCGGGAGACCTGCTCTCCGCGACGAGCGCGATGAATCCGCAGGTTGCGATCAATTCGCTCGGGACGGTGGGCGTCCTGTATCAGCGCCTTGTGTCCGGACATTGGGAGGCGCGGCTTCGTCGCACGACGGACGCTGACGCGACGACGTTCGACAGCCCGGGGCTGCTGCTGGCCAACACCAACGCCACGACCCCGACAGGTACTATTGCGAGCAGCGTGTATGTCGGCGATTACGCGTCCCTTCAGGCGGCGGGCAGGAATTTTTTCGGGATGTTCTCGGCGAGCAATTATCCGGATACCGCAACCTTTCTGCCAGGCGTGGTCTTTCAGCGCTACGTTGATTGGGCATCGCACAAACTCTATGCGGAAGCGGCCCACACCACGGAAGTGCCGCTCTCGATCGATCCGTACTTCTTCGAGGCGGACACGCTGGCACCCGCCAGCGACTTCTACGTGCGAGATTGGACGACCGACGCGACCCACGCGGACAAGGGCGTGGAGCCCTCCACCAACCCGGTGTTCTACACAACCAGCGACGTGTGGAATCGCCGCAACGGATCGCCTGGTCCTTTCGTCAACGATCAACCGACCAACCAGGACGCGGGTAATGGATCCGGCAATGCCGGCAACAACTGGGCGTTCGCGCGTGTCCGCCGCAACGTGACTGGGCCGTCCGCCTCCGTGACGGCACATTTCCTGGTCTCCAAGTTCGGCGTTGGCAGTAATTATGTGGATTCGACAACCGGCGACCCGGACGTGTCTTTTCTCGATCCGGATCCGGTGATCGCCACGGGCGCCGGCGCGGGGCCGTGGACGACGTCGGCGTATCACTGGCGCTTGAGCGCGATCGCCGGAAACCATCTCTGCCTCGCGGTCCAGATTTCCACGCCTGGAAGTCCGTACATTCCACCGAGCCTGGCTGGCGCGACGCCCGGTTGGCCAACCACCGACCTGCGGATCGTCAACGACAATCACAAAGCGCAGCGCAACATGCATCTCTCCACCACGGCGGGCGCCAGCGGCAGTGTGAGCGACTACGCGATCGTGCACAACGGTGCGCTGGTGACCCGGGACATGCCGCTGCGGATCGCGGTGAGCGGAATCTCGAAGCGTTACGTGCGGAACGCGCAGCTGCGGACGATTGGCAGTCAGAGGCCGGCCACCGTGGGAGCCGTCGAGGCGGCGGGTCTTGGAAAGACGCTCGTCGTCCCGGCGGTACAGCCCGGCGAGAACCGCTGGGTCCGGGTCGATGTCGAAGCTGCAGGTCTACCTGCCGGCGGCACCGCGTTTGTCACCGTCGAGGAACTGGCGGGTGACGTGCCCGTCAACGGTTTTGCCGTCGGCGTGCGCACGGGCGATCTCGCGGGAGCTATTCGCGACAGCCTCAACATCTATCGCGGAGAGGCCGAGCGCCTGGTTGCGGGATTCGGTGGCAAAGCGACCGAGCCGGATATCAAGCTGCGGAGTGTGGCGACCGGCCTCGCCTACATGCGGTTCGTGCGCGGTGAGTTGGTCCCTCACCTCAGAAAGGACCTTGCCGCGGTTCGCGAGCGTGGCGCTGACGCGTTCGATTTGGAGGCACTGCTGCGCGACGTCGAAACTGAAACGAGTGCGGCGCGAGTCGTCGCGAAAGTGGCCACTCTCCTGAACGCCCTCGACGCGTCGCTCACCGCGCTGCAGTTACAGCGTGGCGATCCGGCCGATATCGTTCAGATGGTTCGCTGGCAAAAGCAGCTGTTCCGGCAGAATCAGAAGGTGGCGCAGCTCGCGTGCGCGCCAAAGGTCATCGACGCATCCAGCGAGTTCATCGAAGGACGCGAGAGCGGAAAGTTGACCAACCGCGAATATCCGGAACACTTGAAGCGCGTGGTGTCCTGCCTGCGCGAGGCCGCAGGGATTTTCGGCGGCCTGGAGGGCACCGACTTTGGCGCGCTTCAGAAGGAGCATCGCGCCTACTTGCTGGCGTTGGCCCGGTAGTGCTTTTGTTCGCTCGACCGCTGGCGCACGCGTACCTGCTGAGCGAGCCCGCTTGGGCTTCGCTCTCACTGAAATTGGCACGGGAACAGTACGCGGCGTCGCCACAAAGCGGCCGTCGGCGCGACGGGCAGCCAGTCGTCGCCATTAACGCTAGCCGCCGGCCCCTAACTACAAGAGGACGGTCATCGCATTCCTGCGAAGCCTCTGATCCTCGGTCAAGAGAAATGGTCGTCAGACGCCCGATCTGTTTGCCGGGCGTCTGAGCAGGACGGCCTCGCCACACGCATGTGACTTACCGGCGCCGGCCTATCGGTTCGCCGGACACAATGAGCTCCACGCGGCGATTCTGCTGGCGTCCAGCCGCCGTGCTGTTCGAGGCGACCGGCTGCTCTTCGCCGAAGCCGCTCGTTGCGACCGCCGACGGAGCAATGCCCTGCCCGACCAGATAGGACCGCACGGAATCTGCCCGCCGCTCGGAGAGTTGCTGATTGTAGCTTGCGCTGCCGACGCTGTCGGTGTGTCCTTCGACCGCCATCTCCAGGCCCGGATGCGCCATGACGATGCCGGCAATCTTCGCGAGCTTCTCTCGGGCGCCGGGCTTCAGGTTGGCGCTCGCCGTGTCGAACAGGACGTCGGAGAGGTTGACGATAAGTCCGCGCGCGGTTTCCCTCGTCTCGAGGATGACGTTCAACTGCTGGCGCAGCTGCTCGCGCAGCTCCGCTTTCTCCCGTTCAGCTTGCGCGGCGGTCTGCTGCGCTTGCGCGGCCGTGGACTGCGCCTGTTGCGCCTGTGCCTCGGCGGCGGCGCGCGCTGTTTCGGCCGCCTTCCGCGCGTCCTCCGCGGCCCGGCGTTCCTCCGCCAACCGATCGGCCGCGCGTTCGGCCTCCGACTTCGAGCGCTCTGCCGCCGCCTTCGCCCGCTCGGCCTCGACTCGCGCGGCATCTGCCGCCTGTTTGTCGAGTTCCGCCGCCGTCCTGGAGCGCTCCGCTTCGGCCTTCACCCGCTCCGCAGCCTGCCTGTCGTTCTCGGCCTGACGCCGGCGCTCTTCCTCGGTCCTCGCGCGCGCGATGGCCGCGGACTCGCGATCCGCCATCACCGCGCGCTGCTGCGCAGCGTACTCTTCTTCCATCCGCTGGATCGCGATCAGTCGTGCGTCCTCCGCGGTCTGTGCCGCCTGGCGCGCAGGCATCATGATGGCATCGCCGCCCCGGTGCTTCTTCCGCGCCGTTTCGGCCTGCGTCAGCAGCCGGTCGGCCTTATCAAAAGTGTCGGATGCGTATCGATCGGCGCCCGCGATGCGCGCCAGCGCGACGGCGTTGCGCGCTTCCGCGAGATCGAGCGGCGCCCCCGGCTCAAACGCCTTGACCTTCAGCCGGCCGGAGTCCTGGTTCATCAGATACGAGCCGCGCTTCAGCAGCTCGTACTTCGCATCAATCACCTCGATGTTGCCAACCGTCCTGTCGCGGACGACGTTCTCGAGCACGACGGCATCGCTCGGCTGCGTCACGGCGAAATACGGCTCAGCGGTGACGATCAACCCGAACGCCTGCAGCTCGGTCGTCACGTTGAGGTCGCCGCTGTCGTGCTTGATCTGGAGCTCGCCGAGATTCGTCGCGCGCCCTTCGGGCGTGATCGCCCAGGCGACGTAGGTCAGGTACTCGGGGCCGAAACGCGTCGCAGGTTGAAGATCGTCGAACTTGGCGTCGATCCTGATGTAGCCCTTCTCGCCGCTGATGGTCGCTTTCCCTTTTGCCTGCGGCAACAGTGGCGTGCCGGCGAAATCGATCTTCGTTTCACCACGACGCGGGCGGTAGTTGATGGCCGGCGCCGTTCGGCCCACGACGGTGACGCGGAAAATCGGCACGCGATCGGGCTGTGCCGTATCGGAAGTCTGGCTCGGGTTTGGCGGCGGTTGCGCGATCGCTGTGCCGGCAAACAGACCGCCGACTATGCCCAATACGGCTATGCTTCCCTTGCGCATGGAACCTCCTGCGGGATTCGGAGCAAGGTTCTCGCCATCTTCACTCGACTGATCTGTGGAGCGACTCCGCTGGAATGCCCAATGAAGACAATCGCGTCGAGCGCCCGATGCGCGTGGAACCGCTCGTCGCGGTCTCGCGACCTAGGCTCCTGTGAACGGCACCCGGTATTTCAGGACCCCGGCAGGCCGGAAGCGCCGGTCTGCCGAGGGTGCGTCGTTGCGCGTTATGGTGGGAATGACTGGTCCTTCCAGCACTGGAAGGCCTGCAGGAAACCGCTCTGGTTGAACGTGCCGGGACACCCGGCGGCGGGCATCGAGCCGTTCTGGACGGCGTCGTGAATCTGTTGCCAGTTCGCCTGCACCTGGTTCTTGTCCCAGAGATCGAACTTGAACAGCATGTGTGATCGATAGCATTCGGTGAAGAACGGCTTGACGACGTCGTTGAAGCCGCACGTCAGTACGTGACCGCCGTACGTTCCCGGACCGATGACAACGCCCACCGTGATCGGGCCGTGCGTTACGCCGTGGAGCCGCGCGGCACGAAAGATCGCGCTGAGCGTGGACTCCGTGAAATGTTCGAACGTCATGCCGCTGGGCGGCCGCGGCGCTCTCGGATCGTCGGGCATCGTCTCCTCCTTGATTAGAACAACGGCTTCAGCGTGCCGTAGATGTGGCTCAAACCGGCCCCGCCCGGATCGCCCAGCATGTTGCCGAGGTGGCAGCCAAAGCAGTTGGTGCTCTGGGTGTACGTTTCCAGCGCGCTATTCGCCATCTTGTTGGTGCCTACTGCGTTGTTGCCGTTGGGTGGAATCCCGAACGGCGTCCACGTCGCGCCGGTCATGAAGTACTTGTTCCGCACGTCGTTGCCGGGCACCTGCGTTGTGTTGTGCGAGGAGATCAACTCGGTGTTCGAGGTGGCGGCCGTGCCGGCCATCCCCCACGGATTCACCCGCAGCGTATCGCTGGGGCTGACCGTGCCGGGGACGGGAGGCGTGCAATTCCCCGGCGGTTGGAAGGCGTTGATGTTGTTGTTGGCAGTGTCCCATGTCATGTGCTCGCAGTTGAATTGGCCCGTCGCGTTGGTCTTGGAAAACAGCCACATGCCGGCCGTGCTCTGCGGAACGGTTTTCAACCCCGTCGTCGAGTTGTATTTGTATTCGGCGGCCGGCGTGCTGCCGAAATGCTCGAACGTCGCCCAGATCATCTCCGGGTGGCCCTTCGTGCTGCCGACGACGTGGATGCTGACGAGCGCCAGCGTCACCTTCTTCGTGCCGTTCGCCACCCACTGCGCCGCGTTGCTGGTGTCGTACGAGGGTACGGTGGCGTTCATGGTGATGTAGTCGCTGGCGTTGGGCAGCGTCGATGCCTCGACCCACGCCGTCTTGATCTCGATGGCGAGCGCGATGCCATCCGGGAACTTCACGTTTTTCGTGGCGGCGAAGTTCTCGATCTTCGTCAAATCGGCCTGGTTGATCGGAAACGTCGTGAACGCCGGACTGAATGCATTGTTCTTGTTGCCGGTCAGGAAGTACGTATAGACGTCGTTCACCATCGTCGCGTAGTAGACGAGAGAGTTGCCCTGGGACATCAGCGCCGCGTTGGTGCCGGCCTGGCCCTCTTCGGTATCGATCACATTGCCGAGCAGGTCGAGGAAGATGTGCTTCCGGCCGATCACAAACTGCTGCGCGACATTGAGCCTCGGCTGCGGGACGGCTCTTGTTGGCACGCGGCCCCTCGCGGGGATAGCCGGCGCGGGACGGAGCACCGGCGCGGGCAGGGCCACCAGCTTTGCGCGCGCGATCGGCCTGCTGGCGGCGTCGATGAACGTGGCTTTTCTGTTGGCGCCGATCCTGATGTCGGAGATCTCGACTTCCTTCCGCGCCGCGTTCAGGACGACCGGTTTGCCGGTGGGTCCTAGTTTCGCGGGCTGGACCTCGAACATTCTGTGTCGCTTGTCGAAGATGAACGGCAGATTGTGCGGGCCCGGCTTGTTCATGCGCAAGGTGAAGAATTTGATGAAGCCCGGCTCGTGCTGGCTGAACGTGCGCTGGTTGTTGGCATCCGGCGGCGACACGTCGAAGAACGTCGGCGAATTGAAGATTCGCGAGCCGCCTCCGTACTTCGACGGCGCCGGCGACGTCAGCCACAGGTACATCTGCTTCGACCAGTCGTAGAAGCTGCAGTTGGGAATGTCGGGGAAGTTCACGCTATCGGCCGGCTTGACCTCGCCGTCCGCCGCGGGCACGCCGGTCTCGAACCACGACGCGAACTTAGCCGCCGAGACAGGACAGCCGCCCTGCGGATCCGTGGGGATACTTTGCGCGCCGACGCCGCCGCTCGAGAAACTGATGGCAATGGCCAGCGGCAGCGCCGCGACGGCGATCGCGGAGACGGGCCTCGACAGAATTGATCGCATATGCGTATCCCCTTTGGTCATTGACGAATGATCGAAACGGCGCGCAGCACCGCCATCTGCGACGTCGTGCGCACCACCACGCGCTCATTCGGTTGGACGGCCCAGATCGTTCCTTTTAGCTGTTCGCCTTTCAGCGCGACCGCCTGTACGTCGAACACGCCGCCGAGAACCTCGAGCAGCGTCTCGCTCGCCACCGGCACCGGGAACGCGGCGCCCTCACTCACGTAGTACTCGCGCACCTCGACGCGCGCGTTCATGCCCGGAATCGCGTGCGAGTAAAGCAGCGCCATGCGCGCGTTCGATCCGGCGATCGCTTCGCGCGGAGGAATCTGGCGCGCGATCTTCGGAATGTCGGCGCGCTCCGGCGGCGTCGGCTCGCGTTGTTGCGTCGTTGACGGCCCGGCCCGACGGCATGCGGCAAGACCGACGACGGTCGCCGCGACCAGGAGACGGCGATTGATACCTGAGGCGGTCACGGCGTCAACCCAATGAGATGGCCCGCCGTCGTCGCAATGTAAACCTGCCCGTTCGAAATCGCCGGGACGCCGGGAACCGAACCGCTGATCGTCACCGCCTTGAGTTGCACCGGCACGCCCACCGGCTGGAATCCGGCGCCGGAGCACGAGAGATCGGCAGGCAGCCCCGGATAGCTGCATACCGACGATGCCGGCGGGAGGATCGACGTGTCGCCGTAGGCGTAGAGATGCCCATCGTCGGAGCCGATGTAGATGACACCGTTCGCAGTGCTCGGCGCGCCCGGCGCGAAACCAGGCACGTCGAGAATCCAGCGGATGCGATTCGCGTCAGCGGCGCAGACGTCGAGCGAGTACATGCGGCGGATCGACGTTGACGCGGGATGACCCGGCACGGATTCGTCGAGCGCCGGCCCGCCCGCGTAGACATAAAGCCGATCGCCGTCGACCGCCGGCATGCGCAGCCACCGCGTGTCTGTGTGCGTGCCGCCGGTGAACGGCAGCGACGCGACGTGCGGGAAGCTCCAGCGCGGACATTCGAGGCTGTGCCCCGCGCTCGAACACGCGGGATTCGAGAACGGTCCGCCCGTCTTGATGTCGGCGGCGTAGACGTAGCCGTCCTTCTGCACCGACATCGCGAGACTGCCGCAGCTCACCTGGCCGACCGACGGCGGCGCGGCCCAGTCGGGATCCGCGTCGAGCGCGAACGGCACCGGCTGGAGCTGCCACAGCACGTTGCCGTTGGTGTAATCGAGCTTCATCATGCTGAGCGAGAGGTTGACGCTCGGCTCGCTCGCGCAACTCGGAATGCTGTTGTGACAGCTGTTCCCGCTGGTGACGACGACGTTGCCGCTCGGCGTGATGGCGGGAGAGCTCCAGATCCCGCCGCCGCCGGGGCCGTTCGTTGCGGTGAAGCTGAACGCGGGATCGAGGGAGCCGTCCGCGAGATTTACGGCGAAGAGATGCCCGATCGTGATCGGGTTGTCGGGGTGCTTGGCCGACACGCCGATGTAGGCGCGGCCGTGCGCGATCGCCGGCGACGAGTAGCCGATCTTGGCCGTGCCGCTCGTCGGTGCGATGACCGCGGATTTCCAGATGCACTGTCCGGTGTCGGCGTCGAGCGCCCACACACGGCCATCGCCGCCATTGGATGTCGGGTCCGGAGCGCCGAAGATGACGGCGCGCGTGTGTCCGGGCACGCCGCTGACGATCGCCGCGCTGGACGAGATGCCCGGACCCGACGGGTTGCCGCTGCCGGTCGCAATGACGAGCGGCTGCGTCGTGATGCCGCAGCCGTCGGCCGCCGCCGCGGTCGCGGGCGGATACTGCCACTTGACCGTGCCCTTCGACGATCCCGTGCCGAAGATCGCGTAGAAGATGCCGTTCAGGCCGCCGACGTACGCGACGTTGTTGTAGACCGACGGCGAGGCGGTGAAGCTGTGCACGGATCCGCCGCCCGCCGTGCCGCTCGGAATCACGAAGTCGAAGTTGACGTGGAGCGATGCCTGCACGGCCGACGGCGTCAGCGCCGACTCGGACGGTTGTTTCGAGAAGTGCTTCGAGTCGTATCCGTACGCGTTCCAGTCGTTCGACGCGCACGCACCGGCTGCCAACGACGCGACGACGAGAAGACAGAGGAGCGCGAGAGGCCTTCGCATGGGGGCGCTACCGGTTTGTGCCGAACGAGGTCACGCGGATGACCGCGGCCGAATGCGGCTCGGGGTTTTCGAACGTGATAGTCGCGCCCTTGTCGACGGTCCAGAAGTCGCCGGGCACGCGTTCCTGGCGATCGCCGGCGATCGTCGTAAACACGTGGCCCGCGCGCAGTTCCATCACGGAGAATTCCGGATTGGCGACGTCTTTTGCGGTGCCGCGGCCGACCACGAAATTTCGCAGCACGATCTGTCCCGGCACGGTGCGTAACGGCACCGTCATCGGCGCGCTTGCGGCGATCCCCTGCGCGAGCAGCGCGTGCGTGTAGCGCGTTTCCGTCTGCGGTGTGGGTTGCTGCGCCGGCGGCTGGGCGGGCGGCTGCGCGGCTTGCTGTGCCGCCTGCTCCGCAGCGATGGGAACAGCCAGCAGCGCCAAAAGGAAAAAGGCGGCTCTCATGGACAATCCTGTCGTCGGTTCGGCTTATCGCGCCGCGGGAGAACCAAGTCAATACGCGCGTGCGCGCGAACCAAGTTCCCGTCGCGGATCGCGCGTGAATCTGCGCGTCTGACGCAAGACGAAACGAGATTGTCCGAAGCGGTACTCTGCTTGATGTAATATGGCCGCCGCGACAACTGTGCGGTAATCGTCGCCGCATTCCACAACTGGACGGCGCGGTGCAGGAACGACACCCGAGCCATCACTCAAATCCTCTCGCGAGCAGTACCGCGGTCGCGCCCAATTCCGTGCGGGCCTGGTGGCTCTGCCGGATGAACAACGCGACGCAGGTGGTGTTCGGGGCGATCGCGACGAAGGTACCCAGCGCGATGCAGCGCGCGCTGCTCACGTTCGAACGCCACTGCCCCGTGCCCGGCACCACGATCGAGCGTGTCGTGCTGCGCGGCGCAATGGTCGAAATGCTCCTGCAGCTCGAAACGGCGCTCGCCGACTGGACGTCGGCGGCCGATCGCGCGTTGGCGCTGAGACAGCTGCACGATGCGCCGCTGCTCGCGCCGCTCGAACCGCTGCTCGCGCCCGCGCGCAGCCTGGTGGCCGCCGCACACCTCGTGCACGCGCTTCCGCTGCACGAGCGTGCCCGGAACTGGATCGACGAGCATCCCGACGATCCGCGATCAATTGGCGACATGGCAGCGGTGCTCGGCGCGCATCCGCGCACGCTGAACCGGCATTTCGTGCGCCACGTCGGCAAGACCGTTCAGGAATACCGATGGGACCGCCGCGTCGAGCGTGTCCAGCAGCTCATGGCCACGTCGGGGCTCAAGGTCGAGGACGTCGCCAGCGCCGTGGGCGCCCGCAGCAAGGCGACGGTGTATCGGCTGCTGCACAAGAAGGCATGCGCCATCGCGCGGCGGCGACAGCCAACCAGCTCAGCTGCAGATCGTCGTTGACAGTTGTCGCTGCGCTCCTGAACATGGCTCGCAGCTCCTTCATCGCCATGGAACCAACATTTCCCATTCCAGACAATCGAGCCGTCACCCGCTCGAATCTCGACCCCAATCGCCTGGACGACGTGCGCCGCACGCGGATGACCGATCGGTCCGCGCCGCTCCAGCAAGCGAACGCGCGTTATCAGCGCGACCTCAAACGGCTGCTGCGGAAGGCCGACCTGAAACGCGCCAAGAGCATCGTCGCCGATCTGAAAAGAGATTTTCGGCAGGCGAGCCTGGCCGCGCGAGGAGATGCGGCGAAGTGGGAAGCGCAGCGAAAGGCTGTTCGCGGTAAACAGCGCCGTCTCGTCGCGCGCGCGGTTCCGCGCTATCGCGAAGTGCGTGCGCTGCAGCGGCGCCACGGAGGCCAATTGGAGAAGCTCGCGGCAGCATGGCGCGACATCCATACGCCGCCCATCGGAGACATTCTCGAGCCTCCGCTGGATCCGAACACGACGATCTTCAAGCCGCCGTTTTCGCTCGTCGATGTATACGTCTGGAAGGGTGGCGACCAGCACAGCGACGTCACGAATCGCTCGTTCGTATTGCCGGACTCGGGACAACTCATCCTCGACGCCGATTTCGACGACAACGAGCACACGTCGTTTTCCGACGGCCTCTGGGGACTGCTGTACGTCAACATCGCGGACGTCGTCACGTCGTGCGGAGTGCCTTACACGGTCCCTGATGCCGGCCGCCTGCGTATCACGGCCGAATTCAGGAACTTCTACAACCAGGCGCTGATGTCGTTGAGGGACAACTGGGGATTCTCGTCCGGCACGCTGTCCTGCCATTACTGGCTGTTCGGCTCAGTGATGCGGCCATCGCGCGAATCCGTGCAGTACGTGCGGCTCTTCGACAACAAGCTGACGTCGGACGGCGACGACGTGAGTGCCTTGATGCCCGACATCGATCAATCGGCGCCGTTGTACCTGGACACGACGACGGACGACAGCTTCAACCAGGGCGAACCCGTGTGGCTGATGGTGGGATCACTTGTCGAGGTCTACAGCCGTCTGGACGACATGCACAGCCACGTCCGCGCGCTGCTCTGGTGGCAGGTGAACCAGATCGCGGTTTCGGTGGTGCCGATCATCATCCTGTGAGACTGCACCACAGCCTTCCTTTCAACGCGCCTTCGGCACGGGGCCGACCGCATTTCTGATTCTTGCGGTTCGAGGACGTCGCGATCACATCGCCGGCAATCGCGACTGGTTGCGGCAATCCGGGCCGCGCGCAGCTCGTTGACGAGGCGATCCTGAAACGTGCGGTTGAGCCGCTCGCTGCGGCCGCGCGCGTGCGGCGAGTAGGCGGGAATGTGCTCGATGCCCAACTGCGCCAGGGCTCGGCCGACTTGGGTGAGGCGGGTCTTGTCGACGTGGCCCCTTTCGCCGTGGGCGTGTGAAACGCCCAGTGCGCGCGATCGGTGTAGAGCGCCATCGGGAGGCCGTGCGCGCGGAACACCGCCGCCAGCGCGGTCATCACCGCCTGCGTGCTCTCGCCGCGATACAGCGCCGCGTGCAGCACCTGATTGGTCGCATCGTCGGGGACGGCGATGAGCGTCTGGCGCTCGTCGGGCCGCAGCGCTAACCACGGGTGCGTGCTGCCATCGAGATGCAGCAACTCGCCGAAACACGCGCGCGGCTCCCGCCGCCGGCGATGCCGGCCCCGCGCGCGACGCCGTTTCACCAACCCGGCCGCCTGCAGCGTGTGCTTGACGAAACTATAGGAGACGGTGATGCCATGGTCCCGCCGGGCGATGGCGTGAAAGTGGCGCACATTGAACCCTGCATACTGCTCCGGTAGAGCCGGAGGACCCGCTCCACCTGGGGCGGCGATACGCGGCGCGTCGAGGGCCGCAGCAACCGGCGATCGAGCAGCCCATTTTGGCCATGCGTTTCGAAGCGCTCGCGCCACCGGCGCAGGGTGCGCGGCGACCAGCTTAAGATCTCTGCCGCGCGGAACCAGTGCAGCTCGCCACTGAGAGCTTTTAACATTACTTCCTCAACGGTCATCGCCTGCTCCCACGCGGACTCCGGATACGGCATGGCGCCTCCAGCGCCGCTGTCGTACCCCCGAAATCCGCAAATTGCGAAGCGGTCACATCACTTGCTCTCGGGAGCGGTCAGATCATGTACTCCCTACAGTGGAGCGGTCTCCAATTGACGCCACGCGGGCCTGATGCTAGGCTCCCCTACTTCGCCGGCATCTTCGATGTCGGCGTCCGGCACTTCCCGATCCACAAGGGGGAACGGATGAACCTGCGCATGATGGTGCTCCGCGCGAGTTCAGCGGCCACGCTCCTGCCTGTGCTCCTCGCCCACCCTGGTGCAACGGATCCTGGCGGGCCCGTCGCGTTCACACCCGCGCCGAACGTGATCACGATCGTCACGGCGCGGCAAGGATGTCTCGACATTCAGCCCCCGGGAAACATGACCGTGCTCGTGGCGCGAGCGTGCAACGGGAAGAGCGCCTGCTCGTTTCGGTCGCCGGGCGAGCAGCCGAACTCGGCGACCAGGCCGTTCTGCACGCAAGGGATGGAAATCACGTACAGGTGCACGGACGGGTCCCGTCGCGTCGTGACGGTGCCCGGTGACGCGTGGAAACACGGTCCCGCACAGTTGGCGTGTAATCCGCCGGATCTTCCGAGCGCGCCTCCGCCACCTCCTCCGACCCCGACTACGCCGCCGCCCCCGCCACCGAGCGCGAACGTGATCTCCGTGGTCGCTGCCCGACAAGGCTGCTTGGATATTCAGCCGGCGGGCAACATGACGTCGCTGGTGGCGCGCGCGTGCAACGGGAAGGCGAGCTGCTCGTACCAGTCGCCCGGCGAGCAGCCGAACTCCGCGACGAGAACGTTCTGCTCGCAAGGCCTGGAGATCGCCTATCAGTGCTCCGACAATTCGCGCCATGTGGTGACCGTACCTGGCGACGCATGGAAGCACGGTCCCGCGCAGTTGGGGTGTAATCCGTCGAATTCGCCGAGCGGTGGATCGAGCTCGGAATTCACCTCTGTTCCCATCGATCCAGAGACCACCGGCACTATCCGGGTAGACGCCGCGCGCCAGGGATGTCTGGACATTCAACCGCCCGGGAACATGACTGCGGCGGTCGCTCGGGCCTGCAATGGATTGACGACCTGCGAGTTCAAAGCGCCGAACGGCACGCAGCCGGGGTCCAGAACACGCCCGTTGTGCACGCAACAGCTCGAGATCACGTATCACTGCGGCCAGGGTGGCGCGAAGACCGTGTCGACTCAGAGCTTCGGCGAGGGAGACGCCTGGGCGAAGCCGCCGCTGGCGTTAAATTGTTCGACTCAGTCGCTCGTCGCGACGAACTATGCCTCCGTGGTTCCTCCCCGCGGGCCCGTCTGCGACCAACCGAATCTGGAACCGCCAGGCTACTACCTGCCGCCGAGCGCCATGCTCGACTGGATACCGACCGTTTCGACCGGTGATTACACGCTGGAGGGTTTTCGACCGCCCGCCCCTGCGGCGACGCGTGACAAGTACACCACCGGCACGGGGCCTGTGCCCAACTATCCGGGCGCGCCAGGCAGCGTCATGGGAGCGAACGAAGGACGTTTGCGCAGTGAGCTGCGCGCTGCGGCAGCTGCCAGGGATCCGATCGGTGATCTGTGCATGGCTGCGCAGAAGCTCGCGCGAAACGGTCCCGCGTCCGGCAACGATCCATCCGATCGTGAGTTTGGCAACGCCTTCGCGGATCTTGCCGTGACCGGCCGCGCGGCATTTGCACGGTTCATCAAGGAGCGGCCAACGGAGGCGACGCTGCGTGCCCGCTGCGCCGGCGTGCCGGACGCGGCGCTGACGGCTGCCCTCGACCGCGCCTATCGTGTCGCCGACAGCCTTCGTGCCGCGCACGACTCGGCGGAACGGCGGGCACTCGGATGGGTGGCCGTTTCGGGCGAAGATGACCAACCTTATTTACCCGTCAACGTTCCAGGCACCGAGGGACGGGGGCGCGCGAGCTATCCGCTCTTTCACATTCCGGTGACGACCCGCGGAATCACGGTGACGACGCGGTACATGATCGCGCACGCGAATCCGACCGTCTTCCCACAGCCGCGGCCGCTGCTGGAGATGAGTCCGGGGCGGACCGTGCGTGCCGAGCCGCTGCCAGCGCTGGCGCCGGATGCAGAAGTCATCCTGTTCATCCACGGCATGGATTCAAGAGTGGAAGAAGCCCTCCAGCTCACAGATGCCCTGCATCGTCAAAAAGGACACAACTGGACGATGATCTCGAT
This sequence comes from Vicinamibacterales bacterium, assembly GCA_035637115.1. Taxonomy (GTDB): domain Bacteria; phylum Acidobacteriota; class Vicinamibacteria; order Vicinamibacterales; family 2-12-FULL-66-21; genus JAICSD01. The sequence goes on from DASPXV010000212.1 coordinate 34,158, forward strand.
GGATCTTCCTTCCAGTGGGTACGCGGACAACATCGACCATGGCCGTATCGGGCCCGTCAGTGCTGTCGCGTGTCACCACACGCCGCTTGTCGATTTCGTCGAGGATTTCGTCGTCGAATTCGTCAATGCCCTCGATGCGCAGCTCGCCGGGCAGTTGAAACCGCGAATCCGAGCCGTCGTCGGTGGGAGTCTCGGTGGGAACATGTCGATGCGGCTCGGGCGCAGGGATGACCTGGCCCGACTTGCTGGACGCACGCCCGACACACCGTGGATTACGACGGTGGTCCCGTGGTCTCCGGCGTCAATCTGGCCATCCTATATTGCGACCTGTCCAACGTGCGGATGCGACACCGGCTGGGACCTCACCAAGGATCTTGCAGTGAACAGGGCACTCAAATGGGCCGGTCGCGAAGAGCGGTTTCTACCGCAGCGTGAGACACCGGAACTGCGGCGCGAGCTGTTCTACGGAGGATTCGATTGGCAGCCGGTCGGAGAGCTTGGCGGGCTGGCGGGCAATCGTCCGCAGGCGCAATGCTGGTTCTCCGATAACTATGCGTGCAAGCAACGCACGATCCTGGCTGCTCGACTCGATCGACAGGAGACTTACGACGCGAACTTCCGCGCGTGGCACTGGCGGCTCGGCGCCGAACAACTCGCGTTCAGTCATCAGCAGAATCGCGTGGCAGGCGGGCCTAACGATCCGCTGTACCAGCACAACACGAAGCCGATGCTCCTTTTCGCCGGAGAGGACGACAAGTGCGCGAGGCTCGGCGAAGACACGCAAAAAGTCGCCGCGAAGATGGTTAATACCCCCGGATACATGCGGTTTCTGCGGGGGACAGGGCATTCGCTCGACAACGAGTATCCCGAGTACATCGCGAGCAGAGTCACGCAGTACCTCAATAGTCGCGACGGCGCGATGTCGACCGCGGTGAACGTCAATCGCGCCGGCGCGGACTACATGAGTTTCCGGACACCATCCTTCGAGGCGTGTCGCAGCTCGTGCTCACAGCAGGAGCCGTGCCGCGCGTACACGTTCGTGAAGGAGCGTGCCGGTTCCGGTGGTACATGCTGGCTGAAGGGATCGGTCCCAGCCGCGACCCCGGACAACAACTGCATCTCGGGTCTCAAAAAGCAGTAGGGGAGGCGCGGCGACCATGAGCCCCACGAATTACAACTGGAGACGATGAAGCAGCCGAGGCCATTCGATGTGAAGCGAATGTCGTACGGTGGCTTCACGGTGCTCGTTGACATGTAATCGGACTACTAAAGTGCGTCAGTTTCGCAAACGCGAGGGACGCTGATCTGATCTTCTGCGCGTCGACTCGTTGGGGCAGCTGCATGTACCGGCCAAGCGCCAGGGACAGGGGAACGGTGAGCGCCATCACGCCTCGAGTTTCGCCAATTCGTCAAAATGCCCGTCGTCGTGCGCGATGCCGAGCCCATGGATCTTGGCGCACGCGAAGATCAGCAAGTCCGAGAGCGGCACAGTCACACCGGACGCCCGGCCGCGATCGGCCAGTCGAATCGCCCGCTCCCAAACGTCGGCAGATATCTCATAGTCAGGCAGCAGCGCCTCATACCGACGAAGCGTCTTCCGCTCAGCGTCATTGGTCACGCCACCCCACAATTCGAGCCGGACGGCTGGACACCAGGCCGCTTCGCCGTTCTCCAGCAGCGCGTTGACGCGATCGCGTTTCGCGAGGTCACCACTCTTTCGAAGCTGGTGGACCCACAGCGAGCTATCGACGAGGACGGCCATTGAGCTTCCGCGAGCGTGCCGCGTCGATCGCCTCGATTTCCTCGTTGGTCGGGAACCTGTCGCTGAAGCTGCCGGAGTACTTGACCAACTCCGCCATGCGCCGACGGCGATTGAACTCTTCCAGGACCTTGACGACGGCCTCGCGCTTGGTCTTCGCCTTCGTAAAGCGCATGGCGTCTTTCAGTTCATCCTCAGGAATATCGACGGTCGTCTTCATGCTTCCATTTTCGACTGAAATGGATTCCAAATCAACATCTCTGAGAATCCCTACCGGCTGGAGTCCGATTCAGCTGGACGTCCAACCGGAGTCGGGTGGCAAGTTAAGTTGCTTGAGAATTCGCGAGAAATGGCCGGAAATTATGCATTGGCCCGAGGAGACGTTAGACCTCCGGCGTGGCAGGCACAAGTCTCTTCGCGCGACATCGAAGATGCTGCGGTACATGTACGGCTGAGGAGAAGCCAAACTGGCAAGCCACAAAATCGCCGTGGACCGGGCAACGCCGAACACCGGAATGTAGAAGTCCTTATTCGGGAGAAATCCGACGCGGAACTACCCGCATGACCGCTGCAAGAAATGAAACGAGCGCCGCACACAAACGCAGGCGCGCTCCTGGATCGCGTTCCAATGTCCGCGGACGCTGGTACGAGCTCGCGTCGCGATGACGAACGCAGGTGCTGCGTCGCGCGACAGGTCGCCGCACGATCGTCAATTCCGTATCCCACACTCCTCTTTCGGCGCGCGTAAGCGGTATCGGCGTCTCGTAAGAAGCTGATCATGGCCGCCGCATAGAGCCCTGCCGAAAACCGCGTGATCGCGCTCGCGAACCGCAGGCGCGCGTATTGCCTGAGCCTGACGGCGGCGCGGCTACGGGCGGTATCGTCTGAGTGGTTTGAAAGGATGACTTATGAAACCACGCACCTCGGTGGGGCACACTGGCTGTTCTGGCGTTCGTCTTTACGCTGTCAACGGGATCTGCCGCGCAGAACTCGGCGACATTCCAACCGCTCGGCCTCGCGCCCGCGGGCATCTCGAGCGTGCAGAGTGAGGCGTGGCGCGCTTCTGCGGATGGCTCCGTCGTGATCGGCGAGTACTGGGAGCCGAGCGGGGCGTTTTTTCGTCGGCGGGGGTTCCGATGGCAGGCCGCGACCGGAATGCAGGATCTTGGGGGCCTCAATCCAAACGCGATCGAGGTCCAACCGCTCGGCGTTTCCGGCGACGGATCGAAGATCGTCGGGTGGGCGAGAGCGACGAGCGGATTCCAGCGTCCGTTCGTGTGG